>CANQBN010000123.1 GCA_947588855.1 uncultured Lachnospiraceae bacterium
CTGGTGATTCGCAACGCGCCTACGAAGCTGATGGCGGAGCTGAACTACGGAGCCGGCTATCAGTACGCCCATGATACGGAAGAAAAAGTGGCGCGGATGCAGTGCCTGCCGGATTCCCTGGCAGGAAGAGAATATTATCACCCCACGAAGGAAGGGGCGGAGGAAGCCGTTAAGGACAAGCTGGAGAAGATCAAAAAATGGAAGGCGGAGTAACGCCCCGGAAGTGCGGCAGTCCGGAATTTCACCGAAAAACGCGCCGGAAAACCGGAAAGACAGAAGGGCGGAAGATAAAACAGGAGAAAAGGCCTTTCCAAGATATGGGTTTTGTGGTATACTGTTCATAAAAGCAGAAGTATGCGCAAATCTGGAAGCCGGAGAGGTTGTTTATATGAATAAATGGAAACGGGTACTTTTAAAACTCAGCGGCGAGGCTCTGGCTGGCCCGAAGAAGACAGGCTTTGATGAAGACACGGTAAAAGAAGTGGCCAGGCAGGTGAAGGAGTCCGTTGACGCGGGTGTGGAAGTGGGCATCGTTATCGGAGGCGGCAACTTCTGGAGAGGCCGCACCAGCAACGCCATTGACCGGACTAAGGCGGACCAGATCGGCATGCTGGCTACGGTGATGAACTGCATCTATGTGTCGGAGATTTTCCGGAGCGCAGGTATGAACACGGAGATCTTCACTCCATTTGCGGTAGGGGCCATGACGGAGCTGTTCTCCAAGGACAAGGCGGTTCGGTGCATGAAGTCCGGCGGCGTGGCTTTCTTTGCAGGCGGCACGGGACATCCCTATTTCTCCACGGACACGGGCATCACCCTGCGGGCGGTGGAGATGGATGCGGACTGTATCCTGCTGGCCAAGTCCATCGATGGCGTCTATGACAGCGATCCGGCCGTGAATCCCGACGCGAAGCGGTATGATACCATCAGTATCCAGGAAGTGATTGACCGCAAGCTGGCGGTGGTGGATCTGACGGCGTCCATCATGTGTATGGAGCACAGGATTCCCATGGCGGTGTTCGATCTTAACGAAGCAAACAGCATTGCCAACGCGATGCAGGGGAAAATAAACGGTACCATTGTTACCGTATAATATCAGGAGGGGTATATGGACGAGATTTTAAAGACATATGAAGACAAGATGAACAAGTCTCTGGAGGTGCTGCAGGACGATTACGCCTCCATCCGGGCAGGCCGCGCCAATCCGCATGTTCTGGACAAGATTAAGGTGGACTATTACGGGACTCCCACTCCGATTCAGCAGGTGGGAAATATTTCCGTACCTGAAGCGCGCATGATCGTGATTCAGCCCTGGGAGAAGAGTCTGCTCAAGAATATTACCAAGGCGATTCAGACCTCGGACCTGGGGATCAATCCCAATAATGACGGCAACGTGATTCGTCTGGTATTTCCGGAGCTGACAGAGGAACGCAGAAAAGATTTGTCCAAGGATGTAAAGAAGAAAGGCGAGGCTACCAAGGTAGCCATCCGCAACATCCGCCGGGACGCCAACGAGGCCTTCAAGAAGATGGAGAAGGGCGGAGAGTTCTCGGAGGACGACCGTAAGCTTGCGGAGAATAAGATGCAGAAGCTGACGGACAAGATGATTGAGAAAGTCGACGAGGCTGTTGAAGTCAAGACTAAGGAAATCATGACGGTTTAAAGTACATGAGAGAAAAGGGGCGGGTTCACCTGCCCCTTATGTATAATGACGGCGGAGGAAGAGTATGGATTCTGAGAAGAGACCATTGCCCAGACATGTGGCGGTGATACTGGACGGCAACGGACGATGGGCTAAGGCTCACGGAGTTCCCAGGGCTATGGGACATAAGGCCGGCTGCGAGGCATTGGAGAAGATGGTGGAAGCGGCGGCCAGAATGGGACTGGAATATTTTACGGTCTACGGCTTTTCTACTGAGAACTGGAAACGTTCTGAGGAGGAAGTGGGAGCGCTGATGAACCTGTTTCGCTATTATATGACGCGAATTATCAGGATTGCCAATGAGAATAACGTCCGTGTGCGGATGATCGGGGAGAAGAGCCGGTTCGCCCCGGATATTATCGAGGGAATCGACCGGATGGTGGAAAGCACGAAGGACAATACGGGCCTGAATTTTGTGGTGGCCATCAATTACGGCGGAAGGGATGAGATCGTTCGCGCGGCCAGAAAGCTGGTGGAGGATTACAGAGTGTCCGGCGAAGACGCGGGTCATATAGATGAATCGGTATTTGCCTCCTATCTGGATACAGCCGGCATGCCCGATCCGGACCTGATGATTCGGACCAGCGGAGAACTCCGGCTGTCCAACTATCTTCTGTGGCAGCTGGCTTATGCGGAGCTTTATGTGACCGACTGTTTGTGGCCGGATTTTAATCAGGAAGAATTAGAAAAAGCTATTGCTGCGTACAATAAGAGGGAGCGCCGGTTCGGCGGGAGGTAGCTGCATGTTTACGACGCGGTTGATAAGTGGAATCATTCTGGTGATTCTGGCAGTCTTTTTTGTGGGAAGCGGCGGAAGCGTGCTTTTTGCCGTAACGGGAATCATCTCTCTCATAGGACTCTTTGAGCTGTACAGGGTAATGAAGATCGAGAAGACGCCTCTGGCATTTGTAGGCTACGGCGCGGCCGTGTTTTATTATGCTCTTTTGTGGATTCATGCTGAAGAGTATGTGACTCTGATGGCCATCGGCGCGCTTATGCTTCTCATGTGCCTGTATGTGTTCGCCTTCCCCAGGTATAAGACGGAGGAGATCACGGTCGCCTTTTTCGGGGTGTTTTATGTGGCCATGATGCTGTCGTATCTGTATCAGGTGCGGCAGATGCCGGACGGAAAGTACCTTGTGTGGCTGATTTTTTTAAGCTCCTGGGGATGCGATACGTTTGCCTACTGTGTGGGGATGCTTTTCGGAAGACACAGGCTGGCGCCGGTTTTAAGCCCTAAAAAGTCCATTGAAGGGGCGGTTGGAGGGATTGCCGGTTCCGCCTTTCTGGGCATGATTTATGGATTTGTACTGGGAGGAAGGATGAATGAGGTAGGCGAACCGGTGATCGCCTGTGCCGCTGCCTGCGCCATTGCCGCGGTGATATCACAGATTGGAGATTTGGCCGCTTCAGCGATTAAGAGAAATCATGATGTGAAGGATTACGGACATCTGATTCCCGGACACGGCGGCGTGCTGGATCGGTTTGACAGCATGATTTTCACGGCTCCGGCCATCTATTTCGCGATTACGTTTCTGAGGTGAGAAAGTACATGAAGAAGATTTCCATTCTGGGGTCTACGGGTTCTATCGGGACCCAGACGTTAGAGGTTGTGAAGAATAACGGCGATATTCAGGTGACGGCCCTGGCGGCCGGCAGCAATATCGCCCTTTTAGAACAGCAGATCCGCAGGTTCAGGCCTGCGCTCGCCTGCGTATGGGACGAGGGAAAGGCTGCTGAACTGAAGCTGGCCGTTGCCGATCTGGATATAAAAATCGTGTCCGGAATGGACGGCCTGATTCAGGCTGCCGCAGATACCGCCGCCGACATCGTGGTGACCGCTGTAGTGGGCATGATAGGCATCCGTCCTACCATGGCGGCTATGGAAGCCGGCAGGGATATTGCTCTGGCCAACAAGGAGACGCTGGTCGCGGCAGGTCATCTGATTATGCCTCTGGCGAAGAAAAAAGGCGTCCGCATTCTTCCTGTGGACAGCGAGCACAGCGCCATTTTCCAATGCATTCAGGGAGTTCAGCGTGTTTCAGAAGAAACTGACAGACAGATTCACAAGATCCTTCTGACCGCCTCCGGCGGGCCTTTTCGGGGCCGTACCAGAGAGCAGATGAAAGATATTCAGCCCGAGGACGCCCTCAGGCATCCAAACTGGTCCATGGGCAGAAAGATCACCATCGATTCCTCTACCATGGTGAACAAGGGTCTGGAGGTAATGGAGGCCCGCTGGTTGTTCGGCGTGAATATGGATCAGATCCAGGTGGTGGTCCAGCCGAAGAGCATAATCCATTCCATGGTGGAGTTTGAGGATGGAGCCGTTATGGCGCAGCTGGGAACTCCCGATATGAAGCTGCCGATCCAGTATGCGCTCTATTATCCGGAGCGGAGGTATCTCCCGGGAGAGCGCCTGGATTTCTGGAAGCTGGGACGTATTGAATTTGAGAAACCGGATTTTGATAATTTCCCCGCGCTGTCGCTGGCATATGAGGCCGGAACCGCAGGAGGTTCCCTGCCTGCCGTTTTTAACGCGGCCAATGAATATGCCGTCAGCCGTTTCCTGGATCGGGAGATATCCTATCTGGTGATTACGGATATGATAAGGGCCGCCATGAGCCGGCACAAGATTATTGAAAATCCGTCTCTGGAACAGATTCTGGAGACAGAGGCGGAGACATACGAATTTCTGAAAAATCAATATCAGACAGAGCATTCATTTGATTGAGAGAGGTATTTTTTACATGGGCATCATTATCGCGATTCTGGTCTTTGGCCTGATTATTCTGATTCATGAGTTCGGCCATTTCCTTCTGGCTAAGCTTTCGGGAATTGCCGTTCTGGAGTTTTCAATCGGCATGGGGCCCAGAATTGTTTCTTTTGTCAGGGGCGAGACCCGGTATTCCATCAAGGCATTTCCCTTCGGAGGTTCCTGCATGATGTTGGGGGAGGATGAAAATGATTCCGACCCGCGGGCGTTTACCAACAAGCCGGTGTGGTCCCGGATTGCAGTGGTGGCGGCGGGACCTGTCTTTAACTTTCTGCTGGCGTTTGTGCTGGCAGTGGTTATCGTCAGCTCCGTCGGCTACGATTCGACCGAACTGATCGGCGTTCAGCCGGGACTCTCGGCGGAAGAGCAGGGTATGGAAGCCGGCGACGTCATTATCAGAATGGACCATACGCCGACGGTTATTTACCGGGATATTACCATGTTCATGATGACCCATACCAGTCAGCCCATAGAGGTAGAATTCAAACGGCCCTCAGGGGACGGCTGGGAGAAGCATACGGTCACGCTGACGCCGAAGCTTTCGGAGGAGACCGGAACCTATATGCTGGGAATCATTACCAACGGGGGAAGGACTCCCGCCAACGGGGTCGCCGAGATTCTGAAATACGGCGCATACGAGGTATTCTACTGGATCAAGGCGGTCATCAAGAGTCTCGGAATGATGGCGGCCGGTCAGGTCCACACGGATGATCTGGCAGGTCCTGTCCGTATCGTGTCCATTGTTGACGAGACGGTAGATGAAAGTATGATCTACGGCGTGGCGACCATGCTTCTGAGCGTAGCCAATCTGTGCGTGCTCTTCAGCGCCAACCTGGGCGTCATGAATCTCCTGCCCGTACCGGCGCTGGACGGCGGCAGGCTGGTGTTTCTCCTGATTGAGGCGGTGAGAGGCAGGCCGGTGGATCGGGAGAAGGAAGGTATGATTCACGCGATCGGCATGGCCCTTCTCATGTGTCTTATGGTGTTCATCCTGTTTAACGATATTTCAAACGTGTTTTTCCGGCAGTAAATGCCGGCGGTTTCTCAGTGAATAAAAAGGAGAGCGACAAGGTTATGGGCAGAAAAGAAACCAGAGTGATACACATCGGAGACCGGGTGATCGGCGGCGGAAATCCCATATTGATCCAGTCTATGTGCAATACGAAGACGGAGGACGCGGCGGCTACGGCGGAACAGATACTCCGGCTGGAAAACGCCGGCTGCGACATTATCCGCGTGGCGGTGCCTACCATGGAGGCCGCGGCGGCTATCAGGGAGATTAAGCGGCAGATCCGTATTCCGCTGGTGGCGGATATCCATTTTGATTATCGTCTGGCAATCGCCGCTATAGAATGCGGCGCAGATAAGATTCGCATTAATCCCGGCAATATCGGTTCTGAGGACCGTGTACGGGCGGTCATAGACAAGGCGAAGGAGAGAAACGTTCCCATCCGTGTGGGGGTCAACAGCGGTTCGCTGGAGAAGGGACTGATTGAAAAATACGGCGGCGTTACAGCGGAAGGCCTGGTGGAGAGCGCCCTGGACAAGACAGCCATGATTGAAAAGATGGGTTATGACAATCTGGTCATCAGCATTAAATCTTCGGATGTGATGATGTGCGTGAAGGCCCATGAATTGATTTCGAAAAGGACCGCGTATCCTCTGCATGTGGGGATTACCGAGGCCGGGACGGTCACTTCAGGAAATATTAAATCGGCTGTCGGGCTTGGCATTATACTGAATGAGGGAATCGGCGATACGATCCGCGTGTCTCTTACAGGCGATCCGGCAGAGGAGATAAAATCGGCCAAGTTAATTCTGCGGACGCTGGGTCTGTGGAAAGGCGGCGTCGAGGTGGTATCCTGTCCGACCTGCGGAAGAACAAGGATCGATCTGATCGGCCTGGCCGGGCAGGTTGAGAATATGGTGACGGAATTTGATGATCTGGATATCAAAGTAGCGGTTATGGGATGCGCTGTCAACGGTCCGGGAGAAGCCCGGGAGGCGGATTTGGGCGTGGCCGGAGGGAACGGAGAAGGTCTGTTGTTCAAAAAGGGACAGATCATCCGCAAAATGCCTGAAGAAGAGCTGGTCGGAGCGCTCAGGGAGGAACTGGTAAAGCTGCGGAATGAGAATAACGCATAGGTGAAAACATGGGGAAGAAGTTTTTAGAGGTATTTCCGGAACTGAACATTGTCGATGAACTCAGAGAGCTGCTTAAACTGGTGGACGTGGAGCGCGTTGCGGCCGCCAGGGACCGAAGTTTTCTCCGGATATATATTGACAGTCCAAGACTGATTCACAAGCAGACGATTTATGCCCTTGAGAAGGGGATTCACGATCAGCTGTTTCCCAATAAGAAACTGACTGTCAGGATTGTGGAGAAATATCATCTGTCAGGTCAGTATACGCCCGGAAAGCTTCTGCAGGTTTATAAGGAAAGCATTCTCCTGGAACTGAAGCGCTACAGTATTATGGAGTATAATATGATGCGCCGGGCGGAGTGCTCCTTCCCCAGGGAGGATGTGCTTCATCTGGCGGTGGAGGACAGTTCCGTATACCGGGAAAAAGCCGGGGATCTAAAGAGGGTGCTGGAAAAGATATTTTTCGAGCGGTGCGGTCTGCCGGTTATGGTGGAATATGAATACATACCGCGGAAGAAGAAGGAACTTCCGGATCTTTTCCCGGAGGCCATAGAAACGGCGGCCTTAAGTTATGACAACAGGGAGCTGCCGGAACCGGAAACAGCTCCTGTGCGGCAGCCGGAGGCGGGGACAGAGAGCCGGGCCGGAGCCCAGCCGCCGTCCGGAACTGGTACGGCCGGAGATAAATGGGGCAAAAAGAAGCGCTTCGGCAGTTATCAGAAGAAGAGCAGCAACCCGGATGTGTTATACGGAAGGGATTTTGACGATGCGTTTATCAGCATATCGGAAATCACCGGTGAGATCGGTGAAGTGACGGTACGGGGGAAGATTATTTTCACGGACCGGCGGCTTCTCAAGAGCGGGAAGACGCTGATTATATTTGATGTGACGGACTTTACGGATACCATCGGCGTAAAGCTGTTCGCCGGCGAAGAGGCCCTGGAAGATGTTGACAAGGCCATAGTTAAGGGCAGCTTTATCAAACTGAAAGGCATGACGACCATAGATAAATTCGACGGGGAATTGACGATCGGATCTGTGGTGGGGATTAAGAAGTGCGAGGACTTCAGCAATAAGAGAGAGGATCACAGTACCATAAAGAGAGTGGAACTCCACTGCCATACCAAAATGAGCGATATGGACGGAGTTTCCGATGTGAAGGATATAATCAGGCAGGCAAAGAAGTGGGGCATGCCTGCCATCGCCATTACCGACCACGGTGTGGTGCAGGCGTTTCCGGATGCCAGTCATGCTCTGGACAAGAACGACAGCTTTAAACTCATCTACGGAGTAGAGGGCTATCTGGTAGACGATATGAAGCAGCTGGCAGAGAACGCTGCCGGGCAGAGCTTTGACGATGCTTTTGTGGTCTTTGACATTGAGACGACGGGCTTCAGCCCGATCAATGACCGAATCATAGAGATCGGCGCCGTCAGAGTGGAAAACGGAAAGATTACGGAGCGGTTCAGCACCTTTGTGAATCCCGACGTGCCGATTCCCTTCCGAATCGAGCAGCTGACGGGAATCAGCGATTCCATGGTCCTTTCTGCTCCAAAGATAGACAAGGTGCTGCCGGAATTTCTGAGATTCTGCGAGGGAGCTGCCCTGGTGGCTCACAATGCTTCCTTTGATGTCAGCTTTATTTCCAGAAACGCGAAGCTTCTGGGACTGCCTTTTCATCCGACCGTGCTTGATACGGTCAGCCTGGCCCGGATGCTTCTGCCGCAGCTGAACCGCTTCAAGCTTGATACGGTAGCCAAGGCGCTGAATATTTCCCTGGAAAACCATCACAGGGCCGTAGATGACGCCGGATGTACGGCGGAGATTTTCGTGGCCTTTCTTGGCATGCTGAAAAACAGGGGGCTATTTAATGTGGATCAGCTGAACGAGATGAATTCTCTGGACGCGGACCATGTGAAAAAGCTGCCGTCCTACCATATTATTATTTTGGCGAAAAACGACATCGGCAGGGTAAATCTGTATCGGCTCGTATCCAGATCCCATATTGATTATTTTTACCGGCGGCCCAGAATCCCAAGAAGCCTCCTCAGCAAATGGCGCGAGGGGCTGATCATCGGGTCCGCCTGTGAGGCCGGAGAACTGTTTCAGGCGGTGCTCCGCGGCGTGGACGATAGTCAGATTGGTGAGATTGTGAATTTTTATGATTATCTGGAGATTCAGCCTCTGGGGAACAATGCCTTTATGCTGGAGGACGAGGACAGTTCCGTAAAAAGTGAAGAGGATTTGAGAAATCTGAACCGCCGGATTGTGGAGTTGGGAGAGCAGTTTCATAAACCGGTATGCGCTACCTGCGATGTACATTTCCTGAATCCTGAGGATGAAATTTACCGGCGGATTATCATGGCCTCCAGGACCCATGAGAATAACGACAACCAGGCGCCGCTGTATCTGCGGACCACAGACGAGATGTTGGAGGAGTTTGGATATCTCGGCTCTGACAAGGCCATGGAGGTGGTCGTCACCAATACCAGGATGATCGCGGATATGTGCGAGGTCATCGCGCCGGTCCGCCCGGACAAATGTCCGCCTGTCATCGAAGATTCCGATGAGACCCTGCGGAAGATCTGTTACGACAGGGCTCATGAGATCTATGGTGAAGAACTGCCGTCCATTGTGGTGGACAGGCTGGAAAGGGAGCTGAACTCGATTATCTCCAACGGTTTCGCCGTCATGTATATCATTGCTCAAAAGCTGGTGTGGAAATCCAATGAAGACGGTTATCTGGTGGGCTCCAGAGGCTCTGTAGGTTCGTCTCTGGCAGCGACCAAGGCGGGTATTACCGAGGTAAATCCTTTAAGTCCCCACTATTAC
>CANQBN010000124.1 GCA_947588855.1 uncultured Lachnospiraceae bacterium
TGCTGCAGCAGAGGCATAGTCAGTAATGAGGTGGCGGAAAATTTAAGAGAAAAGGGACTGGATGCGGAAAGCCTTGATGGCGGATATATTGCATGGCTTATGGACAGGATGCGTGAACCGCAGAATCAGGATAAGGCAAAGGATGCGGAGCAGAGCCTGCGTAAGAAATTCAAAAAAACGATCTGGTCCAGGTTTACAAAGGCGATTACGATCTATGAACTGGTAAAGCCGGGGGATGCGATAGCGGTATGTATTTCCGGCGGAAAAGATTCCATGCTTATGGCGAAATGCTTTCAGGAACTGAAGCTGCATAATAAATTTGACTTTGAAGTAAAGTTCCTTGTGATGGATCCGGGGTACAGCGAGGCAAACCGAAGGTTAATCGAAGAGAATGCACGGAATCTGAATATACCGATTACTATTTTTGAATCGGATATTTTTGACTCGGTCTATCATGTGGAGAAATCCCCATGCTATTTGTGCGCCAGAATGAGGCGGGGGCATCTGTATCATTTTGCGAAGGAGCTGGGATGCAATAAGATCGCGCTGGGACATCACTATGATGATGTGATTGAGACAATTCTCATGGGTATGCTTTACGGCGCGCAGGTACAGACCATGATGCCGAAGCTGCACAGTACCAATTTTGATGGCATGGAACTGATCCGTCCTTTGTACCTGGTCAGGGAAGAGGATATCAAGGCGTGGAGAGATTACAACGGACTCCATTTTATACAGTGTGCCTGCAAGTTTACCGATACCTGCAGCACCTGCAATAATGAGGAAAACCGTTCCAAACGGATGGAAATAAAAGAACTGATCCGAACGTTAAAGCAGAGCAATCCATTTGTGGAAGGAAACATTTTTAAGAGTGTGGAAAACGTGAATCTGGACACGGTGGTTGCCTATAAGCAAAAGGGGGAGAAGCATACCTTTTTGGAAGGGTATGATATAGAATAGCAACGGCTCCACCCCATGCCCGGCTCCCTAATACGGCATTTCTCTTAAACTTGATTTTTATAAAGGATATCCATTATTTCCGCTGGTGTAACAATAAAATCATGTTTGGGAAAATGACGAATATTCCCGGTAATCAGATAAGCGCTATCCTCTCGTTTTTCCATATAGTTGTGGGGAATATCCAGCCGAATGACAATTTTCTTGAAAAAGTCTCTTGCCAGCAGCAAAGAGCTTATCTCAGCGTCTGCCTTGTTTTCCGTATCCATGCGGAAAGCAGATTGAATATAGATTCTTTTATCGGCATCATTGACAACAAAATCAATTTCCTTTTGCGTATTGCGTCCTGCGGCGCGGTCGACAACCACGCCTATATCAATGGAATATCCTTTGCGCAGAAGCCCATTATAGATGATATTTTCCATCAGATGGCCGGGGTCATATTGCCTGTAATTCAGCCGGGCATTGCGAAGCCCCGTGTCGGTATAATAATATTTGCTGGGGAATTTGAAATAGGTCTTCCCTTTCACATCGCATCTGTGTGCCTGAGAGATCAGGAACGAATCCAAGCTATACTGAACATAGTTGGAAACCAGAGCGGGATTGACCTTTTCATTTTTCATGCTTGTGAGGGCATTGGCAATGTTGGTAGGGTTGGTCAGAGAACTGATCTGAGAAGCGAGAAAATCCAGGATGTCGCCCAGCAAATCCTCACGCTTGATTCCATTCCGCTCTACAATGTCTTTAATGTATAGCTCCAGGTACCTGCCGTTCATCGCCGCCGACTGCCGAGTAATATTCTTTGAAAGACAGCGGATACACATGAATCTGCGACGCTCTGCTGCGAAATTCGGTGGCAATGTCGCTGGACAGTCCCTTGGAATTGCTTCCCGATGTCCGATGTGACGATAGATTCCACATATTCGCACAATATGATTGGATTCCGATATTTATGATATCGGCGACTCTGGTTGAGGGAGATACGGGAAAGGCGGACGGAAGAGATGAAATATCGGGCTTTCCGGTTCTTAGAGAGCCAGCGGCTTTTGTCTGGCAGGAAACCCTTGCGCTTTCGGGTGGTTGTCAGGTATAATATTCTTATTAGGAACGATACAGAAAGAATGAGAAGATTATGAGGAGACTGGTCATCGGCATCCTCGCCCACGTGGATGCCGGAAAAACCACATTGTCAGAAGGAATTCTTTATCATACAGGAACAATCCGCCGTTTGGGCCGTGTCGATAATCGTGATGCTTTTCTGGACACCTATGAGCTGGAACGTTCCAGAGGCATCACCATCTTTTCAAAACAGGCTGTTTTTAACCTGGGAGATATTCAGGTGACGCTTTTGGACACGCCGGGTCATGTGGACTTCTCGGCTGAGATGGAGCGGACCTTGCAGGTGTTGGATTGCGCGGTTCTGGTAATCAGCGGGGCGGATGGCGTTCAAAGTCACACAGAGACATTGTGGAATCTTTTGAAAAGGTATCAAATTCCTGTTTTTATCTTTGTAAATAAAATGGATCAGAATGGTACGGATTGGCGATATGTCCTGGAAGATATAAGAAAGCATCTGGATGAAAACTGTATTCCATTTAATGGACTGAAAGTAATTGATGGAACAGTCGTGTCGCAGGCTGAATCCGGATCTGCACAGACGGAAGATGTGTTAGCGGATATAGCACAAAATGGCGACGAGTTTCTGGAAGAAGTGGCAATGAGTGATGAACAGGTGCTGGAAGGCTATCTGGAAAGCGGAAGGATCCGATGCAGCGATGTTCGCAGTATGATTTCGGACCGGAGAATGTATCCCTGTTACTTTGGTTCGGCTTTAAAGCTGTGGGGCGTGGGGGAGCTGCTGGATGGGATTCAATTATATGCGAAAACTCCGGAAAGTTCGGTGGATCAGCCTTTTGGCGCAAGGGTATTTAAGATTTCCCGGGATGAGCAGGGCAATAGAATGACTCATATGAAGATCACTTCAGGATTCTTAAAAGTAAAGGATGTATTGAATATAAATGGCGAGGGAGAAAAAGTCAATCAGATACGAATATATTCCGGAGTGAAATACGAACCGGTTGACAGGGCAGAGCCGGGAATAATCTGCGAAGCGACAGGTCTTTTATCGACATATGCAGGGCAGGGACTGGGAATAGAGGCACAGTCAGGGACGCCTCTGCTGGAACCGGTTTTGATTTATCAGGTAGTCCTGCCGCCAGGAAGTGATGTTCACGGAATTCTGATGAAATTGCGGCAGCTTGAAGAAGAAGAGCCTATGCTCCGCATTGCCTGGAATGAGGAACTGGAGGAAATTCAGGCTCAGGTTATGGGGGAAGTGCAGATTGAGGTCTTAAAAAATCTGATTCAGGAGCGCTTTGGAATTTCCGTGCAGTTTGGAGCCGGTCATATTGTATATAGAGAAACGATCACAGAAGCGGTAGAAGGAGTAGGTCATTTTGAGCCGCTTCGTCATTATGCAGAGGTACACCTTTTATTGGAGCCTGCGGAACCGGGGAGCGGGTTAACTTTTGATTCCACATGCAGCAGCGACGATTTAGATATGAACTGGCAGCGTCTGATTTTGACCCATCTGGAAGAGAAGCGGCATTTAGGAGTCTTGACAGGCTCAGAAATAACAGATATAAAAATCACATTAATTGCCGGACGTGCCCATCTGAAGCACACAGAAGGAGGAGATTTTCGACAGGCGACGTATCGGGCGGTGCGGCAGGGATTGAGAGAGGCGGCGCAATTGGGTAAATGCAGGCTGTTGGAACCGGTTTATCAATTTCGCCTGGAAATACCTCCGGAGGCAACAGGACGGGCTCTGTCAGATTTGGAACGCATGCACGGTAATTTTGATGCACCTGTAATGGAGGGAGATACGACGGTTATTATCGGTAAGGCTCCTGTTGCGTCCATGGGAAATTATCAGGCGGAAGTGACGGCTTATACGAAAGGAAAGGGGCGCCTTAGCTGTACATTGAAGGGATATGAACCCTGTCATAACGAGGATCAGGTTTTGGCGGCAAGCGGTTATGATCCTGATTTGGATATGGCAAATCCCTGTGACTCCGTGTTTTGTTCTCATGGTGCCGGGTATTTGGTACCGTGGAATTTGGTAAAGGATTATATGCATGTAGAGAGTCCGATGCAGCTGACTGTTCGTCGGAAGAGGTCGTTTGATGAGCAAAAATCGTCAAACACTGAAAGCTTACCGCCGTCAAATGTTGCTTCGAGAACAGCCTGGGGAGCGGAAGATAAAGAACTGGAGGAAATTTTTGCCAGAACGTATGGTGGGAAAAAAGACAGAAAGCCATACGATTCCGGGGCCCGACGGGTTATTTACAGTCAGGAAGCAGTATCTCAAAATAAGAATAAAGTTACAGCGGAGGAATATCTGCTGGTAGACGGTTACAATATTATCTTTGCCTGGGAAGAGCTGAAAGAGCTTGCGAAACTTACGATTGATGGGGCCCGTCACGCGTTGATGGATATCATGTGTAATTATCAGGGATTTACAGGCTGCATCCTTATTTTGGTGTTTGATGCCTATAAAGTAGAAGGAAATCTTGGACAGGCTATCAAGTATCATAATATAAATGTTGTTTATACAAAAGAGGCCGAGACAGCCGATCAGTATATTGAAAAGTTGGCCCATCAGATGGGACGCAACCACGTAGTTACGGTAGCTACCTCCGACGGTCTGGAGCAGTTGATTATCCGCGGTCAGGGATGCCGCCTTATGTCCGCCCAGGATTTGAGAGAGGCGGTAGAGTATGTAAATCATCAGATTCGAACAGAACATTTACAGCAGTATCCTGGCAGAAACGGGAACTATTTATTAAATTATGCGGCAAAGGATTTGAGGGAATATCTGGAAGAAGTAAGACTTGGAAAGGAAGAGGATTATCATGGCAGAGAAACTGACAAAAAGTGATGTGGAAAAAATCAAAGAGGAAATAAGATATCGTACGCTTGTAGTAAGAAAAGAAGCGTTGGAAGCGGTGAAGGAGGCAAGAGCCCATGGGGATTTGAGTGAGAATTTTGAATATCATGCGGCCAAGAAAGATAAGAATCAGAATGAAAGCAGAATTCGCTATCTGGAAAAATTATTGAAGACAGCTCAGATAGTATCTACTGAGTCTGCTGACGATGAGGTTGGAATTAATAATACGGTAGAATTGTATATAGAAGATGATGACATGGTAGAGACTTATCGCCTGGTAACTTCTATTCGCAGCAATTCCCTTTCGGGTTTGATTAGCCCGGAATCCCCCTTGGGAAAGGCGATTTTTAAGCATAAGGTGGGCGACAGGGTATATGTAAAGGTTAATGATAATGCAGGATATTATGTAGTTATCCGCTCTATTATCAATACTACAGATGAAAGCGCCGATAAAATCAGAAGTTATTGATTGGTCGGTCTTAAGAGCCACAGCAACACTGTATGTTACAGGATTGCTGTGGCCCTGTTTTTTAGAAATCGGTAAAAGATGTATCTCTCTTGTCTGCAAATAAGGTCCGTGTTTTGGCCTAAAGTAGCGATAATTCCCGTTATAGGAAGTATAATGGACCCGTAATGCAGACCGGGTCGGCATAAGGACGGCCCAAAATAAAGGAAAAAGGAGAGTGCATTCATTATGAGAAAGCAGACAAAGATCGCCGCGATCGTATCCGCGGCAGCTCTGCTGGCCATCGGCGCTTCCATGGCTTCCTTCGCAGCTACAAGCTGGGTTGAGGAAGACGGCGGTTGGCGCTACTATGACAAAGACGGCTACGCAGTGACCGAAGCATGGAGACAGTCCGGCGGACAGTGGTTCTGGTTGGACGAGGACGGCTACATGGCCACCAACAGGCTCCTGGAGAGCGCTGACGACAACGGCAACACCTACTATGTAGGACCGACCGGTGCCCGTGTGACCAACCAGTGGGTTGCCATTACTGACGAGGATGCCAACTACTATTGGTATGACGAGGAGAACGATGCCGGTTACAACTGGTATTACTTCCAGGCATCCGGCAAGGCTTACAAGACTACCGGAAAGACATCCTTCAAGAACATTGATGGTAAGTACTATGCATTCGATGGCGATGGCCGTATGCTGTACGGTTGGGTTAACGATAACTCTGAAAGAGTGACCGGCGATGGTGCCTACATGCAGGGTATTTATTACTGCGGCACTATCGAGGATGGTGCCCGCGTGACTAACGACTGGCGCAAGTTGTATGTAGGCAATGACGGTCCGGCATTCAACAGCGATGCTCAGGATGAGGAATACTGGTTCTATTTCGGCGCTAATGGCAAGAAGATTCAGGGACCAAACGATGATGGAACCAAAGAATATCGGACCAAAAAAATTGACGGCAAGAACTATGTATTTGATGAATGGGGCATCATGCAGACCACTTGGTATGGCAGTGAATCTGAGGCTTCCGTAGTTGTTGGCTTCTATGGAGATGAAGAGGATGGTTCCAGACATAAAGGCTGGTTCTACAAGGTTCCGTCTGAGACCATGGATCAGAGTGCATACAACGATGATTCCAAGAAGTGGTTCTACGCAAACAACGATGGTACTCTGGTATATGGCAGGATCAAGACTATTAACGGTAAGAAGTACGGCTTCAAGTATAATGGCGAGATGATGAGCGGTCTGTGGGCTCTGTGTGTAAACGGCAGTGATAATACACTTGCTGCTTATCAGAAAGATGGAAAGCCTGTAGAAGGTGCAAACATTGATACTGAATATAAGGCTAATAATCTTACTGCCACAGTTAATGCTTTTGAAGCTAACTTGGAAAGTGCTGGTTATAGTAAACCCGATGTAGAAGTATACTACTTTGGTGGTTCTGAAGACGGTGCAATGAAGGTTGGCAACCAGACTCTTTCTGTTGACGGTGTGACCTATCAGTTCACCTTTGGAAGAAGCGGAGATGTTTATGGCCAGGGCGTGAAAGGCCTTGATAAGAAAGTCTTCTATGAATACGGCAAGAGAGTGAAAGCTGATGCTGACTACAGATATCAAGCTATAGAAATTATTAAAGTGCCTGTACTTGACGAGGATGGTAATCCCAAAGTGGACGCTCAAGGGAATCCGATTTATAAGACTAGGTATAGTGTAGAACCTGTGACGTTGAGTACAAATTACGTTGCTGATTCAGATGGACATGATTACTATCTTGTTAACACTTCTGGCGGTCAGATGACTGGAACTAAGTATACTGATGCAGAAGGTCGTATCTACGAACTGGATAAGACTACTCATAAGATTACTAAATGCTATTGGAAATAATTGATGGTCTTATAGTCTAAGAAAATCCTCTTTTTCGGGAATCCCCGGAAAGGAGGATTTTTCTGTGAGGAGTGTAATTATGCGTCTAAATTTAAAAAAGTCTTGGTTGCTTCTTAATTTGAGGAATCCTGGGGAGCGGTAAGACTTAATCGAATTTCATCTCTTCTTGTTTTTTAATTATAAGGGAATTAAAAAGTCTTTTTTTCTGTTCCATAAACAACGAAGGAATACCTTTTATTAGTGACGGCATTCCCCCAAAAGACCGGTAAAAGTGGTGTGAAGGACCAGATTTACCAGTCAGTCTTTCTATTCGATATCAAAAGAGAAATATAAAGAGGCATAGAAAAAGGAAGTTGTCAATAAGTCTTTCTATGCATTCAAAAAACCATCCTTCCGAATATTTCTATCCAAATAAACAGTCATTTCCAGAAAATACCTAGGGGGAATTGTTTATTTATAGTTAGAAAACATAGAAAATCCGCCCCTCCCAAATATTCCCGGGAGGGGCGGATCAATTTAACTTCTCAGAAACTTAACCGTAGCAACCGATTAGTTAATTCTTCCAATAGCAGTCAACAACCTCATGATCAGCATTCAGGATGTAGACACGTCCCTCGGCATCAGTGTATCTGGTTCCGGTCATCTGACCACCAGAAGAATTAACAAGGTAACACTTATTACCTGATGTCTTCGGCTTAAGTTTCGAATGATCTGTCGCTGCTTTGGCAGTGTTACTAGCATCTGCAGTGTATACTACCGGTTTATAATCATTAGTAGAATCAAGAGCAACTATCACATTACCATCGTTATCTGTGGTAGTCTCAATAACCTGATATCTGTAGTCAGCGTCAGCTTTCACTCTCTTGCCATAGCTATAGAAGACCTTCTTGTCGAGCTTATTGATACCCCGACCATAGGTCGCGCCACTTCTTCCGAATGCAAACTGATAGGTCACACCATCAACCGTCAAAGTCTGGGTTCCAACCTTCATGGCGCCGTCATCAGAGCTACCGAAATAATATACTGCGACATTGCTGTTGTTAATACCATTGAAATTCGCCACTTGCTTTTCAAGGGTCTCAGCTTCACCTTCTGTATCGATGTAGATGCCCTCTTCCTTCGTGCCATCTCCATCGCTATCCCAAGCAAGGAGTTTATTGTCAGTATCAACATTCAAAACCCATACGCCGCTCATCATCTCGCCATTACCTTTGAAGCCATACTTTTTACCGCTGATAGTTTTAATCTGACCCCATACCAGAGTACCATCGTTGTTAGCATAGAACCACTTCTTGGAATCATCGTTGTATGCACTCTTGTCCATAGTTTCAGACGGAACTTTGTAGAACCAGCCTTTATGTCTGGAACCATCCTCTTCATCACCGTAGAATCCAAGAACTGTAGAAGCAACGGTCTCACCGTCAACCCAGGTGGTCTGCATGATGCCGTACTCATCAAATGTGTACTTCTTGCCGTCGATAGTTTTGGTTACATAACTATTGGCTGATTCAGCCTGAATCTTCTTGCCGTTGGCGCCAAAACGGAACCAATATTCCTCATCCTCGGCATCGCTGTTGAATGCAGGGCCATCATTGCCTACATACAGCTTGAGCCATTCATTAGTTGCCCGGTGACCGTCTGTGATATCACCGCAGTAGTAAACGCCTTCAATGTAAGCACCGTCACCGGTAACCCTCTCGGAGTTATCATTGACCCAGCCATACAGCATGCGGCCGTCGCCGTCAAATGCGTAGTACTTGCCATCGATATTCTTAAAGGATGTCTTGCCGGTAGTCTTGTAAGCCTTGCCGGATGCCTGGAAGTAATAGTAGTTGTAACCAGCCTCATTCTCCTCGTCATACCAGTAATTATCCGCGTCCTCATCTGTAATGATGACCCAATCGTTGGTAACACGGGCACCGGTCGGTCCTACATAGTAGGTATTGCCGTTGTCGTCAGCGCTCTCCAGGAGCCTGTTGGTGGCCATATAGCCGTCTTCATCCAGCCAGAACCACTGTCCGCCGGACTGTCTCCACTGTTCTGTCACTGCGTAGCCGTCTCTGTCATAATAGCGCCAGCCTTCTGCCTCTTCAACCCAGCCTGCGGCTGCGAAGGAAGCCATGGAAGCGCCGATGGCCAGCAGAGCTGCCGCGGATACGATCGCGGCGATCTTTGTCTGCTT
>CANQBN010000125.1 GCA_947588855.1 uncultured Lachnospiraceae bacterium
GAATATGGCGGAACATAATCGTCCACTTCTTCACGCCGATGGAACGTGCCGCCTCGACGAACTCGATTTCTTTTAACGATAATGTCTGAGACCGGACGATTCTTGCGGTACCGGCCCAGTTAACCAGACTCAAAGCAATAAATATATTGATCAGTCCGCCTCCCATGGTGTACATGACCACCATGGCCAGAAGCAGGGACGGGAACGCCAGCATAATGTCAGCCAAACGCATGATGACGAAATCCACCTTGCCGCCGTAATATCCGGCGCAAAGACCCAGCACAGTACCGATGACCATGGAAATCAGCGTCGGCACCAGACCGATGGTAAGAGATACTCTGGCACCGAAGATAATGCGGCTCAGCACATCGCGGCCCAGCTCGTCGGTGCCCAGCCAGTGGGCAGCGCAGGGATGCGTCAGACGGTCAATCAGACTCTGTTCCAGATGATCGTAGGGCGCCACCAAGGGAGCGAAAACCGCAGCCAGGATGATCAGAAGAATCACCAGGGCCGAAAAAGCGGCCAGCTTATTCTGACGAACCATGGTCTTGATCTGGTCCAGCCAGGTCTCAGATTCTCCGATCTGAGCAGCCAGGTTCTCCTCTTCCACGCTTTCCATATCGCGGATACCGACTCCGTAATCCTGACCCGCTGCTTCTGTCTGCGCGGCAGACGGTCTCTGTTCATGATTTTTTTCGTATCTTCCTGTCATCTTACGCGCCCTCCCTGATTCTGGGATCAAGCACATTGTAAAGCAGGTCCGCAATCAGATTGCCCAGAATAATAATAATCGTTGTAAAGATAACCGTCCCCTGAAGGAGAGGCATATCTCTTGTTTCAATCGCATTGACAGAGAGACGTCCGATGCCCGGAATTCCGAAGACGCTTTCCGTCAGCACTGCGCCGGAAAGCATGCTGGAAATCTGCAGCGCCATCATGGTAACCACCGGAAGCATGGCGTTCTTCAGGGCATGGCCTACAATTACGCCGTTCTCTCTCAGGCCCTTGGCCCGGGCCGTGCGGATATAGTCGTTCTGCAGAATCTCCACAAGATTGGAACGGGTCATCCTGGCGATACTGCCGGCTGAGTTCCATCCCAGGGCAATAGCCGGCAGGATCATGGCCTGCCAGCTGTCAAAACCGGAGATGGGGAACCACTGAAGCTTAAACGCAAAGACATACTGAAGCACCAGGGCCGTCATAAACACCGGCATGGAAACTCCTACCAGAGAGCAGCCCATAAACAGACGGTCCAACAGACGGTTCTGGCGGATGGCCGCGATAATTCCCGCAACCAGACCGATAATCCAGGCTACCAGAGCAGCAAGCACAGACAGCTTCACCGTATGAGGAAAGGATTCCAGAATCACCTGGGTCACGTTCCGGTTCAGCCGGTAGGATGTACCGAAATCTCCTTTCAAAGCATTCCCCACATACTTGAAAAACTGAATGTACAGCGGCTGATCCAGTCCCAGCTCCGCGCTGATCTTCTCAATCATAGCCGGATTCACATGTTCGCCCATCATCGTTGCAACCGGATCGCCGGGCACCACGCGCAGCATAATAAAAATAAGAAGGACCACGCCGATCAGTACCGGTATGGATATGGCAACACGCTTCACTACTTTGCTTAACACAATATCCCCTCTCTTCGTCTCCTCTGTCTGATACAAACAAAGCGTCACTGGCGCTTTGTTTGCATACTGACGTAATCAGAATCATGCCGCAAAATGTTATTCATTCTGCGGCATGATTCCTAAAGTTCATACAGTTCTTACTTATTCACTGAATGTAATTCCATAGAAAGGCTTGTCGCCGTAACCGCTCCAGAAAGGCGTGAAGCCCTGTACTCTCTTGCTCACAGCAAACAGATGTACGCGGGAATACATGGGTACCCATGCGGCATCGTCCTGAATAATCTCTTTCTCCAGGGCCCGGTACTCAGCGATTCTCTCATCCTCGTTGATCATGGCGCGGGCAGCGGTCACGCGGGCCATCTTGTCCGCATCCGGATAGTTCAGAGAACGGATCTTTGACTTCTCCTCGTTGCCGAAGAAGGTATAAATGAAGTTATCCGGGTCGTTAAAGTCTGCCGTCCAGGTAGCGGTAAAGGCGCACATTTCACCGGAGTTACGCAGATCCAGCCAACTGGACTCATCATAGTTCTTGATCTCAGCGGTGATGCCGACCTCTGCCAGCTGCTCCTTGATGATCTCAAGGGTCATGGCGACAGCGTCTCCGGAAGAGGTATCATTCGCCAGCTCCATGGTGAAGCCGTCGGCGTAACCGGCCTCGGCCAGAAGGCTCTTAGCCAGCTCCGGATCATACTCGATAGCCGGAAGATCGTTGTTGAAACCGATCAGGCCGTGAGGATAGATACCGTTCTCCACAGTTCCCATTCCACCGTACAGAGCGTCAAGGATAGCCTGACGGTCAATGGCGTGCTGGATGGCCTGACGGACCTTGATGTTGTTCAGAGGCTCCACATTATAGTTCATGATCATGTAGGTCACGCCTACACGGTTTCCTTCTACAATCTGATCCGGATAGGTGGCCTTCAGACGATCCACTGCATCGGGAATCTCGTCCAGGTCGATGATATCCAACTCGCCGCTCTCGAACATCATGGTCTGGGTCTCCGTATCCGGAACAATGCGGATCAAAACACCGGGAATGCCTGCCGGCTCTTTCCAGTAATCATCGTTTCTCACCAGAACCATGCGGTCGTTCAGCGTCCACTCTACAAACTTGAAGGGGCCGGTACCTACGGTCACAGCCGGATCCAGACCAAACTGGTCGCCGGCAGCCTCAGTCGCCTCGCTGTCGTAGATGGAAGCGCCGGGAGCCGTCATACAGGAAAGGAACGCGCCGAAGGGCTCTACCAGAGTGATCTTAACCGTATAATCGTCAACAGCCTCAATGCCGGAAATCTCGGTCGCAGAACCGTCCAGGACCTCGGCCGCGCCCTGAACCTGCTCCAAAAGCTCCGTATTCATAGCGCCGGAAACCGTAAGAAGACGGTTAAAGGTATAGACAACGTCCTCAGCGGTAAAATCATTGCCGTTGTGGAACTTAACGCCCTGTCTCAGATGGAAGGTGTACTCCAGACCATCATCAGAGATCTCCCACTCCTCTGCCAGAGAAGGCTCAATGCTTGACACGCCGTCCTCTACTTTAATGTCGACCAGGCGGTCGTAGATATTCAGCGGCAGCTCGTAATCGGCAGACGTTTTCTGCACATCAGCGGTCTGAATATCCGTATCTTTGGGAGTTACAAGAAATCCTGTGGTATCCACGTCGGATTCGCTGCTCTCTCCGCCTGCGGCAGCCTCGGTGCCTGCCTCCGCCTCAGCAGCCGTCTCTCCGCCTGCCTCGGCAGCTGTCGTGGAAGCTGTTCCGCTTCCGGAACCGCCGCAGCCCGTAAGCGCCATACTCAGAACCATTGCGCCTGCCAAAACCAGGCTCAGTTTCTTTTTCATAATTGCATATCCTCCTTCTTCCAGTCCCGCCACTATACAGTTTTCTGAATAATAATGCATCATTGAAAAACATCAGAAAACTGCCCTACACACAAAAAGGCACAGTCCAGATAGGATCTGTACCCCATTGCACATACCGGAACTTTTCTTGACATATTACCATAGTTATGCTTATTTTTCAACTGTTTTTTCATAATTTCTTTTTTTTGGCACAAACGGCAACCGGTCAGCAGACATTAAGCACATTTATAAGACCCGCCTTTTCAGCTGTCCAAATTACTATATTAGTGTTGCTCTTTTCTGAAAAATCAGGTATAATTAATTTAAATTGCAGAAAGGAGGATGTGAAACTGATAAAATGAAGCAAAACAGCACTATTTTCGGCCTTTTGGCCTTATTAATTATGCTCGCACTCATGGGGTGTTCTTCCTCTCCCGCTCCGGAGACGCCTTCCCCGGAGAAAGAAACTATCTCCCAGGAGGAAGAAACTGTTTCCCAGGAAAAGGATGCCGTCTCTCAGGAGGCGGAAACCGGCGGGCAGACAGACGGTTCGGATTCTCAGGCAAAGGAAGATCCGGACAGCGATGCTGCCATCTCCCGCGCTCCCGGCGAAAACGGCATGTATCTGACTCAGACGGAAAAAGTAGGCGTCTGCACCGACACGGACAAGAAAAGCTACGATGATTTTTCCGCCTTTCTGGAGGTTGCGGAGCCCTTTGCCATCACTCCGGGATTCAATGAAAAGCTGGTGTCCCAGGGAATGGATCAGCAGGAAGGGACAGGCAACATCTATATCTCCGGATATTTCAAGCGGGATGAAGACAATCCTTTCGTTGAGAGCGGCAATCCCACTGCCGTCGCTGTTCTGAACGCGGACGGTCAGTTCATCGCCGAATATACCATGTACAATGCGGACGGAACCCCCTTTACCAGCCACATGGGCGGCGTGGCCGTAAGCGGCGATACTCTCTATGTGTCTGCGGATCAGGAAAAGGACGGCTCCGGAAAAACCACCTATTGGATCGCCGCTATTCCGCTGGCCAATCTGACTCTGGAGGGACATCAGGATGTGACCGTGAAACAGCTCTACCAGGTTCCGGTGCAGCCCTCCTTCATGAATTATTCCAACGATACCCTGTGGATCGGCAACTTCTACCTGTCCACCAAGAAATCCTATGCGTCTCCGGAAGATCTGGGCACCGTCAAAGCGGAATCCGACGGGGAAACCTTCGGAGCCTACATCCTTGGCTACAGCCTGACCGATGGCGGAAGTTCCAGAATGGAACCTTCTGACGGCCACCCCTACGCCATGCCGGACACAGATAAATTCTACGGCATCACCAACCGGATCCAGGGCATGACACAGAAGTCGGACGGAACTATCGTTCTCAGCCGCTCCTACGGCCGCACCAACAATTCGGAGCTGCTGGGATACGATCCTTCCCGTGCTCAGTCCATCTCTGTCAGCCTGGACGGAATGGATTACGACTGTATCATGCTGGAGGCATCCACCTGCCAGACTTTCGCCTACACCATGATGCCCATGTCCGAAGGGATCACCGTTAAGACCGACGGCGACGGTTCGGAAATCCTGATCCTCTACGAATCCGGAGCCGCCATTTACGACGGCGACGGAACCTATGACCGGGAATCCGGCAAATTCCGGACGGATTATGTATGGAAGGCGAAACCGTAAATACGCCGGCGGCAGTCCGGCGCTTCCGTGTCTGCCTTTTTCAGACGCCGGACAGAGGAAGCGGAATAAGCGGAATAAAACAGAATAAAAGCGATTGGATATTGCGCGATTAAAAAAAACGTGCTATGATACATCTGACAAGGGGAGCCGTACATGGCTGAGAGGAGACGCAGGTCTCGACCCGTAACCTGATTTGGATAATGCCAACGTAGGGATATATCGTGTGTTTTATGCGGGTATGTCATGTTTGGCATATCCGCTTTTGCGCGTCCTGAACAGACGCTCTGCATCTATCGCAGAGCGGAATATTCCGGACAGGCCGCGCGGCGGCGGACCGGGGGCACCACTCTCTGCCGCCATATAAAAGTCATGAATGTTTAAGGAGGACTCTGTTTATGGAGACAATGACCAATGCCGCTTGCGGCACAGGCGCCGCATCCGATTCTGATGCTGCCCGGAAGGACGGAGCAGCCTACACCACACAGATGGACGCGGCAAGAAAAGGAATCGTCACCCCTCAGATTCAGGCGGTGGCGGAAAAAGAACATATGTCGGTGGAACAGCTGATGAAGCTGGTGGCGGAAGGAAAAGTTGCGATTCCCGCCAACAAGCATCACGCCTGCTTAAATCCTGAAGGAATCGGCAGCATGCTCCGCACGAAGATCAATGTGAACCTGGGAGTATCCCGGGACTGCAAAGACTATAATATTGAGATGCAGAAGGTCATGAGCGCTGTAAATCTGGGCGCCGAGGCTATCATGGATCTGTCCAGCCATGGCAATACCCAGCCCTTCCGCCGGAAGCTGACCGGCGAATGTCCGGCGATGATCGGCACTGTTCCGGTCTATGACAGCGTAATTCACTATCAGCGGGATCTGGCCACTCTCACGGCCCAGGATTTTATAGATGTGGTCCGTCTTCACGCGGAGGACGGCGTAGATTTCGTCACGCTCCACTGCGGCATCACACGCAAAACCATTGAACAGATCAAGAAGCACAAACGGAAAATGAATATCGTCAGCCGCGGAGGCAGCCTGGTATTCGCCTGGATGTCCATGACCGGCCAGGAGAATCCTTTCTACGAGTATTACGACCAGATCCTGGATATCTGCGAGGAGCACGACGTAACTATCTCCCTGGGCGACGCCTGCCGTCCCGGCTGTCTGGCCGATGCCACCGACGTCTGCCAGATTGAGGAACTGGTGCGTCTGGGCGAGCTGACCAAGAGAGCCTGGGACCACAATGTCCAGGTCATGGTGGAAGGCCCCGGCCATGTGCCGCTGAACCAGGTGGCCGCCAACATGGAAGTCCAGAAAAGCATCTGCATGGGCGCGCCTTTCTATGTCCTCGGTCCCATCGTGACTGATATCGCTCCCGGCTACGACCACATCACTTCCGCCATCGGAGGAGCCGTGGCTGCCATGAGCGGCGCCGCTTTCCTCTGCTACGTGACTCCGGCGGAGCATCTGGCCCTGCCCAACGTAGACGATGTAAAGCAGGGAATCATCGCCTCCAAGATCGCAGCCCACGCCGCCGATATCGCCAAGGGAATTTCTGGCGCCAGGGACATTGATGACAAGATGGCCGACGCCCGGCGCAATCTGGACTGGGATGCCCAGTTCGCCTGCGCTCTGGACCCGGAGACAGCCAAGGCTATCCGAGACGCCCGGCTTCCGGAAGACGACCACAGCGACACCTGCAGCATGTGCGGCAAATTCTGCGCCGTCCGCAGCATGAACAAGGCGCTGGCGGGAGAATACATCGATATTCTGTAATACAAACGTCAGGATGCAAAAAACGCGCCAGTGACGCGTTTTTTGTATTACTGCCGTCTTACTACTGAGACGCGCTGCTCTTTTCTTCGGCCTGGGCCTCTCTTGCCGCAATCCGCTTGTCCATCTCCATCTGCGCCTTCTTCTGATAGACAGACAGAATCTTATCCAGGTAGATGGACTTTAACTGTTTGCTGGCCAGAGCCTGCTTCATAGGCGGAAGCTTCAGGATCGTTCCAAAGACAGCCGCCATGGCCCGGTGATTGGCAAAGGCTTCATTATCGAAAATCAGATTCTGAAGCGTTCCCTTTTCTATGGCCTGCAGCACAAACCTGTGGGTATTGTTGACCGGAGTGATAACCTGAACCGGTCTTCTCTCCATCTTGATCGCTTTAAACGCGCAGTTTCTGGCGCATACGCCGCATCCCAGGCAGATTTCCTTATTGACGACCGCCTTCTTCTTCCCGTTTTCATCCTTCTCCATGGAAATGGCAAGAACCGGGCAGGCCTTAGAACATTTACCGCAGCCCACACAGGTATCGTGGTCCATCTCCGGAATATAATTGGTTGTGGCCACCGGCTGCATGGGACTGAAGTGCCTTGCGGCCTGAAGAGCTTCACAGCAGCAGCCGCAGCAGTTGCAGATAAACGCCGGATGTTCTCTCACGTTCTCTCCAATCTGCACCAGATTGCTGGCGTAGGACCGCTCCAGAGCGTCCATGGCTTCTTCCTTGGAGATCAGACGGCAGTAATCGCCGTGCGCCGCAAGGGATCTTGCCACATTGTCAAAGGTCAGGCATACGTCCCAGGGTGCGTTGATCTCGCAGGGATGACCGGCATGATACATCTTATGGCGGCAATAACACAGTCCCAGACCGATATATTCCGCTTCCTCCACAATATGGGTCGCGCGCTCATAATCCAGAATATGATTCGCCTTATCGTTCAGCAATACAGGTTCCTGGACAAAAACTCTTCCCAGCTTGGTCTCAGTGGCAAAGAACAGATCCTTGATGAAATCCTCTTCCACATTCATGTATTGATAGTAAAGCTCCGCAAGATATTTCTGGTCAATATCTCCCCGTGTTCTCATCAGGGCGAACTCGATGAATCCGGCCATTGGCGGCGGCATAACAAATTTCCTTACCCCATTATGCCAGGAATCCACTAAAAGCGCCTTCTCGCAGAGATGATCCAGAAGCCTCTCCGCCTTGTACTCGGTAGTATTCCAGATCCTGGCGGCCCGTTTCACAGTGAACGGCCGCACCGGAAGAAGAGCCACCCATTTGGCCTCCTTTTCCGAATAAAGAACTTCCAGAATCTTAAACAACGTCTCCGACTGAGGCGCTCCCTGCGTGAACCAGTTGATCCTGTCGCTGAGATTACGGTATGCGTCTCTGCTGGTCAGATGTCCCATATATCCTGCCCCCTTTCTTACAATTCCATGGTAACAAAAATATCATAGATAGATTTAATCGCCGCTTCAAAATCTGAATTTTTCACTCCTATAATAATATTTCTCTCGCTGGAGCCCTGATCGATCATCTTCACGTTCACATGAGCGTGGGCCAAAGCGGAGAAAATCCTTCCGGCTGTGCCTCTGGCCGCCTTCATGCCCCTTCCCACCACGGCGATCAGCGCCAGATCCGACTCCATCTCCACGATATCTGGCTCCACAGCCCGATGAATGCCGGCTATAACCGACTGCTCGAACTCTTCAAACTCCGACTGATGAACAAAGATGGTCATCGTATCGATTCCGGACGGCATATGTTCAATGGAAATGCCATACTTCTCAAAGACTGACAGCACCTTCCGGCAGAAGCCCACCTCCGAATTCATCATGGCCTTCTCCACATTGACAGAACAGAAGCCCTTCTTTCCGGCAATTCCGGTTATGGTAAACCTCGGCTTTCTGCAGGTGCTTTCCACAATAAGGGTCCCCTTATCCTTGGGCCGGTTCGTATTGCGGATATTGATAGGAATGCCTTCCTTGCGCACAGGGAAAATGGCATCCTCATGCAGAACACTGGCTCCCATATAGGCCAGCTCTCTCAGCTCGCTGTAGGTAATGGTCTCGATAACCTGGGGATTCTCCACAATATGGGGATCGGCCACCAGAAAACCTGACACGTCGGTCCAGTTCTCGTACATGTCCGCATGAATCGCCTTGGCCACAATGGAACCGGTAACGTCAGATCCTCCCCTTGAGAAGGTATGAATCGTTCCGTCAGGAGCCGCGCCGTAAAATCCGGGAATCACCGCCCTCTCCACGTGCTCCAGTCTCTCTGACAGCTCCCTGTCGGTATCCTGGGAGTTAAACGTGCCGTCCTCATGGAAGAATACCACCTCGGCGGCGTCGATAAACTCATATTCCAGGTAGGCCGCCATCAGCATGCCGTTCAGATATTCGCCTCTGGAAGCCGCGTAGACCCTGCCGG
>CANQBN010000126.1 GCA_947588855.1 uncultured Lachnospiraceae bacterium
CTATCAGTGGTATGTGAACAGAGGCTATGGGCCGGCCTATCCTCCCATGTTTACAAAAGAGCCTCCCGCCCCGCGTAATGAAGAAGAGCGGGATCGGCTCGTTCTGGCTCTCTATGATGTTCATGTTTGTTCTGAGATCCTCGATCAGGTCATTGCTCCTGGCGAAGGCGCCAAATCCAGAGCTTTCGTAGAACCTCTGGTTAAGAAGTATGGCGGTGATATGACAAAGCCTTATTTTGGCGCTAACGGGGATTGACAGGCACCAAATACGGTTTGCAGGGTTCTGTTACCAATAGCGCAAAGCGTAATATGCCGGGGCGGTATCTGCGGATGCCTCCCCGGTTTTTTGGGTAACGCTTACTTTTGCTTTGTTTATCGGCTAAAGGCCGCGCCCTGCAAGACGAGAGAAGCAGGGTGCGGTCAGGTAAAGAGGTGGAGGCTTACAGGTGGGTATCCCAGAACCCGCAGAAGCTGTCGATGGGATCGATGCCGGTGAACGCTTCCGGCCCGGTCATCAGTTTATCGACCAGAGCGTCCAGCGTATACGGGCGGGAATCATAGGCGTTGATGTAGGTGCGCAGCGTCGGCGCGTCCACCAGCATGGTGGGAGCGTTCACACTGACGCCGATAGTAGGCATATCATGCACATACCACGGGATCTCTCCGCCGCCTTTGCTGGTGCCGAAGTTTGGCCGCCCGTTATCAACATTGAATACGGTGATGACCAGATCCTGCCCGGCGGTAAAATCCCTGATGGCCGCTTTGCCTGCGTGGTAGACATCGAGGAATCCGACCTGCTTGCCCTCGGCGGCCAGCCGCTGGGCCTTGTCAACAGGGCTCTCATATACAAACGCGTCAAAGCCTTTGGCCCGCAGGCGCTCAGCCAGCTGTTCGGCAGGAGATTTGGCTTCGCCTCCGCCGAAAGCAAACTTCATCAGCTGTGACATTGAGTTTTCATTGCCTTTGATATTGACCAGCATGATGCGTGGATATTTCTCCGGCGTGATGGGCAGCACGCCCTCGTCCTTATACTTGACCAGCGTGATGGCGTCGCGGGCGATGGCGGCCGCGGTGTCCTTATACTCCTGTTTGCCCAGCGTGGCGGTCAGCGTCTCGGCAGTGGGCACGATCTCTTCCTTCGCCTTTCTGTGCAGTCCCATGTGGGCCTTGAGGCCCAGAATGCGGGTCAGCGCCTCGGTCATGCGCGCTTCGCTGATCCTGCCGGTCCGGTAGGCGTCCAGCATGATGCCGTAATCCTCGTCCGGGTCATTGAAGAACAGATACATATCGCAGCCCGCGTTGATGGCGGCGGGGATCATGTCGGCGTGGCGCATGCGGTTGGTCATGCCCACCATGTGAGTGGCGTCGGAAATGACCACGCCGTTGAAGCCAAGCTCATTGCGCAGCAGACCGGTCAAAATCTCCGGGCAAAGCGTGGCGGGCAGCATCTCGTCGTCGGTGATGCCGGGTTTTATCTCCCGCATATAGTTGGGCAGCATGATGTGCCCGCCCATGATGCCGTCTATGCCGGCGTCGATCAGCGCCTTATATACCTTGCCGTAGGTGGCCATCCACTGCTCCCTGCCAAACATGTTGATGTTCGTGGACATATGGGCGTCGCGGCAGTCCTGTCCGTTGCCAGGGAAATGCTTGGCCACGGAGGCGTAGCCGGGAATATCATGTACGCCCTTCATATAGGCCAGGCTCATATCGGTAACGCGCTGCACGTCGCTGCCGAAAGCGCGCTGCACGATCTCGGTGTTCTCCCAGTTGTAATGGATATCGCACACCGGGGCAAAAGCCATATTGTTGCCCATGGCGGCGCCTTCCTCATTGGACATATGGCCGAGATCATAGGCATACTGCGTGTTGTTGGTGGCGGCCACCTTGATACCGGTGCCCAGGTAGGTGCCGTCTGTGCCGGTGCCGTTGCCGCCGGATTCGGTATTGCAGGCAATGAACAGCGGGATTGGGGACGACGTTTGCAGCACGCGCACATTGTGCTGCACCCGGTCGGACTTGATGCCGTTGTAGCGGTAGCCGCCGATGTGATATTTGTCAACCAGTTCCTTAAGAACCTCATCGCTGACGGCGCCCTGGTTGTCAAAGAACAGCTGCCCGACCTTTTCCTCGTCGGTCATGCCGGCGATAGTTTTTTCGACCCAGGCGATATCCTCATCGGACAGATAATAGGGTTTTGCGCGTAAATCGACCATAATAACATCTCCTTTACAATAAAATTTGGTGTTTTTTGATAAAAATATTGTAACACAGGAGATTTAATGATACAATATGTATTGATAAAACGAAACATCAGAGGTAAAAAATGTATCATTTAACGCCACATCTGCGTGTCCAGCACACTGCAGCGAACCTGGGGCAGGGTTTGCTTCGGTGCCTTGAAAGCAAGCCGCTCCATGAGGTGACGATTTCCGATCTGCACAGCGAGACCGGGGTCAGCCGGGCCACGTTCTACCGTTTATTTGACGCGCCGGAGGACGTACTGATCTATCTGTGCGACCGCTACAAGCAGGGGCTGATGTCCGATCTGACGGCTCGGGACTTTACGACGCCAAAGGACCTGTTTTTGGATCCAATGCGTTTTGCAATGAAAAATCACACGCTGTTGGAGGTGCTGGTACGGAACCACCGCGGCGACCTGCTGGACGATATGCATGATGCAACCGTCAGCTTTTTCGTGGAAAAGTTTGGTTTGTTTCAGAATTTCGGTCCCGATGAACTGCAATACGCGCAGGCTATGTTCCATTCGCTGATGACGGCGACTCTCGTGCTGTGGGTGCGGCGCGGGCGGCAGGAAACGCCGGAACAGTTGTTAGGCTATGTGGAAGCGTACAGTGCCACTTTGGCAAGGATACTGAAAACTGTTTAATTCAAAAGAAGCTGTAAGCACATAAATCATCGGCCCTTATACGGTAAAACCCTGGCAGGATAGAGCAGCAAGATCGCAGTTAGTGAAATGTGGCGCACAGGGGGCTATTTTATATTCGTACAAAGTGTATTGCTGCAAATTGCCGCTGCTGTCAGACGACGTTGCCACACGGATCGCCACGATGATTTTAGGCCATACTGTTGACGCGGATAGGATTTTTGAAAAAAGCTGGGGATGTCGCTGCCAGTCAGGAAGCATGGCGATTACTTCTTTATTGAAGCCATCTTGCGGCTCCAAGGCAAAGGGTTCTTTATTTGGTGACAGGCAAGGCATGTGTTATGACGGCACAGGGATATGAGGAAACTGGACTTAAACTGTCTTGCCTATTACAATGAGCGTCATGCTTTGAAGTTATGTTGAACCGCCGTATGCAGAAACATATCCCGGTAATACCTTGGCGTGTATCCATATGCTTTCTTAAATACACGGGAAAAGTAGTTCTGATCCGGGAACCCTGCCTGCAACGCCACCTGACTAATGGAAAGAGCGCGGTCAAGCAGAAGTTCTGCCGCCCGATTCAGACGCATTTCCTGATGATATTTGAGTATAGACAGCCCGCATTCTTTTTTGAAAATGGATTCGCATTTGCTGCGGGGCAGCTGAATCGCCTCGCTCAGATCATCCATGTTCAGCGGCACATTGACGTGCAGAGAAAGGTAATACAGGATCCGCTTAACCGTTTGGGAATGCTGCTGTGATTCCTGCTGTACTAAATCGCAGAAGGAACGAAGCATATCAAAGTTGGCCTGTGTCACCTGCTCGGTCGTTTTAAGACTGGTAATCTTTCGTATGAACCGGCAGAACAGCTGATCGGCGCTTATGGGCGAAACGCCGCTGCCGGTACATATAAAGCTGAAAATAGAAGCATAATATATGGCCTTCACTTTTTCATTCTTGAAGCGGTCTTCTGAGAAATGATCGCCGATCTTATATTGCGGGGATGCCATGATAAGTTCCAGGCATTTTTGAAAGTCGCCTTTTGACAGGGCCTCCAGAAATGGTACAAAGCTTTCATATCGAAATATGATCTTTTTATTTTCTTCTATTCTTTCTATGGAGATCGCCTCTGTGGTTACCGGCATATCACGGGAGTCGCTTATTCTCACGACCGTACAGCTCATACCAGGATTTAAAATACTGTACAGCATTCTTTGAAGCGATTCGATTTTCCCTTCTGACAGAACAGGGCAGTCGTTGGTAAAAAAGCGAATAAGAGCGGGCTCGGGCTTTAAGCCGTACTCCGTTAATCTTGCAGCGATCTCATCTATGGTGAGAAAAGAGGGTAAATACGGACCGATTTCAAGATAGGAATCCTGACGCGTCGGGATAAACATAGATTCCAGGCCAAGCTGCAGCGAAACGCGGCAGATGTACCCTCTGTTGGTATAGCTGCCTATGGAAAAGTGTTTATGATGCCTGCGTATAAAAGACAGCAGTGAGGCTGGAATCTCTCTGGCATCAAAAAGATCTTCGCTTTTGTTATTTTCATGATAACGGATGCTGATGTCCGATATATTTGCCAGATCGGACAGACAGGTTTTCTCGAATTCTGAAATCATATGTTCATCTCCCCTCAGAAATGGTATCAAACTCCTATCCTTTAAGCATATTATACTATTTTCAAATAAAAAGTAAAGATAATGTGCTAAAAATGACGGAACTGTGCTAACAGATATCATTCGCAGTTTGGTAATATGTAACAGAAACAGAAGTGGCGCTTCATTCTTGCGGAAAGGAGGGAACTGACAAAATAAGCACAGTTTTCCAATCGGAATGGAAACGGTATATCACAAAAAGGAGGAAATGAATTTATGTCTACAGAAACGATCCAACCAGGGGGCAACACATCCTACCATCGCGCGAAACCATGGCAGATGGCCTGTTTCGCCGGCAATACGGCGGCGTATTGCGTCTACAATGTGTTCATCGGTTATATGGCCTATTTCATGTATGGCGGTTTCGGCATCGCCACGGTTGCCGCAGGGACGATGCTGACTGCTTTCCGCGTCTGGGACGCGGCCACGGATCCCATTTTGGCCTGGCTGCTGGACAGGACTGACGGAAAATTCGGTAAATTCCGTCCGTTTATTATCTGCGGTGATGTCTTGATGGCCGTCACCTGCTTCTTGATGTTTTATGTGAGCTATACGCTGCCGAAAGCAATCGCTTTTCCCGCGTTTCTGGTTTTTTATCTGCTATATGTACTTGGCTATACGGCGCAGGGGATCTGTTCAAAAGGGGCCCAGAGCTGCCTGACCAGCGATCCCAAGCAGCGCGCGACTTATGCCATGTTTGACATGGTTCTGTTCGCGATAGGTCTGATGGGAGCGACGATGACCATCAGCATGGTATATGCGCCCAAGTACCCGGATCTGGGAGTGGAATTCTTTAAGGCGGTATATCCGGTTATTGCCATTGCCGGCGCCGTGTTCACCATCATGGCTGTCGTCGGTATCTCCGAATGGGACAAAACCCAGTATTTCGGCACAGGCAAAAAATCCAAGGAAAAGATTAAGATTTCGGATTACATCGATGTGGTCAAGAGCAATCGGGCCATTCAGATGATGATACTTTCCGCTTGTTCTGACCGACTGACTGGTAATGTAGCGACCAACGCAGCAGTCAATGTGGTTCTGTTCGGCATTATCTGCGGAAACTTCGGCATGTCCGGTCTGGTCAGCATGGCTGGCGCCCTGTGCAGCATTCCCATTGTCATGCTTGTTTTGAATTACTCCAAAAAGACTGACAGTAAGCACGCCATGATCCTTATTTCATGGGCAGGTATCGTGATACTTATCCTCACGTTCCTCCTGCTGCAATTCTGCGATCCGCATCTGAGCATGGCTCCGCTGAACTTCTTCACAGTAGCGTTTCTAGCCCTGCGTATTCTGTATCAGACCTGCACAGGATCCTCTTCCTCACTGGTAAATCCGATGTGCGGCGACTGCGCGGATTATGAGGTTTATCTTTCCGGTCGTTATTGTCCGGGGTTGATCGGCAGCCTGTATTCCGGCATCGACAAGTTTATCTCGTCATTTACTACCTTGATCGTTGCGGGCTGTTTTGCGCTGATTGGATTTACCGACAGCCTGCCTACGCTGGAAACGCCAAGCAGTCCGGCTCTTAGAGCCATGTGCTATTTTATCCTCTGCGGACTGCCGATGATCGGTTTTGCCGTGAATATTATCGCCATGAAGTTCTATCCGCTGGACAGACAGAAAATGGAGGAGATAAGCAGTAAGAAGATGCAACAGCCTGCACAGTAAAAGATAAATGAAGATATTAGTTTCAACAGGAGGATTTGTATATGAATTCTTTATCGAATCAGGAATGGCTTGATCAGGTTTATGACAAGCTGTTGGTTAAAATGAAAGCCGAATGTGATCGTGTCGGTTCTATGATCCCGTGTACACCCAAAGATGGCCGCTACGAAGATCTTGATGCGGCTGGCGGCATCAGCGGCTGGACGAACGGCTTCTGGCCCGGCATGCTCTGGCAGATGTATGAAGCTACCGGCGATGAGAGCTATAAAGCTGCCGCTCAAAAAATAGATGAAAGGCTTGAAGAAGCCCTGCAGGAATTTGAAACCCTTGGCCATGACGTTGGGTTTATGTACATTCCCTCTTCTGTAGCCAATTATCGAAAAACCGGGGATAAGTGTGCCTATCGCCGCGCGCTTCATGCGGCAACAATCCTTGCCGGCCGCTACAATCCTACTGGCCGATTCATACGAGCGTGGAACCATCGTATTTCTGTCCTGGACATCAGGGATGACGTCAGCGGTTTGATCATTATTGATTGTATGATCAATTTGCCTTTGCTCTATTGGGCCAGCAAGGAAACAGGTGATTCAAGGTTCGCGCAAATTGCTGTCAATCATGCTAAAACAGCACAGCAATACATTGTCCGTGATGATGGAAGTACGAATCACATGGCTGATTTTGATTCTGCTACAGGTGAGTTCCTTAGTAATCCTGGTGGCCAGGGTTATGGCGTTGGTTCTTGCTGGAGCCGCGGTCTTTCCTGGGCTATTTATGGCTTTGCTCTTAGCTATCGCTATACAGGAGATGAGTCTTTCCTGGCAACAGCCAAAAAATGTGCCCATTATGCGATTGCCAGTCTTGCCGTCAATGACTGGCTGCCGCTCGTTGACTATCGCGCCCCGGAAGAGCCGGTAAAATACGATTCGACAGCGGGTATGGCGACTGCCTGCGGTCTGCTGGAGATTGCCGAGCATGTTGGCGATTTGGAAAAGAAGCTGTACATTGAGGCTGCGTTCCGTATTCTGCGGGCCTGCGATGCAAAGTTTAACAACTGGAATCCCGACGAAGATGCGATTGTAGGTTATGGCACCATGTTTTACCATGACGATTACAATATGGGTACGCATGTTCCCATTATTTATGGTGACTATTATTTGGTCGAGGCAATTCTGCGGTTGAAAGGCAAGGCTTTACAGATTTGGTGATTTTCATTACCCCCGACCGGCCATACAAAATGTTTTGTGTGAGGTCGGGGGCACTTTGATACAACGACAATCAGGAGGTAAGCAATGGTCAATTTTAATTTATCAGGTAAAGTGGCTCTGGTCACAGGTGTTTCTTACGGCATCGGCTTTGCCATCGGCCATATCCTCTATGTTGACGGCGGCATCCTCGCCTATATCGGCAAACAGCCTGCGGGGGAGTAATATGAGCGAACTGGCACTGAAAATCTATAGAGAAGGCGAGATATTTTTGTCTGTCTGTTCACCGGACCGAGTCAGTGCGCTATGGCGTGCTGAATATCGGCAGGGAGATATTATCGCTTTGGAAGTGGCAAATACTAATACCTATTGCATCATCCAATTTGAGGACACAATGCCGGAAGCACTCGTTTTCCTAAAACATCAACGTATCGTTTTCCCTGTACCAATCAATGAAAAGATAGAGCCGATTCCTTACAGCCCAAAGAGCTTTGCAGGCAACTGTCACATTATTCGTGCCCGTCTTGCTATGCCGTATGAAATTGCAGTCCGACGAAATCTTGCATTTAACCCTTATGATCATGCTTTTTACGGTCGTGGAGCGATGGCCGGCAGAAAAGACACCGGCTTTTATCCGCATGCTACTTCAAATATCAAGGCAACAAGCCCAGGCTTCGCACCGCGCACTGCTATCGACGGCATTTTTGAGAACAGCGCCCATTTGCTGTGGCCTTATCAGGCATGGAGCAATAATCAGGATCCGTCTGCGGAGCTTACCGTGGATTTCGGCCGTCCGGTGACGGTAGATGAACTGCGCCTGACGCTTCGCGCGGATTTTCCGCACGATAGCTGGTGGACGGACGCAGACGTGCGTTTTTCTGATGGCAGTATCGAACATCTGATGATGAATAAATTTGCTGTACCGCAGGTTTTCCCAATCAAACCGCGCACTGTAACACATCTTACCCTGTGCCATCTGCAAAAACACGAAGATTCAAGCCTGTACACTGCGCTGACGCAAATCGAAGTATGGGGAACAGAAGCAGTTGCATCAGAAGCAAAGGAGAAATGAATTATGCGTATTGCTCTTATCAATGAAAACAGTCAAGCCGCCAAAAACGGGCCTATCCTCAGCGTCCTGCTGAAAGTGGTGAGGCCTATGGGCCATGCGGTGGACAACTATGGCATGTACGACGTCGATGACACCGCACAGCTCACCTATGTGCAGTGCGGTATCCTGGCCGCAATACTTCTCAATAGCGGCGCCGCCGATTACGTCATCACTGGCTGTGGCACAGGAGAGGGCGCTATGCTGGCGCTCAACAGCTTCCCAGGTGTCATCTGCGGCCATGTGGAGGATCCGGTGGATGCCTATACCTTTGCCCACGTCAACGATGGCAACGCCGTAGCTATGCCTTTCGCTAAGGGCTATGGATGGGGCGGTGAACTCAATCTCGAATATTGCTTTGAGAAGCTGTTCGGCTTTGGTCACGGGCAGGGCTATCCGCCTGAGCGCCGCGAGCCGGAAATGCGCAACAAGGCCATCCTTGATGAAGTGCGCGCTAAATCGTTTCGCCCACTATTGGAAATCTTGTCTGAAATAGAGCCGTCGCTCATTAGGGGAGCCGTGTCCGGCGAATATTTCTCAGAATTATTCTTTGCCAACTGTAAGGACGAGAATATCGCTCAATTTGTTAAACGATTTACGCCTTTTGCGGATTGAATGGGCTAATAATGCCGTTCTATGTCTCTAACCACCACAACTTTATTGTAGGAGGAGAAAAGTGTCAATGTATGAAGGAAACAATCCCATCGCACTGCAGTCTAAGTCCTGGTTGGTGGATGCCCTGTTCCAGATGTTGGAGACAACCCCCTATGAGAAGATCACCATCCGGAGTCTGTGTGCCCAGGCAGACCTCTCCCGGCAGACGTTCTA
>CANQBN010000127.1 GCA_947588855.1 uncultured Lachnospiraceae bacterium
TGAAGTTTGCCGACGCGTTTATCGACTATTTCGTCACCGACGACGGCCAGATCAAATCCTACGACCCGAAAGAGTACAATCTGGACAATGTAAACGCGGGCAAGACCTTGTTCGAGCTTTACAAGCTGACCGGCAAGGAGAAGTACAGGAAGGCCATCGATACCATCTACAGCCAGCTTGAGGGACAGCCCAGGACGAAGGAGGGCAATTTCTGGCACAAGATGATCTATCCCAACCAGATCTGGCTGGACGGCCTCTATATGGCCCAGCCCTTCTACGCCATGTATGAGCTGGAGTATGACGGCGGAAAACACATGGACGACATCTACAATCAGTTTATGAACGTGTATAAGCTGATGAGGAATCCGCTGAACGGCCTGTATTTCCACGCCTACGATTCCTCTCGGGAATCCTTCTGGTGCGATAAGGTGACCGGGCTTTCCGGCAACGCCTGGCTGAGAGCCCTGGGTTGGTACGCTATGGCCCTCATCGATACCATCGATATTATCGGAGACCGGCCGGAGTATGAGCAGTATAAGGCGGATCTGACCAGGAATTACCGGGAACTGATCGACGCCATGCTGCCTTACCAGAGCAGGGAGAACGGCATGTGGTGCCAGGTGCCTAATTTCCCGGAGATTCAGAAAAATTATCCGGAGACCTCCGGCACGGCCATCTTTGCATACGCCATCATGAAGTCCGTTCGCCTGGGAATCCTGCCGGAGAGCTATTATGAAGCGGGACTTAAGGCTTTCGAGGGTACCTGCAAAACCTATCTCAGCGAGAAGGACGGACAGCTCCAGCTGGGCGGCATTTGTCTGGTGGCCGGTCTGGGCAACAAGGAAAGGCGGGAAGGAACTTACGAGTATTACATGAGAGAGCCTGTGGTGGAGAACGAGGCCAAGGGGATCGCGCCGCTGATCCTGGCATTTGTGGAGATTTTGTGGCGGGAGAGTGCCAAGTCCTGAGACCGGGGCCGGAGAGATCCGGATGGAAAGGAACTCGGCCGGAGAGAGATTTGGATGGAGAGGAGTTCGGCCGGAGAGAATTATGGCGTGTCCGGTCCGGATTCAGTCAAGGGAAGTTTGCAGGAAATGGTTTGACAAGGAGGTATGTTATGGAACTGAAACTGGTCTATAAAAATGCCCGCTGCGCCGTGATCGAGGCGGCGGACGGCGGGATATATGATACGGCAGACACCTATGAGCTGACACTGAATGGGGAACCTGCCGGGAAGATCGTGACGACGATCCACAAGATATTTGGTCTGGAACCGGACAGGGAGTATGTGGCGGAGGTGAAGAAGGACGGGACGGTCCTGGCTTCCCTGGAATTTCGGACGGAGGAAGAGTATGTGACCCTGAACGTCCGTGATTTCGGCGCTGCCGGCGATGGCGTTAAAGACGATACTCTGGCGATCCAGTCGGCCATCATGGCCTGTCCCGAGGACGGCAGGGTGCTGATCCCGGAAGGGGTCTACCGGTTTGTCTGTCTGTTTTTGAAGGATAACGTTTCCATTGAGCTGGCGAAAGGGGCGGAGCTGAGCGCCTATACGGATCGGGAGAAATTCCCCTATTATCCGGGAATGGTTCCGACCAGCGATGGGGAAGGAGAGTATAATCTGGGTACCTGGGAAGGGGATCCGGCCAGAATGTTCTGCGCCCTGATCACGGGAACCAATGTAAAGAACGTGACGATTTACGGAGAGGGGACTCTGAATGGAAACGCAAGTCCCGACAACTGGTGGAAGAACGCCAAGGTTCAGAGGATCGCCTGGCGTCCACGGATGATGTTCCTGAACCACTGCAGGAATGTGGATGTGGTGGGCATTACGGTGAAAAACTCTCCCAGCTGGAACTGTCATCCCTATTTTTCCAGTAAGCTCCGGTTTATCGGCCTGGATATCCTGAGCGACCGGAATTCGGTCAATACCGATGGAATTAATCCTGAAAGCTGCCGGGATGTGGAGATTCTGGGAGTTCATTTCTCCGTAGGCGATGATTGTATCGCTGTTAAGTCCGGCAAGATTTACATGGGCAAAACCTACAGGACGCCCTGTCAGGATGTAACCATCCGCCAGTGTTCCATGAATTACGGCCACGGCTCCGTCACTCTGGGCTCTGAGATGGGAGCGGGCGTGAAAAACGTAAAGGTAAGGGACTGTAAGTTCTTTGAGACAGACCGGGGACTGCGGATCAAGACCCGCCGGGGCAGAGGCAAAGATGCGGTCATCGACAACGTGGTCTTTGAAAATATCCTTATGGACGGAGTGCCTACGCCTTTTGTCGCCAACAGCTTTTACAACTGTGACGCGGATGGTATGGACGAGTATGTCCAGGACAGAAATCCCAGGCCGGTGGACGAGAGGACGCCGGAGATCAAGAGCCTGATCTTCCGCAATATCGACGCCAGGAACGTGCAGTATGCCGCGGCGGTGCTGTACGGGCTTCCGGAGAAGAAAATCGGCCTGGTGGAGTTCGATGATGTGAAGATCAGCTACGCTCCGGACGCGGAACCCGGGGAGCCTGCCATGATGGGAGGTTCTGTGCCCATGTGCCGGGCCGGGATCATAGCGGTCAATATCGGGACGCTGCGGCTTAAGAATGTGGAGATCAGCGGCCAGGAAGGCGAGGCCGTGGTTCTGGAGAACGTAGATCAGGTGGAGTCGTAAGCTGAATCGCAAGCTGGCGGGCCGCGCCGGAAAAGCAGAGCGGTAAGCGGAACAGAATCCTATACTATCATTGGATTACATTATTTTTTATAATAAGGGTTGTATTTTTATTTCTCGTTTAATATAATAAAAATGTGATAATAAAGCACGAATAATCCAATAAAAATGTGAGAAGCGAATTTATGGAACGATTTATTTTGAAAAAACTGCTGGACTGGAAGAATTCTCCCTATCGCAAGCCTTTGGTTCTGAAAGGTGTGCGGCAGGTGGGAAAAACATGGATTCTAAAGGAGTTCGGCAGGCGTTTCTATGAAAATACCGCCTATTTTAGCTTTGATGAAAACGAGGAATATAAACAGTTTTTCGAGACCACCAAAGATGTTGACCGTATTCTGCAAAATCTGATGATGGCCAGTGGTCAGAAGATTGTGCCGGAAAAAACTCTTATTATCTTTGACGAGGTACAGGACTGTCCTAAGGTCATCAGCTCCATGAAGTATTTCTGTGAGAACGCCCCTCAGTATCATGTCGCCTGTGCGGGCTCCCTGTTGGGTATTGCCCTGGCAAAACCGTCTTCTTTCCCCGTGGGAAAGGTTAATTTTATGCAGATTGATCCTATGACCTTTCCGGAGTTTTTGATTGCCAATGGTGATGGAAACCTTGCTTCTTACCTGGAAAATGTGGACACTATCGAGCCGATTCCTGATGCCTTTTTCAATCCTTTATGCGAGAAATTGAAGATGTACTATGTCACTGGCGGTATGCCGGAATCTGTGCTGATGTGGACAGAAGCACGTGATGTTTCTGCTATGCAGGAAGCACTGTCCGATATTATCGGCGCTTACGAGAGGGATTTTGCAAAACACCCTAATATCAGCGAATTTCCAAAGATTTCTATGATTTGGAAATCGATTCCTTCTCAGTTGGCGAGAGAAAATAAGAAGTTTATTTATCGGGTTGTCAAAGAAGGCGCGAGAGCTCGTGAATACGAGGATGCTTTGCAGTGGTTGGTAGATGCCAGGCTGGTGCATAAAATCTACCGCAGTACCGCGCCCGGTCTCCCGATGGCAGCTTACGATGATCTTTCTGCTTTCAAGATTTATCTGGTGGATGTGGGTTTGCTCCGTCGTCTGGCGCAGCTGTCCCCTACTGCCTTTGGGGAAGGTAATCGCCTGTTTACAGAGTTCAAGGGCGCGCTGACCGAGAACTTTGTATTGCAGACCTTGATTACACAGTTTGAAGTGGTTCCCCGTTACTGGATGCAGAATAATCCTCCCTATGAGGTAGATTTCCTGATTCAGAGAGAAAATGACATTTTTCCTGCTGAGGTTAAATCCGAAGCAAATACATCCAGTAAAAGCCTGAAAAAGTTCAGAGAACTGTTTCCGGATAAAGTAAAACTCCGCATCCGCTTTTCGCTTGATAATCTTAAACTGGATGATGATGTACTGAATATTCCGCTGTTTATGGCAGATCAGGCAGACCGGCTGATTGGGCTGGCGCTGGAACAGAGAAAAGCGCAGGAATAGTCGAGGATTATGGAAGTCATGAGTCCAGAAACGGCTTTATCTGCTCATAGATCTCTGCGAAATTAACCTTGCACTGGCCGTCGTAGATGCCGACGGGTATGGAACTGTCGAATCCATAAATGGAGAGATTGCCGTCGTGTTCCAGGTCGTAGACGATCACGCGCATCTGCTCGATATCCACGATCCAGTATTCCCGGACACCGGAGGCGGAATATTTGCCCGGTTTGATGAGCATATCTTTTTTCCGCGTGGAGGGAGACAGAACCTCCGCTATGAAATCCGGAGCGCCGAAGATGATGCCGTCCTGAAATTTGTTCCGATCACACACGATCAGGACATCCGGCTGAAGAATAGTCCGGTCCGTGCAGTCCGGGCGGACGTCCAGCGGGGCGGTCATAACCATGCAGGGACCGCCTTTCTGACGGATGTAGCTTCGAAGCTGATAATGCAGTTCGCTGCAGACAATCTGGTGGATATAGGTAGGGGAGGCCATGTTGTAGAAGACGCCGTCGATCAGCTCCGCCCGCTGGTCATCCGGGAGAGCGTAGTAATCCTCCAGCGTGTACTGGCCCGGCTGCTTCCCGGAATCATACCGGGCTGCCGGTTCTCTTATCATGGAATCTTTCTTGTCCGACAGGACCTCTTCCAGAGCCTGCAGCGTGTCGTACCGGGGAGACTTGGTGATGCCGCCCAGCACCTTCTGGACGGTTCCCAGAGGCAGCCCCGACAGCTGGGCAATCTGTTCATAAGAATATCCTAAAATCCGTTTGCGCTCCCGCATCTCTTCTATGGTCATACGCCCACCTCCTTATAACCGAATAATATCATAAACATATCCAAAAATCAACCGTTTCCGTGAAAAAAGGATAAAAAAATAATTTTTGGTGAAATGAAACTTTGGAATTGTGTGAACTGCAATCTTGTGGTAAGATAAAAAAATAGTTAAAATTTGTCTGACAGTGACAGAATCGAATTGAGGAGAGATTCCATGACGGCCATCATTGATTACGATGCGGGAAATCTGAAAAGTGTGGAGAAAGCCCTTGCGTTTCTGGGGGATAGTCCCCGTGTCACCAGGAATCCGGAAGAGATTCTGGCGGCAGACCGGGTGATTCTCCCGGGTGTTGGCGCTTTCGGTGACGCCATGGGAAGGCTTCGCCGGTATGGGCTGGCAGATGTGCTTTGTCGGGCGGCTGAAGAGGGGATTCCGCTTCTGGGAATCTGCCTGGGTCTGCAGCTTCTTTTTGACAGCAGCGAGGAGAGCCCCGGCGTGGAGGGCCTTGGAATCCTGCGCGGAAAGATTCTTAGGATTCCGGATACGCCCGGTCTTAAGATTCCTCACATGGGATGGAATTCGCTGAAGATTTCTCCGGACTGCCGGCTGTTTCGCGGGATTCCTCAGGATTCTTATGTGTATTTTGTTCATTCCTATTATCTGAAAGCGGAAGAGGAACCCATTGTGGCGGCTTCCGCGGAATATGGCACTCATATTCATGCCGCTGTGGAGTCAGGCAATGTATTCGCCTGTCAGTTCCATCCGGAGAAGAGCGGGGATGTGGGACTGGCCATCCTCAGGAATTTTCTTGAGCTGTAGCGTTGGCCGGCCTTTATAATTCATGGCAATACGGGAGGTTTCTATGTTCACCAAGCGGATCATTCCCTGTCTGGACGTCCACAACGGACGTGTGGTGAAGGGTGTGAATTTTGTCAATCTGAGAGACGCCGGAGACCCAGTGGAGATCGGGGACGCCTACGGAAAGGCCGGAGCCGATGAACTGGTGTTTCTGGATATTACGGCGTCTTCCGACGCGAGGGCTACAGTTGTGGATATGGTCCGCAGGGTGGCGGAGACGGTGTTTATTCCTTTTACCGTCGGAGGCGGAATCCGCACGGTGGAAGATTTCCGGATGATTCTCAGGGAAGGGGCCGACAAGATTTCCATCAACTCCTCGGCGATCAATACGCCCAGGCTGATCTCGGATGCCGCGGAAAAATTCGGCAGCCAGTGCGTGGTGGTGGCCATCGATGCCAGACGGCGGTCCGACGGCTCCGGCTGGAACGTATACAAGAACGGCGGCCGGATCGATACGGGGCTGGACGCCGTGGAGTGGGCCATGAAGGCGGACCGGCTGGGAGCCGGGGAGATTCTTTTGACTAGCATGGATTGTGACGGCACCAAGGCCGGCTATGACAATGAACTGACGGCGTTGATTTCCGACAATGTGTCGGTTCCGGTGATCGCTTCCGGCGGCGCGGGGACCATGGAACATTTTTATGACACCCTGACGGAAGGAAAGGCAGACGCGGCCCTGGCGGCGTCCCTGTTCCACTATAAGGAGCTGGAGATCATGGACTTGAAGCGGTATCTGGCCGGAAGAGGCGTGCCGGTACGGCTGTAAGGCAGTGTATGATTGGCAGAAGAGTGCCGTTTTGACGAGGGCAGCGGCGGGTTGCAGTAAACGATTGTACCGGGCAAAGGAGGAAGATTATGGGAGCTATACAGAATGACTGGCTGGAAGCTATAGGCGGCGAGTTTCGGAAGCCTTATTATAAGGAACTTTATAATTTTGTGAATCAGGAGTACCGGACGAGAGTGATCTATCCTCCGGCGGAAGATATTTTCAATGCTCTTCATCTGACACCCCTTCATGAGGTGAAGGTGCTGATTCTGGGTCAGGATCCCTACCATGGAGAGCATCAGGCCCACGGCCTCTGCTTTTCCGTGATGCCGGATACGGAGATTCCCCCGTCCCTGGCGAATATCTATCAGGAACTCCATGATGATCTGGGCTGCTACATTCCCAATAACGGATACCTGGAGAAATGGGCTCGTCAGGGCGTGCTTCTTCTGAACACGGTGCTGACGGTCCGGGCCCATCAGGCGGCCTCCCACCAGGGAAAAGGCTGGGAGCAGTTTACGGATGCCATCATTCAGGCAGTGAATAAGCAGGATCGTCCCATCGTATATATGCTGTGGGGGAAACCGGCCCAGAGCAAGATTCCCATGCTGACCAATCCGAAGCACCTGGTGCTGAAAGCGCCTCACCCGAGTCCGCTGTCGGCTTATCGGGGGTTCATGGGCTGCCGCCATTTCAGCCAGTGCAACGAGTATCTGCGGCTTCACGGCGTGGAGCCCATCGACTGGCAGATTGAAAACATCATTTGAAAGCGAGATGTGACAGATGAATATCATTGAGATTCTGAAGGTTCTGGTATTTGGCATTGTAGAAGGCTTTACCGAGTGGCTGCCTATCAGCAGCACCGGTCATATGATCCTGCTGGATGAACTGATTCATCTGGAGGTGACGCCGGAGTTTAAGGAAGTGTTTCTGGTGGTGATCCAGCTGGGGGCCATTCTGGCCGTGGTGGTGCTGTATTTCTGGAAATTGTTTCCTTTTACCACTATCCGCGGGAAGAGCATGGGGAATGGCCGGATTTCAATGCCCATTGGTTTCGGGGAGAAGAAGGATGTGGTGCTGCCCACTAAAGTGTATCGTACCGGAAAGGGAGTCCGGGAGGATATCTTTCCCGTGAATCTGGCGGCGCCCGGCGGCGGTCATATCGGCGTAAAGCTGTCCACGATGATTCTGTGGGTAAAGGTGGTTCTCGCCTGCCTTCCGGCGGCCATCGTAGGGATTCCCCTGGACGACTGGATGGAAGAGCACCTGCGGGGACCTTTCGTGGTGGCCGCGGCGCTGATCGTCTATGGAATTCTCTTTATTGTGGTTGAGAACCGGAATTACGGCAAACGGCCGGATACGGACAGTGTGGAACAGTTTTCCCTCCGCCTGGCCCTTCTGATCGGAGTTTTCCAGATTCTGTCTCTGGTTCCTGGTACCTCCCGTTCCGGAGCGACCATTCTGGGGGCTATGATCCTGGGCTGCTCCAGATCTTCTGCGGCGGAATTTTCGTTCTTCCTGGGAGTGCCGGTGATGCTGGGCGCCAGCCTGTTAAAACTCATTAAGTTCGGTTTCCATTTCACAGGCGGGGAACTGTTTATCCTGTTGTTCGGTATGGTGGTGGCTTTCCTGGTGTCAGTGTACTCCATCAAGTTCCTGATGAGCTACATTCACAGAAATGACTTCCGTCTGTTCGGATACTACCGGATCGTGCTGGGCGTCATCGTGATCGTGTACTTCGGTCTGACCATGCTGGTAAAATAGATGGATGGACCGGTGTCAGCGTCGGATTACAGCTGCCTGGTTATCTTGTAGAATCTTACTTCATGGGGCAGGAGCTGAACGTGAAACTCCATATGCCCGTTCTGAATATCTTCGATATTGGACATGGTGATCGGATGGACCATCTCCTTCAGGTGTTCGATGTCTTCCGCCTGAATGTTGGCGGAGACGCCGTAGTGGATCAGACTGTCCAGAACGCTTCCGTTCTTGCGGTTGACGGTGGTGGAAATGATCCTGTACTGTCCGGGTATCAGATTATCCAGATAGATGGTAATGTCCTCCGTGGGGGAGTCCTTGAAGGCGGAATAGACCGTGTCCGGGGAGGCCGGTCCGGAATCGCCCAGATATACCGGTTCGGTCGGATGAACATAATTGAACAGCACGATGGAATAGGTATTGATGGCGTTGCTGCAGATAAAGTAGTTCCGCCCTTTTTCCACCAGCTGCTCCCGGAACTGGCTGAAATTTTTTAGGACAAAATACCCCGGCTTGGGGATGCCGTCGATGCTCAGGAGGCCGGAACCGCCGAAGAAAGGATATCTCACGTCAGGCGACTCGATATTTAAATCGGACAGCTGCCAGTAGGCCATCAGATCCACCTGGTCCAGGAATTCCGTGATGACCTTGGCCAGAAAGGTGCCCTGTTAGCAGGTGTCGTTGGTCTGGTTGCGCATCTGGATGTCCGTGCCGATACTGGCCACGAAGATCCGCTGATTGAAAAACGGTCTGGTGGCGA
>CANQBN010000128.1 GCA_947588855.1 uncultured Lachnospiraceae bacterium
CGGAAGCCTTTGCGGATCAGCGCGTGGCGCACCAGGCCGCGGCGCGTCTCCTCGTCGTAGGGGGCGATATGGTTCTCCCGCATATATTGTTTGATGACCGAGAGGATCTGCCGGTTCTCCTCCACGCCCAGCAGGCAGTCGTCGTGTCCGATAATCGCGTGGGTCCGGCCTGCGTAGAAGCCGGTCACGATCTCGCCGTTCTTATCGAGACCAAACGGGATCTGGGCCTTGTTGCGGTAGCGCCAAGGGTTGTCCATGCCAATGATCGGGTAAAATGGAATCGTCTTCTCAACGGCATTCTCCTCTGCGGCAATACCTGCATCGCCATCATCGGGCATAGCCATGCCTTCCTTACCGCGCATAGCAGCGTCTGAATCTGCATCGTCGCTCGTGTTCACATCTTTACTGCTGCACATGAAAGAATCTTTCTTGATGCTCATGGCCGCATCATTCATGGCCACGCTTTCCCCACCGCAAGCATCTGCACAACCACCACTCACAAAAAGCCTGTCCGTGTCATCCATCCCCGCATCCGACTCCTCCACTCTCCGCAGATTCTCAAACCCCCCAATCCGCCGCAGGTTCTCGAACACCTTTTTCTCTTTGAATTTCAGCCCTTCCTCATAACTCATCGCCTGCAGCTGGCAGCCGCCGCACTGCCGGGCCACCGGGCAGGCCGGCTCAATCCTTTTATCAGAAGGTTCCAGCACACGGAGCAGTCTGGCGAAGCCGTAAGATTTCTTCATCTTCATAACGCTGACCTCTGCCACATCCCCGGGAACCGTATCTTTAATAAACCATATATATCCATCCCGCTTTCCAATACCGGATCCTTCCTCTGCCAGATCTTCTATCGTCACTACAAACCGGTCGTTCTTTTTCAAACCGGAGATTTCCATCTCTTGCCGGGGCATTTTATGATCCTCCCAAATGATAATTTCATACTTCGTTAAGAATTATTTTCAGATTTTAACACTTATTTTATGAAATAAACAAACTCTATTCACATTTTCCTGTTACACTTGTTTATGTGACAGGGAGTTAAGGTTATTACGTATAACGAATACTCTATGAGAATGGGGCCGGCCGCAACAGCGCGCAAGAGGTGTCGGCCCCGACTAACAACAAAAGCTTCCCCCTAAGCTTTTTACATAATTTCGATTACCTCTTAATGAATGCAGAGGGGCTGTTGCAGAAATCTTACAGTGATATTTTGAATATCCAGGCGTCCGCGTTTTCGGGACAGATGTCCGCTCAGGAGCGGATGTTATCCGACACTGACGGGCGGATGTCAGGGAAACTGGCGTACAACGGATATCAGATATTCACTGCAGCAATTCTGCAACAGCCCCTTTGCATTTTAAATGTTCTTTAATAATCAGCCGATGGTATGCCGGATATTGGTCTCCAGCAGCCTGTTGTATCCCAGCCAGCCCGGATTCCCGTTTCCATTCCGCAGCGCTTCAATCATGGTTTCCATCTTGGCGTCCATATTATCCGCAAAACTCAGGGCCAGCGCTTCCAACAGAGCGGGCTTTTTGGGCGAGCCGTACTCCAGTTCCCCGTGATGCGCCAGGATACAGTGCTTCAGTTCAGATCCCAGCCGGTCGGGAAAGTCCACAATTTTGCGGATCCGCTCATCTATCATCTCAACGCCTATAATAATATGGCCTAACAGCTGCCCGTCGTCCGTATAATCGTTTTCAGGAAAAACCGACAGTTCTTTCAGTTTTCCAATATCGTGAAACATGGCCGCGCTTAAAAGCAGGTCTCTGTTTAATTCCGGATAGTGCGCCGACAGAAAATCGCATATCTTCACCACGCTCAGCGTATGCTCCAGAAGCCCTCCGACAAACCCGTGATGGATGTTTTTTGCCGCACTGTGAGATCGAAATGCTTTGGAAAACTCTGTATCTTCCACAAAAAAAGACGCAGCCAGTGATTTCAAATACGGATTTTTCAGGGAATTTACGTAAGACAAAAGCTCCACGTACATCTTGCTGACATCCTTTCGGGATACCGGAAGATAATCCGCCGGCACATATTCGCCCTCGTCCGCCTTGCGGATCCGGCGGATATTCAGTTGACGATTCCCCTGAAATAATGTTACGTCCGCGTCTACGCAGACATAATCCATAACTTCAAAGCTGCCTATCCCCGGAGAGGTCAGATCCCATATCTTGGAATCAATGGTCCCGGTCTTATCCTGCAGTACCAGGCTTCCGTAATCCTTGCCGCTCTTTGTCTGGGCAATCTGTCTGCTCTTGCACAGATATATCTCCGATATGTGCATTCCCTCTTTCAGGCTGTCAATATACTTCATACTGCTCTTGCTCTCCTATCTATGACCTTCATATCTCATCTCGCCCCTACCGTCACATGATACTCCAGTTCAATATATTCTTCCGCACCCTGGCGCTGAACCTTAACCGTCACCTGATCTCCTGTAACAAGCTCTGACACTTTATTCTCATAATCCATCATAGTGATAATATCGCGGCCGCCGACATGAGTAATCACGTCCCCGCTCAGGATTCCCGCATAATACATCGGACTGTCTGCAACGCACTCCGACACATAAACGCCGATTGGCACTCCGCGTTCACGCATGGCCTGGGTTACCTCCTGCCCGTGAACTCCCAGATACGGAACCGGAATTCCATTCATCAGCTTTTCCAGAATCATCTTATATTCCGATATGGCCATTATGGCCGTCATGCCGGAGTTTTCTTCATCCTGAAATTCCCCGGTCGCCCATCCGATCAGTTCTCCGGCGGTATTGACCAGAAATGTCCCGGCTCCCGCGTTGCCCCGGATATCTGCGTACAAAAGCCTTGTAGTGCCATCGGCAACCTGCACGTTTCTCTGCACATAGGACAAAAAACCATAGGCGCTGGAATGCACCGCGCCTGACGGCGCGCCTACGGCGATCATCACATCTCCCTGCCTCAGATTATATGAATTTCCGAGAAGTACCGCCTGAATCTGCTGCTGCGATTCCTCTGCCAGATCGCTTTTATTAACGCTGATAACCGTCATTCCAGAAACGGAATCTGTCTGACGGACTGTTCCGGCCGCTTCTGCGTTATTGGAAAATGTCACGCTGATAGCGTCCGCCGTCTCCACCGCCGTATCCGGCGCCAGAATCAGATATTCTCTGTCTGTAGACGCGATTACAATTCCTGCGTATGCGCCGGAGGTTTCCAAAGGATTGTCAAACCAGTCTACTCCCTGCTGCACGGAATGAATCACAACAATGCTGCTGTCCGCTGTCTGAACCACCTCGCGCAGCGCGTCATACATCATATCAAAATCATGAATATTATATTGGTATTGCTCGATAGCCGACTGCATAATCTCTTCAATAGGCTCCGTCTCTTCCTCGGCAGAAGATTCTGACGGTTCTTCCGCCGCCGCTGATGTAGTCGGCTCCACATCTGTCGGGATGGTTACGGCAATGGCCTCTTCCGTAGTTTCAGGCGTCAGGTACTTATCTGCCAGAGGTCCCGCGACCGCAAAGCTGGCGCCGGCCGCAGCGCCGGCCAGAACCGCGATAAATACACAGGCCAGAAATCTTCTCAGCGCCTGACGTTTCGTCATGGGCGGTTTCGCAATCTTTTCTCGAATAAACGGGCGTTTCTTATCAGGATCCCTGCTGGTATCCTTTTTATCCGACATACGTACCTTCACCCCCTTCAGAGACTTATTACTATTATAAATTCTTCACTGGATTTATGCAAGAGAAACTGTACTTACAGGCCTCTGCTCATTTCTTAAATTTTGCAAAATAACCATACAAGACATATACTTTTGTGGTATAATAACGAGGAAAGCACCGATGGCGCTTTTCCTTAATCACGTTATGCAGGGATTATTTTTATGAATCAGAAGGCATTAAAAACTTTAGAATTTGATAAAATCATTTCGCAGCTGGAAACCTATGCCTCCTCGCCTCTGGGCAGGGAGTTATGCAGAAAGCTGGTTCCCGCCGCGGATATATATACGATAAGACAGGCTCAGACCGAAACGACGGATGCCGCAGCCAGAATAAGGATGAAGGGCAGCCTTTCCTTTTCAGGCTTAAAAGATTCCGGAGCTGCATTAAAGCGGCTGGAAATCGGAAGCTCTCTGTCCGCAACGGAGCTTTTGTCCGTCAGCGCAGCGCTGACGATTGCTGCGCGGGCCAAGAGCTATGGCCGCCACGAAGAAACGGATGAAGCTGTCGATGATTCTCTTGAAGAGATGTTCCGGGCTCTGGATCCTCTGACACCGCTGAACAACGAAATCAAACGCTGTATCCTTTCCGAGGAAGAGATCAGCGACGACGCCAGCCCGGGACTTCACAAGGTCCGGCGCTCCATGAAAGTGATCCATGACCGGATTCACTCCCAGCTGAATTCCATTTTGAACTCCAACAGAACCTATCTGCAGGATTCCGTCGTCACGATGCGCGATGGCCGCTACTGTCTGCCGGTAAAGGCAGAGTACCGAAGCCAGGTACCCGGCATGATTCATGACCAGTCCTCTACCGGCTCCACTTTTTTCATTGAACCCATGTCGGTTGTTCAGCTTAACAATCAGATAAGAGAATTGGAAATTCAGGAAAAAAAGGAGATCGAGGCCGTCCTTGCCGACCTAAGCAATCAAACCGCGCCTTATACGGAAACCATCAGGGCCAACCAGGAGATTCTGGCGAATCTGGACTTTATTTTTGCCAAAGCCGGTCTTTCGAGACATTACAGAGGCACCGAACCGTCTTTTAATACCAACGGTTATCTCAATATTAAAGAGGGCCGCCATCCGTTGCTGGATGCCGCAAAAGTGGTTCCCATCAACATATATCTGGGCAGAGATTTCGATCTGCTTATTGTTACTGGTCCCAATACAGGAGGCAAAACCGTATCCCTCAAAACGGTAGGGCTGTTTACTCTCATGGGACAGGCCGGACTTCACATCCCGGCTTTTGATGGTTCCGAACTGGCAGTGTTTGACGAGGTTTTCGCGGACATCGGAGATGAGCAGGGCATTGAACAGAGCCTCAGCACCTTTTCTGCCCACATGACCAATATTGTGTCCATCTTAAATCAGGCGGACAGCAATTCCCTGTGCCTCTTTGACGAACTGGGGGCAGGCACCGATCCCACAGAGGGCGCGGCCCTGGCAATTTCTATCCTGAACTTTCTTCATAATATGAAATGCCGCACCATGGCGACTACCCATTACAGCGAGCTGAAGGTCTATGCTCTGACCACGCCCGGCGTAGAAAACGCCTGCTGCGAGTTCAGCGTGGAGAATCTCCAGCCTACTTACCGCCTGTTGATTGGTATTCCAGGCAAAAGCAATGCGTTCGCTATTTCCCGAAAACTCGGACTTCCGGATTACATCATCGAGGACGCTCAAACCCATCTGGAAACCAACGACAAGGCTTTCGAAGATCTGTTGGCTCACCTGGAGGAAAGCAGAGTAACCATTGAAAAAGAGCAGGAGGAGATCAAGGCCTATCGAAAAGAAGCAGCTCAACTGAGAGAACGGCTTTCTCAAAAGGAAGAACGGCTGGATGAACGAAAAGAAAAAATGCTGCGCCAGGCCAGAGAAGAGGCTCAGCGAATTCTTCGGGAGGCCAAAGAAACCGCAGATCAGACCATCAAAAACATTAACAAAATTGCCGCTTCCTCCGGCTCCGGAAAGGCGCTGGAAGCAGAACGCGCCCGCCTGAGGGAACAGATGAATCAAGTAGATGAAAAACTGGCCGTCAAGACCAAAGGACCTAAAAAAACGATCTCTCCCAAGAATATACGGATCGGCGACGGCGTTAAGGTCCTGTCCCTCAATTTAAACGGAACTGTCAGCTCTTTGCCCAACGCAAGGGGAGAGTTGTATGTCCAGATGGGCATTCTGCGTTCCCTTGTGAACATCAAGGATCTGGAACTTCTGGAAGAATCCACTGTGAGCGGCCCTGAACCGTCAAAATCCGGCCTTAAAACAGGTTCAGGAAAGATTAAGATGTCCAAATCCTTCAGCGTCTCTCCTGAGATCAATCTGATCGGAATGACTACCGACGAGGCAATTCCAACTCTTGATAAGTATCTGGATGACGCTTATCTGGCACATCTTCCTCAGGTTCGGGTCGTCCATGGAAGAGGAACCGGCGCTCTGCGGGCCGCCGTTCACAAACGTCTCAAAAAGCTGAACTATATAAAGGAGTTCCGACTGGGAGAATTCGGAGAAGGCGATTCCGGCGTAACTATCGTAACTTTTAAATAATGAAGGAGGCTGAATCCCCCATGGCAGAAAAACAGAAGGTATTGATCGTAGACGATGATAATAACATTGCGGAACTGATTTCGCTTTATCTTACGAAAGAATGCTATGAAACCAGAATTGTAAATGACGGCGAGGAAGCTTTAAGGGTTTTTCCCGAATTTAAACCTAATATTATTCTTCTGGATTTGATGCTTCCGGGCATTGACGGCTATCAGGTATGCCGGGAAATCCGCATGACTTCTCAGGTACCTATCATTATGCTGTCCGCTAAGGGTGAGATTTTTGACAAGGTTCTTGGACTGGAACTGGGCGCTGATGATTACATGATCAAACCCTTCGATTCCAAAGAACTTGTCGCGCGGGTGAAAGCCGTTCTGCGCCGTTATCACGCAGTTCCCGCTGCCGCTCCTGCTGCGCGTACCGATCAGCAGGGAGAATATGTGGAGTACCCCAATCTGATCGTTAATATGACCAATTACTCCGTCACTTATATGGGCCGTACGGTCGATATGCCGCCAAAAGAACTGGAGCTGCTTTATTTTCTGGCTTCCTCCCCCAATCAGGTGTTTACCAGAGAGCAGCTTCTGGATCATATCTGGGGATATGAGTATATCGGAGATACCCGTACCGTAGACGTACATATCAAACGTCTCCGTGAAAAAATCAAGGACAACGAAAACTGGGCGCTGAGTACCGTCTGGGGTATCGGCTATAAATTCGAGGTGAAATCTTGAGAAGAAAACATTCTCTCTATTACAAGTTTATATTGGGATACCTGATTTTTGGCATCTTAAGTTTTCTGGTCATAGGCATTATGTCCTCCAACTGGATATATCGGTTTCTGCTCGACATTCGGTCAGAAGCACTGTACGACGAGGCTAATCTTCTGGCGTCCCATTACAGCGGCCTGTACCGCGGATCCGCGTCCAAAAATGAAGCCTCTCAGGAATTAATTGAGTCTATCGGCATCTATCTCCGGTCAGAAATCTGGATTGTGGACAGCAGCGGCACCGTAGTGGAAGACAACGTTCATTCCGCCCGCGTGGGAAACACGATTACGGATTTCGATCCGACCTTCACGGGCACCCGCCCGTATGTTATAGGCAACTACCATAACTATTTTGATGGAGATGTCATCAGTGTATGCGCGCCTATTACCGGCAACTATGCCACTCACGGCTATGTGCTGATCCATCTTCCTATCAGCGAAATCAATGCTATCCGGGACACCGTACTGAATATTCTGTACGTCTCTTTCTGCATCATTTTCGGTCTGTCCCTGATTATTCTGCTGGTCTTCACCTTAACTGTATATTTTCCTCTCATGAAGATTACAGAGGCTGCTTCACGATATGCAGAAGGAGACTTAAAGCATCGCTTAAGTCTCCATACACGGGATGAAATAGGCTATCTTGCGGATACCATGAATTATATGGCCGAGAAGCTGAATAAAAGCGAAGAATACCAAAAGGAATTTATCGCCAATGTATCCCATGATTTCCGCTCTCCTTTAACCTCCATCAAGGGATATCTTGAAGCTATTCTGGACGGCACGATACCGCCGGAAATGCAGGAAAAATACCTGCAGCGGGTTATATCCGAAACCGAACGCTTGAATAAATTAACGCAGGGACTTCTGACCTTGAATTCCCTCGATCAGAAAAGCATGCTGTCCCGAAGCAACTTTGACATAAACCAGGTTATCAAAGAAACTGCCGCATCCTTTGAGGGCACCTGCGACGCAAAGGATATCGTCCTGGATTTAACATTCTCCGACAGCGAGATCATGGTATATGCCGATCTGGGCGAAATCCAGCAGGTTCTGTATAATCTGATTGACAATGCGATTAAATTCAGTCAGCCCAGTTCGACCATTTACATCCAGACCTCCATCCAGTATGAAAAAGTCTTTGTCTCCGTCAAAGATACCGGCATCGGTATCCCGAAGGACAGCCTGAAGAAAATCTGGGAACGCTTTTATAAAACAGATCTTTCCAGAGGCCGTGATAAAAAAGGAACGGGGCTTGGACTATCTATCGTGAAAGAAATTATCCAGAATCACGGTGAAACCATAGATGTCATCAGCACCGAAGGCGTAGGAACCGAATTCATCTTTACTCTTCCAAGATCCAGTGAGTAAATGGATATAAAACCTAGTTCTGATTCCTGTTTCGGTAGCCGTCCAACAGACGGTTCACTCTCTTCGTTGGGCTTAACAGCTCACTCAGAGAAGCATCATGATTCAGATTATCGATAATCAGGGCAATATATTTGCTCATATCTACATTAATGTAGTATGGTTTTGAAAGCAACGCAGGCGTCTGATAGATCAGATTCGTCGTCAAAAGCCGATCAAGCAGGCCCTGCTCATAATATTTATCAAACTGGGCAAGGCCGCCTGTGAACAAACCGAACGTGGCGCATGCGAATACTTTCCGCGCTTTGCGCCTCTTTAACTCTTTAATCACATCCAGCATGCTCTCACCGGAAGAAATCATATCATCAATGATCAGAACGTCCTTTCCCGCAACATCCGAGCCCAAAAACTCATGCGCCACAATAGGATTCCGGCCATTGACAATTTTGGTATAATCTCTTCGCTTATAGAACATTCCCATATCCAGTCCCAGCATATTGGCAAAATACACCGCGCGGCTCATTCCGCCTTCATCCGGGCTTATGACCATCATATGATCACTGTCAATCTTTAAATCTGTCTCCACCTTCAGCAGATATTTGATGAACTGATAGATAGGCTGTACGGTCTCAAACCCGATATCCGGAATCGCATTCTGTACCCGCGGGTCATGAGCGTCAAATGTAATAATATTCTCCA
>CANQBN010000129.1 GCA_947588855.1 uncultured Lachnospiraceae bacterium
GAATAATGTAATACATTTTTTCGATGTAGTTGAAGCCCTGAGAGGACGCCGCCTCAAACTGCCCGACCGGTATAGCCTCAATCCCGGCCCGTATGACCTCCGCCATGTAAGCCCCTGTGTAGACGCCCAGGGAGATGATGCCGGTCAGGATGATTCCGATGCTGTGGTTGGAAAACGCAAGCGCGTAGTACAGGAAGCAGCACTGGAGCAGAACCGGGGTATTCTGGATAATCTCCACATAGACCCGGGAGATAAATTTCAGCGGTTTCTTTCCGCTGGTAGCCATCAGGCCGAAGATAATACCCAGAACGAGGGCCAGCAGTATTCCGAAAAAAGCGGTCCTTACGGTGTTAAACAGTCCCAGTGCGAAGGTAGAGCGGTAGGTCCATACCTTATCCCAGGCTCGTGCTGAAAATATACCGGACATCGGGATTCCTCCTATTATCTTAATATATTGATGTTTGATATTTGCCGCTTGATGCGGAAATACCGGGCAGGGCTGTGACACCTTGCCCGGCGAACTGTTCATTTCCTGAGATGAAATTTCAGATTGAGAGGCGGCCGTTTTCACTTGCGCCGGCTGCCGCTTTACTAATCAGCCCAGGTTGTTCTCGTCGATAAAGCCCTGGATAGTTCCGTCGTCCAGCCATGTGGTGATCAGGTTCTCAACATAAGCGGAGAAATCCGATCCCTTCTTGGTGGCGATACCGTAGTCCTGGGGTGCGAACTGGTCGTCGATGTAATGGCGGCCGTCGGTGTTATAGATGGCCAGGATGGACTTATCTACGCAGAAGGCGTCAACCTCGCCTGCGGAAAGAGCGGTGGAGATGGCCGGATAATCCTCGTACTGCTTGTAGGAGATTCCGGTGTTCCAGGTAGCCGGATCGAAGGAATCGGCGTCAAAGCTTGCGCCGTCGATGAGGTCTGCGTCAATCATGGCGCTGGTCAGAGATTTGGCGGAGGTGGAACCGGAGGATACGCCTACGGTCTTGTCAACCAGGTCAGCCAGGGAGGTAATGCCGGAGGAGTCTTCTACCAGTACGGTTACGTAATCGGTATAATAGGGAGTAGTGAAATCCCAGCTCTGTTTTCTCTCATCAGTGATGGTGAAGGTAGCCAGAACGCAGTCGATGTCGCCGGAGTCCAGAAGCTCGGTTCTGGTAGCTGCCGTAACCGTGGTAAATTCCACGTCAACGCCCAGTTCCTCTGCGATTTTCTCAGCAATGGATATCTCCATACCGCTGTACTCGCCGGTCAGGGTGTCCTGGAAACCGAAGCCCACGACGGCGTTTTTCACGCCTACCTTCAGCACGCCCCGGTCAATGATGGCCTGGGTGTCGACACCGATAGCGGCGTCGCCTGCGTCTGCAGAAACGGCGTCTGTGGCAGCGGCGGTGTCCTCAGCAGCGGCGGAAGTATCGGCAGCCGTGTCAGATACCGTCGTGCTTGCGGCTGTGGTGGCGGATGAGCTGTTGGAGTCGTTTCCTCCGCAGCCGGACAGCATCGCGGCGGCCATAGCGGCGGTAAGGACAACAGAAGTCAGTTGTTTCATGGATTTTTTCATAATGAATTCCTCCTTTTCTGAAGGCTCTGCCGGTTGGATTTAAAGTGTCCGCTTAAACTTAACACGATTTCGGCAGAGCTGTCTATATTAAAGCCGGATGGCCTTAATAGCAATAATAGTGGAAAGGCAGCGCGTCCGCGGAAGCTATTTGCGGATGATTTTGCCCAGAAACTGTTTTACCCGGTCGCTTTCCGGATTCTCAAAGAAATGTTCCGGGGTTCCCTCCTCGATAATCTGTCCTCCAGCCATAAATACGATCCGATCCGCCACCTGGCGGGCGAAGCCCATCTCATGGGTAACTACCACCATAGTTATATTTTCCTTTGCCAGCTTAATCATAACGTCCAGGACTTCCTGGATGGTTTCCGGATCCAGGGCGGAGGTGGGTTCGTCAAAAAGGATGATTTTGCTTTCGGTGCAGAGGGCCCTGGCGATGGCGATTCGCTGCTGCTGCCCGCCGGAAAGCATGGTGGGATAAGCGTGGGCTTTTTCCCTGAGGCCGACTACATCCAGGTAGTGGTAGGCCAGATTCTCCGCTTCCTTCTTGCTTTTGTGATGAAGCTTCATGGGAGCGATGGTCAGGTTTCTGAGAACTGTCATGTGAGGATACAGGTTAAACTGCTGGAATACCATGGAGATGTTGTCCCGGATTATTTTCGTTTTGTTTTGATGGGTCAGTTTTTCTCCGTTTATGTAGACGCTTCCGCCGGTAGGCTCCTCCAGAAAATTCATACAGCGGATGGTAGTGGATTTGCCGGAACCGGAAGGGCCGATCATAACCAGCTTTTCTCCTTCCTTCACTTCCAGATTGACGTCTTTTAAGACTTCCAGATCTCCAAAATTTTTATATACATGTTCCAGTTTGATCATAGGCGTCCTCCCTGTGCGTATTCCCTCAGGCAGTCCGGCGCAACAGGCCGCCGTGGGGTTTGGGTTTCGGCGCGGCGTGTCTTGCCGGGTGCTTTTTGGCAAAAAAGAAAGGCGCTGCTCGTCTGGGAGCAAACGCCTTTGTTTCTCATGTGCCACAGTATACCACCGATTTGATGGCAATGTCAATTTGGTCTGGGCATTTTCGGCTGAATGGCTGATAAGTATTTTTTCAGATGAAAATGCCGTGTGAAAAGCGACGATTATTTCATAAAAATGACAGATTTGATTGTGCAGGTTCACGTCAAAGTTAAAACATTGTGATTGATACAATCGACAAATTGTGAACTTCGGATTTCATCTTCCTGATGGCGCTGTATGTTGAAGTGCGCGTCAAAATCGGCCTGTGATGTTTTTATGTCAATGTTGCTGCAGAAATATTGCATTTGGAAAAGGTATTGACAAACAGAATTATTGTGGTAATATTAACATATGAACAGTTATTCATATGTTAGAACGTATCCAATGAAAGGAGATTAACATGACAGAGAGAGAGATGATAGAGCAGGAGGTCGCCGAGGGTGCCTGCGAGTTGGTTCATGTTCATGACGATATTGTGAAAAAGGTGCAGTCGGTCATGCCTGATGAGCAGGAACTGATTGATCTTTCCGAGTTTTTCAAGATATTTGGCGATTCTACCAGGATTAAGATCCTGTATGTGCTGAGCCAGTCGGAGATGTGCGTCTGCGATATCGCTTCCCTTCTTATGATGGGGCAGTCGGCCATTTCCCATCAGCTGCGGATTCTGAAGCAGATGCGGCTGGTAAAGTTTCGCCGGGAAGGGAAGACCGTATTCTATTCCCTGTCGGACGGCCATATTCAGACCATTCTGGCCCAGGGCATGGAGCATATCAATGAGTGATATCAACGGGAGACAGATCAGGGCCGAAATCCAGCCGGGCAGTACCGTGTTTTTCGACAGGCCATTACGTTTATCATTACATCATTTTATAACCCAGGGAGAAGATGAATCATGACGAAGAAGCAGAGAAAAATGACCATACGCCTGTGTATCAGCGCCGTATTTCTGATCACAGGTCTGATTGCGGAAGGAACGCATCCTGTTGACTGGATCTTTTTTGCGGTGTCTTATCTTTCGGCGGGATACGATATCCCGCTGAAGGCCCTGAGGACGATCCGGGGCGGCCAGGTGTTTGACGAGAATTTCCTTATGACTGTTGCCACTTTCGGGGCCATCGGTATAGGCGCTTACGAGGAAGCAGTAGCCGTTATGCTGTTCTATCAGGTCGGCGAGCTGTTCAACGACTACGCGGTCAATAAATCCCGGAAATCCATTTCGGATCTGATGGACATCAATCCGGAGTTCGCCAATGTGCTGCGGGACGGCAATGAGGAGCAGGTGGATCCGGTTGAGGTGGAGATTGGCGAGACGGTGGTGATCCGGCCTGGCGAGCGGGTGCCGCTGGACGGAATCGTGTTGAAGGGAACCTCCAGTCTGGATACCAAGGCGCTGACCGGCGAGTCCATGCCCATGGAGATTCATGAGGGAGATAATATTGTCAGCGGCTCCATCAATATCAACGGCCTGTTGGAGGTGCAGGTGACGAAGCTGTACGATGATTCTACCGTTGCAAAGATCCTGGAACTGGTGGAGAATGCCAGTTCCCGCAAGGCGAAGGCGGAGAACTTCATCACCCGGTTTGCCCGGGTCTACACGCCGGTGGTCGTGGCTCTGGCGGTAATCCTGGCGGTGATTCCGCCGCTGCTTCTGGGGCAGCCCTGGTCCGTGTGGCTGTACCGTGCCTGCAGCTTCCTGGTGGTGTCCTGTCCCTGCGCTCTGGTGATCTCCGTACCCTTGAGCTTTTTCGGCGGTCTGGGCGCGGCGTCGAAGCAGGGGATTCTTATGAAGGGCAGCAACTATCTGGAGGCTATGGGAACCCTGGATACGGTGGTGTTTGACAAGACCGGCACATTGACCACTGGCCGGTTCCAGGTGACGGAGGTGGTGCCGGAGGAAGGCGTAAGCCGGGAGGAACTTCTGACATTGGCGGCTTACGGCGAGAGTCATTCCACCCATCCTATCGCTTTATCCGTGCTGGAAGCTTATGAGCGTATGGTTGACGCGGATTTGAAAGAGCAGCATGGGGCAGTTGGCCTGGCGGCTCCGAACGGCCATGAAAGCGGAAAAAAAGGCGCCGTCATCGACCAGAGCAGGATCGACTCGGTGGAGGAGATTGCAGGGCACGGAATCCATGCGGTTCTTCGGGAAGCCGGGAAACCGGGAGCTGGCGAAGCGGGTAAGGAAGCCGGCGCGCCCGGCAGTACGGAAGCTGCCGGCTCCTTTGATCTGTATATTGGCAATGAGAAGCTGATGAAGCGGCAGGGAATTCAGGTAAGCAGCTGGAAGGAGGCAGCCGGAACCACTTTGTATGCAGCGAAGGGTAATACGTTTATCGGTTCCATTGTCATCTCGGATACAGTCCGGGAGGATGTACCTGCAGCTCTTGCCGGTCTTCGCCGGGAGGGCGTCCGCAGCCTGGTCATGCTGACAGGAGATAAGGAGTCTGTAGGGAAAGCGGTGGCCAATCAGCTGGGACTGGATAGGGTATTCGGTAATCTTCTGCCTCAGGATAAGGTGGCGAAGGTGGAAGAACTGTTATCGGAGAAACCTGAGGGCCGTTCGCTGGCTTTCGTGGGTGATGGAATCAACGACGCCCCGGTGCTCTCCAGGGCGGATGTGGGAATCGCCATGGGAGGCATCGGATCTGACGCCGCAGTGGAGGCGGCCGATGTGGTGATCATGAACGATGAGCCATCCAAGATTGTAGACGGGATCCGCATTGCCAGAAAGACGGTGGGAATCGTCCGCCAGAACATTATTTTCGCCATTGGCGTGAAGATCCTGGTTCTGATCCTGGTGGCTCTGGGGGCCGCTAACATGTGGATGGCGGTGTTCGGCGATGTAGGCGTGTCGGTAATCGCCATTCTCAATGCCATTCGGGCTTTGACATACAAAAGAAGCTGACGTGGCGGACCGGCCTGAGGCGGAAGGAACAGCATCAGGGAGCAGTCTCAGGGAATCTTTTTATTGACATTTGAAAATGCAGCTGTTATGATTTTATAAGTGTGTAGCAAGGGGGTTACATTTGTTTGTAGTCCCCTTTTTATTACGTCAGTATGCAAACAAAGCGCCAGTGACGCTCTGCTCGTATTTCCGGCGGCGCGGCAGGAACGGATTTGTACGCGGAGGCCTGGCGGGAAGCGTAATATGAGGATTGGATCAGGAGGAGAATGATAATGAGCAGATACAGCAAAGAGGATATTATCCGTATGGTGGAAGAAGAGGATGTGGAATTTATTCGCCTTCAGTTTACCGATATGTTTGGAATGCTGAAGAATGTGGCCATCACGTCAAGTCAGCTTGAGAAGGCCCTTGACAACCAGTGCATGTTTGACGGCTCCGCGATCGAGGGGTTTGTCCGGGAGGAGGAGTCTGACATGTACCTTTATCCGGACCTGGATACCTTCACCATTTTCCCCTGGCGTCCCCAACAGGGCAAGGTGGCCAGGTTGTTCTGTGACGTCTATTGTCCAGACGGTACGCCCTTTGAGGGAGACCCCCGCTATGTGCTGAAAAAGGTCTTGAAAGAAGCCGAGGATATGGGGTATTATTTTAATGTAGGGCCGGAGTGCGAGTTCTTTCTGTTCCACACGGACGAGGAGGGCAGGCCCACCACCATGACCCATGAGACGGCGGGATATTTTGACGTGGCGCCCATCGATCTGGCGGAGAACGTCCGCCGGGATATTGTGCTGAATCTGGAAGAGATGGGCTATGAGATCGAATCCTCCCATCATGAGATTGCCCCGGGGCAGCATGAAGTGGATTTCCAATATGAGAAGGGATTGAAGGCGGCGGACAATATCGTTACCTTCAAGATCGCGGTAAAGACCATCGCCAAGCGCCACGGACTTCACGCTACCTTCATGCCCAAGCCCAAGGCTGGGGTCAACGGCTCCGGAATGCATATCAACATGTCTCTTGAGGACGGTCTGGGCAAGAACCTGTTCGCGGACCCGGCAGACAGCCACGGCTTAAGCCAGCTGGCCTATCAGTTCCTGGCGGGAATTCTGTATCACATGAAGCCAATGACCATTTTGACCAATCCGCTGGTGAATTCCTATAAAAGGCTGATTCCCGGCTATGACGCGCCGGTCTACATCGCCTGGTCCCCGGCGGCCAAGCGCGGACAGGTCATGAGGATTCCTTCTACCAGAGGCGGCGGCACCCGCATCGAGTTCCGAAGCCCGGATTCCGCCATGAATCCTTATCTGGCTCTGGCGGCCTGTCTGGCGGCAGGACTTGACGGAATCAAGAAGGAAATGGTTCCGCCGGAGCCCTTTAACGGCAATGCGTTTTCCATGAGCCGCAAAGAGATGAAACGGCTGGGTATCTGCCATCTGCCCGAGACCCTGGGAGAGGCCATCGAGGCTTTCGAGAACGATACGTTTCTTCAGGAGGTTCTGGGAGAACATATCTATACCAAATATCTGGAAGCCAAAAAGAGCGAGTGGAACGAATTCCGCTGTCAGGTGACTGACTGGGAGCTTGGAGAATATCTGTATAAGTTTTAGACATTCAATCTGAGTTCTTAATCGAGGTTATCTGGAGGTGGGATATGTGACGACGACCAATATTATCGTGGCGTTTTCCAAGACGGAAGATGCCAGAAACATCAGGAATATTCTGGTGAGAAACGGTTTCAACGTAGTCGCTGTCTGTAACTCCGGAGCTCAGACGATCAGCAGTCTGGACGGATTAAGCGGGGGAATCGTCGTCTGCGGTTATCGGTTTGCCGATATGCTGTACAGCGATATCCGTGAAAATCTGCCGTCCGGCTTTGAGATGCTTCTGATCGCATCGGCCAGCAAAGTGGGAGACGAGGTGCCGGAAGGGGTCACGTGGCTGTCTATGCCTTTGATCGTGCAGAGGCTTCTGGATGTTCTGGGGCATATGAGCGACGCTTATGCGCACAGAAAGAGGGTTCAGCGGCAGAAGCCGGTGGGCCGAAGCCAGGCGGAGATTCAGACCATCGCCAGGGCCAAGGAGCTTCTCATGGAGCGCAATGGCATGACAGAGAGCGAGGCCCATCGGTATATCCAGAAATGCAGTATGGACAGCGGCTCCAATATGGTGGAGACCGCGCAGAAGATCATTCGCCTGGCAGATTCCTGAGGAGGCATTCACGGGCCGTTTTATTATTCAGTTCAGCAAAACAGGCGGCAACAGGCAGATATCTATAACAGGCAGGAGGGACAGTGTATGAAATTTACAAAAATGCAGGGCGCGGGAAATGATTACGTCTACATAAATTGTTTTGAGGAGACAGTGGCGGACCCTTGTGCAGTATCAATCAAGGTCAGCGACCGTCATTTCGGAATCGGTTCCGACGGCCTGATCCTGATCTGCCCGTCGGATACGGCGGACTGCCGGATGCGGATGTTCAACGCCGACGGTTCCGAGGGAGAGATGTGCGGCAACGCCATCCGCTGCGTGGGCAAATACGTGTACGATCACGGCATTGTGGGAAAGGATAAGATTTCCGTGGAAACCCTGGGAGGAATCAAATATCTGGATTTGACGGTGAAGGACGGAAAGGTGACGGCGGTCACGGTGGATATGGGACAGCCGGAACTGACTTCGGAACTTCCGGAGAAGATCACCGTGGATGGTGTGGAACAGGAGTTTGTGGGAATCTCTACCGGCAATCCCCACGCTGTGTATTTCCGGAAAGGAATCGATGATCTGGATCTGGAAAAAATCGGTCCGTCGTACGAAAATCACAGCCGTTTTCCCAACCGGGTGAATACGGAGTTTGTAGAGATTATTGACAGAGGCCATATCCGCATGCGGGTGTGGGAGAGAGGAAGCGGCGAGACCCTGGCCTGTGGAACGGGGGCGACGGCCAGTGCCACAGCGTCCATTCTCATGGGTTACACGGACCACACGGTGGAAGTATCCCTCCGTGGCGGAACCCTTACGATCACGCTGGACAAAGACAGCGGTCATGCCTATATGACCGGTCCGGCCGTGGAGGTCTTCAGCGGAGAGATCGAGATGTAGAAGTTTTCAGCGGGAAACTTGAAGTATAAAAATGTCTGGCGGAAAGTCTGCGGGACAGAATATAAAAGATATAAGGTAAGAAAACATAGATAAAGAAAAAAGAGTTCCGCAGCGGCGGAGCCAGGAAAACGGAGGAAGTAGTGTTATGTTTCAACTGAATGAGAATTATCTGAAATTACCGGGGAGCTATCTGTTCTCTACCATTGCAAAGAAAGTGAAGGCTTATCAGGATGAGAATCCGGACAAACGGATCATCCGTCTGGGAATCGGCGACGTGACCCAGCCGCTGGTGCCGGCTATCATCAAAGCCCTGCATGAGGCGGTGGAGGAGATGGGCCATGCGGAGACCTTCCACGGCTACGCGCCGGATCTGGGTTACGCGTTTCTGCGTGATACTCTGGCGGCGGATTATCAGGCCAAAGGGTGCCAGATCGATGCAGACGAGATTTTTGTCTCCGACGGGGCCAAGAGCGACTGCGGCAATATCCAGGAAATCTTTG
>CANQBN010000130.1 GCA_947588855.1 uncultured Lachnospiraceae bacterium
TGATGATAGGGTGCGGAATAATCCGCTTGATACCTTGCCCTATTACTTGCTCAAGGTAAATTTACTGTAGCCCCTTACGGGCGCACACACATCGTGTTCGAGACGGGAGTACCCGTAGCAAATACAATTCCCCTGCCATTATTGATCTCATTGATATACTGGCATTTTAAGAACATATCCATCGCCCTCTTGCTTCCTGCACCTGTTATTCCTGCAACATTTGTCATTTTGGAAAATATCGAAAGGTTCTTAAAAAAATGTGCTTCATCAACCATGATCGAATCTATCCCAAGCTCCTCAAATGTGATAACATCATCCCTCTCTACTGTCTCCACAAGCTCTTTCATCTGCTCTTCCAGTTTTTTCTTCTGTGCTTCCATCTGCTTTACAGACCAGTTCTCGCCGTTTTCCGCTTTAATATCTGCTATGGCAATATTCAGCTCATCAATCTGCCTCTCCATAAGCATCTGCTGTCGCTCCTTTGAAATTGGGATTTTTTCAAATTGCGAGTGCGACATAATGATACAGTCATAATCCCCTGTTGCTATGCGGGCGATAAACTGCTGCCTGCGTTTTTTTGAAAAATCATTCTCTGTTGCTACAAGGATATTGGCTGACGGATAAAGGCGAAGGAACTCGCTTGCCGTCTGACCGATTAAGGACTTTGGTACTACCATAACTGTTTTATTGGCAAGCCCAAGCCTCTTCTGCTCCATACACGCAGCCATCATCTCAAAACTTTTGCCCGCACCTACACAATGGGCAAGAAGCGTATTCCCGCCCATGAGCACCCTTGCAATCGCATTCACCTGATGCTCCTCAAGATGAATGTCAGGATTCATACCCGGAAACTCCAGATGGCTGCCGTCATACTCACGGAGGCGGATGTTATTGAATGTCTGATTATAATAGTCCACATACTTCTGCCTGCGCTCCGGATCTTTCCATATCCAGTTTCTGAATTCCTCTTTAAGCTGGTTCTGTTTCTCCCTTGCAAGCATGGTCGCTTCCTTATTGACTTCATAGTGGTATTTGCCACCTCCGTCCTCAATACGGTCTCTGACTGTCACAACACGCATATTGAGAGTAGATTCAAAGATGGAATAAGCATCAATCCTGCCTGTGCCGTATGTCTTTGTAGCTGCCACAGAATGATTGTCCCTCGACTTATTTTCAATAAACCACTCCATTGAAAAACGATTAAGATTTACTTTGATACCATTTCTCCGATACGGACTCCCATCATCCCGTGCCCAATATGGCGTATCAAGAAGCTCATATATGAACTCCTGATAATCTTCCGGCTCGATCCAAGTCGTACCGATACGCACGTCTATCTCCGATGCATCAAGGTCAGGAGGCTGTACTTCTTTCAGAGCTTCAACATTTGTACCGAAAATCTCAGGATTCAGTTTAGCATTTGATTCTGCTATCAGAAGTTTATCCCTGACATTTCCTGACAAGTACTCATCTGCCGTCTCCCATCCACGGTTTCGGTCATTCTCATTGTAGCCTTCCGGATTGCAGAATATTACACCTTTCAACTCCTCAATCAGTTTTTCACGCATAAGCTGAAATCTGAGGTCATCAGAAAGTCTTATGTCGTCATATTCTGTGACAATGCCATTGTCAATCTCAGTTCCGCCCACCGTAAATGTAGATGGCTCGGCTACTGCATTTGTCTCTTGATACTTCCCTATATCAGCCTGTTTACTTTTGATTTCTTCAATATAATTGCTGATATCAGGTTCGTAAACAGAAAGCATAAACGGCAGATTTACATTGTTGAATTCATTTATAGAGAGATTCAGTGCCTCCACCGCTGTCTCAACATGGCTAACCTCCTGCTTTGCCTTGATTGTCTGCTTTGTAAACATTTCAGCCTTCTCCACCTTTCCATCCTCGTCCACGATTTCTAAAGAGCAGAGAAGAGGATAATCCGCATCCATGCGAAACGCCATCGAATTCCCCCTGCCTGTAATATATCCGTGTTCCTTTACAAATCTGTCATACGCATCAGATAATTCATTCTGTGCTTTGATAAGCTCCTGCTCATCCGCTCCCTGGATCTGAACATCTATCACCTTCCTCGTCAGCTCACGAATTTTCATGAGTCCACGGATACGCTTCTCTGTCTTGTCTCCTGCCTCCCATTCATACATCCTGCTGTCACGTCTGAAATATAATTTCCCATCATATTCAGTAAACGTGAAATTCTTTACATCAGGATCAGCAGGAATCTCCGATGTTATACTCTCGTCATTTTCAGATATAAGCTCAAAATCCTTATATTCTGCATGAATATTGGCAATAGCGTTATTAAGTGCCTCATAAAGATTGAAGTTTGGATCATCATTTACACATACTGTATAATTGCTGTTCTCACCAAATCTCCCCTTGTCATACTTCATCGTTCCAAGCATCATCTCAGGGTGCTCGGCAAAATAGTTACTTACAGGAATGCCATCTTCCGTAAAACCAAGATGCACCCACTCCGGCTCTATCGTCACTTTCCTCTCACGCTTCTGGAAGAACAGAATATCACTTGTTACCTCTGTGCCGGCATTACCGGAGAAAGTGGAAATTGGAAGCCTGATTGCACCAAGAAGTTCTGCCCTCTCAGCAAGATATTTACGGATAGAATTATTCTTCTTATCAAGAGTACCCTTAGTCGTTATGACTGCCACAATGCCGCCCGGTCGCACCTGATCTATGCTCTTCGCGAGAAAATAGTCATGAATTTTAAAATTCAGCTTATTATACTTCGGGTCAAATACCTTATAATCGCCAAACGGTACATTTCCAATGACTGCATCAAAGAAGTTATCGGAATATGTGGTTTCCTCAAAACCTTTGATCTCAATCTTTGCCGATGGATAAAGAAGTCTTGCAATCTCAGCCGATACCGGATCAATCTCTACACCAAAGAGCTTAGCCTGTGACAATGAATCCGGCATACATCCGAAGAAATTTCCTACACCTAATGACGGCTCAAGGACATTGCCATCCTTAAAGCCAAATTGCACAAGGGCATTTCCAATCGCACTTGCGACAATAGAGGGCGTATAAAAGGCATTATTCACCGTTGCCCTTGCAGCTTCGTACTCCTCCGGTGTAAGAAGTCCCTTAAGCTCACCATACTCTTTAGTCCAGTTCTCATTATTCGCATCAAATGCCTGTGAAAGTCCGCCCCATCCGACATACTTCGACAAAATCTCCTGTTCTTCGTGTGTTGCTGCACGGTTCTCACTCTGAATCTGCTTTAATGTGCGAAGTGCCTTGATGTTCCAATCATATCTTGTCATCATGCCAGCGGACTGCGTGGCAAACGTGGACATATGAAAGTTTTCGGGAGTGATACTCTCTGAAGTGTTCTGTTCCAGCTCTGCTTCATCTGCTGGCATAACTGAATTACTCCTCTCATCAAGCATCTCTCCAAGTTTTGCATTGTAGGATTCCTCATCCATGAATTCCTTGCCATACTCGGCAAAAGTTACAAGCTCGTCTTCCCTCGCAAGTTCCTCCGGTGTCATGCCATACCATGTGTCCTCGTTTTGTTCGTCGGAAACACGCTTGCTGTCAGGAATACCCATATCCTCGACTTCGTCAGGAATCGCAAACTCATCCAGTTCTTCAACCGATTCGTCCGCACTTCCCTCGCTGAAAGAATCAACCTTCTCGTCATAATCATTTATCTCCTCATAATCTGCATCAATGATATCTTCACTCTCCGGCAGATCTTTTGGCGGCTCTGTATCCACATACTCAGGTTCCGGTGTATAATACTCTCCGGTAAGAACTAATGCTGAAATCACTTCCTCTACTGTATTCCAATTCGCATATCCCTCTTTCTCACCTTCTTCGTCACGCCACTGAAAACGGATGCCCTTTGCCTGAAAAGTATCATAGCCGTGCAGCCCGTACCCCTCTAAGGGCCAGCCTGCACCTCCCGTGCCATATTCTGCCTTGATCTTTTTTACACGCTCAGACTTTACAAACTCCGACTGCATGATCTTATAGACACGCTTTTTACCATCTACAAAGCCTGTACCACGAAGCACCACTGTTTTAATGTACTCCTCCGGCACAGGCTCTTTCTTAGGATTGAGATATGTATATTTACCCGCCTTTAGATCCTCTTTTTCCTTTTCAGAAAGAACTGACTCCATATGTGAAAAAAGAGAAGCCGTGTCAGCTCCTCTTTCTTCTCCAAAATTCTCTAATTCCTTCAGTTCCCTGTCTAAATCGTTATTGGGTGATTCAAGCATATCCATAAAGGATATCTGATGATATTCACCTTTCGTACTATCGGATATTATTAACGGAACATCCTCCTCATTAGTAGTATCATCTTCTAATGATACTTGTTGATCAGGTCGTGGACTATAATCTCCTGTATCTGCCTGAGTCCCTGCTCTCTGATCTTCCACATCTCCATCGTGTCCGCCGGATTTTTCGCCGGGTGATCCTTCAGATACTGCTCCATCATCTGATCCTCCATCCTGCACGCTTCCTCGTTCAGCGGAGACAACACTTCCGTCAGCCTCCCGAATCTGACCAGCGACTTGTACCTCTGATAATGGTTCTCCCTCAGATAATCCATCGCTATCAGTCCGTACTTCCCTAGTGCCGACAGATTCTCTTCCTCCATCACGATATTCGGATACAGCATCCCGTCCGCTCCCTCTTTGTACTGTAGTTCTATGCTCATAAGACATTCTCCTTTCTCTCTCGACTGTTCTTATATCCCTGCTGATATTCCTTAAAATATCACAGGACACATCACTGACAAGGCTTCCAAGCTCATAAATCATATCTTCTTTGGTAATCTGATTTATGGTATTAAGCTTCTGCTCAGACTTTGAAAGCTCAAATCCTAAACGACCTGCAACCGTATAAAAAATGCTATTCTCTATAAGCTGCATTCCATCGCTCTCTATATCCTGCAAACCACTGATAATCTGATTGCTGAGAGTATTTGCTAATACTTTAACACGCATTGCGTGTATTTCTTTTAATATAGCACGAATCTCTGATTTTGTAAAGTCCCAAATTATCTTTTCAAGCTCTCCCCTGCTCTCATTTCCAGAAAGACTTATATCACCACGGTCTGAAAGAAGCTTTGCATAGCCTTCAAGATTACCGTTATCAAAATCCCAGGTCAATTTTACTGCCCTGCCGCCGGTATCCGATATATCAAATACATATCGGCAGTGCTTATCCAATGCTCTTGATGGATATATGGCTACACCCTTGCTTCCACGTTTTACATAACGGTCAACCTTTTTCCACGTATCATAATCCGCAACCAATGTTGAATGTGGACGCTGGGCATATACCATAAGCACATTATCAAATTCATATCGGTATATCTTACCGCACAGATTCAGCACACTCTTCCATATCTCTTCTGATTTCGTGACTTCATGGATCACATCGTTGTAGATCTGCCTGCACTTATAATCAACACTCATCTGAAAATCTCCCTTCTATAATTATTTGTAGCATCCTTTATCTGCTCCTACCCTTTGGTGCAAAATCAACACCTACAAATGATTCCGCATCAAGCACTATTTCACTCCTGTCATATCTATCCTTTACCTCAGCAAGAGCCTCGTAGTATGAATCAGCCTTGACTGTCTCTGTGCGCGACAGAGTTTCATTGATCTCAATCTCATACTCACCCCGCTCATTTGGTTCTGGCGGATTCCCGTAGTCTTCACGCAACTTCTTAAAATCTATGGAAGATATGTCATTCCCAAGATAAACTCCGCTTCCCCACTCGATACCCGTCTGAATATTTTCCGCCGTCGAAGCTTCGTCTTTCGGATATCTTTCATATGCTTCCACGCTCTCTCCGACCACGAACATTCCCGTATTCATCTGCATCAGGAGAAGATTCCCTCTGCCATAATCCTCCATCACTCGGTAATCATTGCCATTAAAGTTGTGAAGCAGTTCACCGACTTTGAAATCAGATGGCTGCTTCTCATAGTGGTAAATCACCAGATCATTTACTGTTACACTCATAAAAAACACTCTCCTTTGCATAAAAAATCTGAAAATACTTAAAATATCTATTGTCATTCTCTTTATTCTGTGTTAAGATAAAGGGCAGTGATAGGTTGCAGATACTCGAGAGGACTGTGACCGGAGGGAGGATCTGTGGGTCCTCTCTTCTTTATTTGAAAGGAATACTGTATATGCCCAGACTTAAGCCCTTCCTGAATTATCAGGATCAAATCAATAATCTGATCACAAAAAAGGGATTGACCATAAACAATCCTTCTTTTGCTGAGGAAAAGTTGAAGGAAATACGGTATTATGCCCTTATTGACGGTTACAAATCCATCTTTTACGATTACACAACACGCACTTATCTGCCTGGCACTACCTTTGAAGACATCGTTAATCTATATGACTTTGATGAAGAACTCCGTCTTTTGATTTTTAAGTATATCTGCCACATTGAACAGAGGATTCGTTCGCAGATATCCTATTATTTTTGTGACAAGTATTCATCCAGCCAAAATGATTATCTAAATCCAAACTACTATAACTATTCCAGACGTAACATGGGAGGAATAAACAAGCTGATTCAGATTCTTGCATATAATGCCAACAACAGTTCGGCTCACGACTATATCATTTACCAACGGAGAAAATACCAAAATGTGCCTTTATGGGCTGTCGTGAACACACTTACCATAGGTCAGATATCAAAGATGTACTCCTATATGCAAAGTGATGTCCAGTCAAAGATCAGCCATTGTTATGAAGCGGTCAATGAACGTGAATTACGGCAGCATCTCAAAGTGATCACCGATTTCAGAAATGTCTGTGCACATAACGAACGACTATTTTTATATCACAGCCATACAGACATCCCGGATACTATATTACATAAAAAACTGGGTATACCTAAAACCGGTTCCAATTATTCCGTTGGAAAGAACGACTTGTTTGCGATTGTCATTGCTCTGAGATATCTTCTTCCAAAAGATGACTTTAAGCAGTTCTATAAACAGCTCAGAGCTATCATCGCCTCATACCGGAAGAAATCATCTGAAGATAATACCTCAAAACTCTTAGACAGCATGGGATTTCACTCTACATGGAATACAATATTGAGATATAAGCCGTAGCAGGAAACGCTACGGCTCTTTTATCTATATGGTCTCGCATAAAACACAACGCTGCTTGTCCTGAGTGGATCAAGAACTACTCCCCGCCTTGGATTCGCCGCATGAACCATCTTCCCGTCACCAACATAAATTGCTACATGGGAAATATTACGGAACTGCCCATTATCCTCATACGAATAGAAGATAAGGTCTCCGGGTTGCAAATCCTTTTTATTGATGATCTGTGCTTTCTGATAACATTGCTTCCCCTGCGTTGATGCTGTTGCATCCAAGATTATCCCTGCCTCTTTATACAGTCTGTAAACCAGGGAGCTGCAATCATACCAGCCTTCCTGCATACGCTTGTCCTGACTATATCCACAGCCGACTTTTGTCATAGCAGCTTGAGCCACCTGTGCACCTATCGCACCTGATTCATAGAGCGTAGAAGTATCTGCACTCATCAGCTCTTCAAGGACTTCCTTCTGGTCATCCGTCAAGGAGTTTTTGTCCATATAATCCTTATATGTAAGGTTATGGACTGTTGTGTTTGAAGAAGTTACCATGACCTTATTGGTATTTCCTTCGGCAATATAAGCTTCCACATGCCGCCTGCCCCACTGACCTGTCTGCTCGTGCTTTGCATAAAAAATATCAAAGTCATTGCCATAGCGGTTAAGGTCGCCCGTATCCTCCACGGTATAAACTGTTCCCTCTATGACAACCTTTGTACCCATAGGCACGATGGGATTATATGCATCCACCGCAATCGTATGTTTTGCCCTCGCTGTCTTTCCCGAAGCCGTGATGCCATTTGCATAAGGACCACAGCACTGTGAACACGGGCAGTATGCCGTCGCCCAGACTTTTCCAAGTGAATCCCCCACATCCATCTCGACCGCACTGCTCGCAGCATCAATATAATTCATTTCATCAAAGACCTTTTTGAGATTCTTCTTGCCCTCCTCGTCCATGACATACCCTGCTTTGCCATCGCCATACAGAAGCATATAGACCATCAGGGTATCATTGAAATTTGACACCGGAACACCATCCTCCGAATTCTTATAAACGACTGTCTCACCATTCTCCTCAAGGTCAAATACCTTTTCATTGAACTCCTGATAATAACTGACAAGAACCGTCCTCGGATCTTCCGTACCGCTGTCAGGCAGGGGAAAGAATATCGCAAACGGAGAATTATAAATCACGGCAAGCACCGTCACCACGACTATCCCGCATAAAGCAATGATCGAAAAAAGTCCAAGGAAACCCGGAAGCACGGTTGCTATAATCTTCTTTATCAGTATGGCAAGTTCCCTTTTTACTGTCTGCTTCGCTGCCATAGAAAGAGCTATCTTCTCTTCCTCATTAGCACGCATGTTGGAGATAAATGATGCTATCATCCTGCTTCTTACAGAGATTCTGCCTTTTTTAGAAGATGAACCCTTTCCTGTATTTCCCCCTGATCTGCTATCTTTCTTTTTCAGATTTGACTCTTTTGCCTTTATGGAGGCTTTTCGCCGCTCTACTTCCCTTGCATTTATCGTCTCAGAATCAGAACGATCAGAAGCACCTTTCTTCCTCCTGTTACCCTTTGAGCCGGCTTCCTTTTTCCGTTTATCCATCTGCTTCTTTTTATTGCATAAAAGCTTTGTTCCTTTAGATGCAGCCGAAGCCATAGGATAAGCAAATGTTGTTGCAATGTCTACGCTGTCTGCAATCTTCTCTCCACCGTCCATCTCCTTTAGGGCTTTCCTGCCCATAACATGAAGTTGCTGCCTTTTTACCTGTATGGAAGCATTAGAAGACTCCGCCCTCTGTTTTAACCCTGAAAGCGAAGACTTCCTTACATTGCGAACCTTCATCCTGCCTGTTTTTGTCTTACCCTTTGCCCTGATGCGAAGCTTCGGACCG
>CANQBN010000131.1 GCA_947588855.1 uncultured Lachnospiraceae bacterium
TAATATGATCTTTCCCATATGTACCTCACTTTTCTATCGGTTCAATAAGCATCTCTCGCATAAACAGATCCCTCTCCATAAAGGGCGAAAGGTCTTCGATCGGCCGCCTCACCAGGCGCCTCGCGCTGTTCATGGCGAAGGAACTATGCAGGTACGGCTGGTCTTCCCGGCATACTACCTCGCAGATGCAAGGCGAATCCATGTCGAGCACCTGCCGGATACCAGGGGACAATTCCTCCTCCCCCCGTATCTGCGTGTACGGGATCCCAAAGCTCTCCGCGATCCGCCTGAAATTCGGAGCGCCTAAACCATCCGAAGGGTCGTTCCCGATCGTCCTCTGCCGGAACAGATCCCTCTGCCGCCTTCGTATCACCGCATACATGTTGTTGTTGATCACAAAGAGCTTCGCAGGGATCTTATGCCAGCTTATTGCCTGCAGCTCCTGCATGTTCATCATGAAGGAGCCGTCCCCGACTATTGCAATGACACTCTGTTTCCCTGCGAAATACGCCCCAATTACGGCAGGGATCGCGTATCCCATGGCTCCCTGGGCGGCTGGGAACAGGCATCTCTGTCCATCCCGGTATTTGATTGTAGATGGAATGATCAATTCCTCAAAACCTGCATCTGTCACCACGGCGGCGTCATCCGGAAGCAGACCCGTGATCACATCCGCGAAATGGTACAGGTCCAACCCGGAAACCCATTCGTCCCGCCCTTTCAGAAATCCTTCCTGCGAAATATCGAATACTTCCTTCCAATGGATGCACTTTTCCATCCATTTCTGACAAGACACAACAGGCCTGTACTCCATCAGGCATTCCAGGAACCGCCCCACATCACCCTCGATCAGACGGTCAATACTTACGCCTTTCTTCCTATGCTCATTCCCATCTATATCGACCACCGTAATCTTCGCTTCACGGGCGAACTTCTCCGGCTCCGCACCGACCGTCTGGGAACACAGCTTCGATCCCAAGACCAGAAGATAATCTGCATTCTGAACCGCGAAGTTTCCGGCCCTGCTGCCCCCGAGACTACCCACAGCACCGATGGAAAGGCGGTTCCCGGAACCATAGGTATCTGCCGCAGATGTGGAGAATACCACGGGTAACGGACAGCCCTCAAGGAATTCTAAGACCTTTCCCTGTGCCCCGGCGTTCCGCACGCCCCCGCCGATAAACAACAGCGGGCGTTCCGCCTGCTGCAGTTCCTCCGCCACCTGACGGGCCGGCTCACGCAGTGACTGTCCCCTTTCATTCGTCTTCTCTGGCTCATACCGCCTGAGGAGTTCCGGTTCGATCCTCATGTTCTGGACGTCCAGCGGGACATCGATCCATACCGGTCCCTTCCTTCCATAATTTGCCAGGTAAATTGCCTTATCCATCTCATAGGCCGTATCTGCGGCCTCAGTCAGCATGACCGCGTATTTTGTCACCGGCTTCACAATACTGATAATATCTGCCTCCTGCGAACCGTAGGTACGGATCGGCAGGCCGGTATACCGGGTCGTCTCATGCAGCATGTGCTGCCCCGAAAGGAAGATGCAGGGGATATTGTCCTGCCATGCGCACAGGGCCGCGGTCACCGCATTCGTGGCCGCACAGCCGGTAGAGACAAGGCATGCCCCCATCCCATCCCTAGCCGACGCATATGCCATCGCCGCATAGGAAGCGCCCTGCTCATGGTAAAGCGGTATCCCTTCTATTTCAGGGTTCTTCGCGACCGCATCCGTCAGGTAGAGGATCCCCCTTCCGGTGATCAGGAAGATCCGGCTGATCCCCTCCTGCGTAAGTCTTCTAATTATGTAATCGGCAACACGTTCCAATTCATCTACTCCTTATCTTCGCTCCTTCTGGGTCTATACCTCTCGATCTCTTCCGGTACTCCCATGACATAATCCGCACGGCAGGCAAGTTGTCCCCCCACATGTCCTTCAACCGTTCCCGCTGCCACTCCCCCGCGGAAAGTCCGCAGTTCCGCTGTCAGCACCAGCCTGTCCCCGGGAATGATCTTTCTTTTGAACTCAACATTATTAATCTTCAGGCAGGCTGTTTTTGCCTTCTCATATCCAGGGATCGTGAGGAATGTCATTAAGAGGGACTGTGACATGGCCTCAAGTTGGACCGAACTGGGGACATTCGGGTCATCTTCAAAATGACCCGGGAAAAACCATTCATTGTAGGTAAAGTTCTTTACCGCCCTTGCATATTTCCCCGGTATGATCTCTTCACAGGAATCGATCATCAAGCAGGGATATTTGCAGTTATGGTACTGCATGATTCCCCTGATATCCAGGTTTTTAATCGGTTCTCCCTTTCGCCCACGGATATCTTCAGTCATGGCTATTTCCCTCCTGTATCTTATCATCAGCGCTCTTCGGCCTGAACTGGTTAAATACGTCGGGGATGATGATGACGGATTCGAGCTCGCATGCAAGCACCCCGTCTATGTAGCCTTTCACAATACCTTTGCACAGCCCCCTCCGGAAGGACAGTATCTCCGCTTCCATGTCAAGCCTGTCCCCGGGCCTGACCTCCTGATGGAATGTACCGGCATGCTTATAACCATGAACGATCTTTCCCTCCATCCCTGGAGTCGTCAGGATCGCCACCGTCAGCATCTGCGCCATAGCCTCTACTTGAAGGCAACCTGGCATGTTGGGATCTCCCGGGAAATGCACCGGTATCCACCACTCATTATTTGTCAGGTTCTTATAACCTTTTGCTGATCTCCCTGGCACAACTTCCGTAACCCTGTCAATCAGGAGGAATGGATACCGATTGGGTTGATACTTTAAAAGCTCTGTTTCGTTCAGGGAAAATGCCTCACGCTGCATATCTGATCTCCTTTCCGACGACCAGAATGCTCGCCACGCACTTATTACTGTGAATTACCCCCCCCGAACGGGGAATGAACTTCGTCATCACATCAGGGACAGCCACCTCGAGTTCCAGGGAACAGGCTGGTTCGCCGTTAACGTATCCTTCCACGTGCCCCTTCGCCAGCCCATGCCGTAAAGAGTCCAAACTGGCCTCTATGTCCAACCTATTCCCAGGAACGATCTTTTTTCTGAAACGTGCATTTTTTATGGATATAAAACCAGTCTTCTTTCCTTTATTCTCCGGCAGCGTCAGGAATGTCATCAAAAACACCTGTGTCAGTGTTTCTATCTGGATAAAGCCCGGCACGTTGGGTTCATCCGCAAAATGCGCGGGGAAAAACCACTCATTAAACGTGAAGTTCTTGTAACCCTTCGCCGACTTTCCTGGAATCGCTTCCTCAATAACGTCTACAAAAAAGCAGGGATAACGGTTCTGTTGGTATTGCTGGATTTCATAAGCATCCAGGTTTTGTAAAATAGGCATTTTATTCCTCCTGCAGTTGAAACCTAATATTATAAAACGTCTTTTTTAGATTTATAGTTTCATTTGATAACTTTTCTGTTAATACTTGTATTATCCGTTCCGTAGCATTCCCATCACCATACGGGTTTTCCATATGTTCTAATTTATTCTGAAATTCAGGCGACATGACCGTCTGCACTGCAGTTACAATTTCTTGCCTTTCGATCTTGCAGTCCAATACACTATCCGCCCTTAGTCGTCCACGTTGTCTATCCCCAATATTGACAGTAGGTATATGAAACGAAGGTGCTTCTGATAATCCACTCGAGGAATTTCCTAATATAAAACTCGCATATTTTAATGCCGAATGATATTTTTTTTGCCCCAAGGAGACAACAAATGAGACATTGGGACGCTCCTGGATAAATTCTTTCCACAACTGATTAATTTGACTGCCTCCGCAATCAGCATTGGCCCCAGTAACTATGTACTGATACTCTTTCAAATAATCAATTGCTGCAAACAGTTCTCTACACTGCGCTTCTACATTCCCTTCTAACGTGACCGGATGAAACGTAACCACTCCGTAAGGTACTGCTAAATCCAATCCCACTTCCCTAGACACTTCCTCCTTTGTAAGTTTCTCTTCCTTCAATGCATTATCAATTCCTATGGCACCAACGCAGAAAACCCTATCTGGATTCTCTCCTAACTGAATTACCCTTTTCCGTGACTCTTCCGTACTGGTAAAGTGCAGATAACTCATTTTTGTAATAGCATGGCGTACCGCCTCATCAATCGCACCTTCTGTTGTATCACCTCCATACAAATGTATTATTGGTATTCTGGCATTCATTGCAGCGCAGCATACAGCCAGAGTTTCATAACGGTCCCCTAGCACAATCAATGCATCCGGCTTATTATCTGTAAAATATTCTGCAAAACCGATCATGGCTAAACCCATACTTTTAGAAATCGCCGCCGGACTCCCCGATTCCAATAATATCTCTATTTTTTTTGATATTTGGATTCCATCCTTCTCTATCTCTCGATATGTAAGTCCCTGTTCCATCGAGAGATGTGCCCCTGTAACCAAAACTTCTATATGAAATTCGTCGACCGCATTCAATCCTACTATAAGATTTCTAAGTAAACCATATTCCGCTCTTGTTGCCGTAAGTATTGCAATACTTCTCATAGTTCAATTAACTCATCTTCCACAAAATTTCGTTTTGCACATTGTCCCAATACATTTACCCACTCCATAGGAGAAATCCCATACCCCGGACGCTTCGTTGTTATGTTCTCTTCTGTAAACACATCTCCGGCAACAATATCTCTTTTGGCTACAATACTCTTTCTCGCTATGACAATATTCTTTTTCTCTGAATCAGCTGGTATTTTAATTCCATTACCCATTGCCTTCTCAATATGTCTTATAGCACTTACCATCTGTTTTAGTTCATCCGGTTCCAAACTTGCCTTGTGATCCGGTCCTTCCATATTTCTGTCCAACGTAAAATGCTTTTCTATAATAGTTGCTCCCATGGCAACTGCAGCTATCGGAACTTCAATTCCAGGTGTATGATCTGAGTATCCTACTTCAAGCTGAAATTCTTTTCTTAAAGTATCTAAAACTTTTAAATTGACATCTTCATAAGGTGCAGGATATTCTGTTGTGCAATGCAATAACGATATTTCCCCGGCACCATTCTTTTTTAACAGATCCACAGCAGTCCGAACTTCATCGAGCGTACTCATTCCAGTTGACATAATAATAGGCTGCCCTGTCTTAGCAATTTCAATTAAGTATGGATAATTTGTAATTTCCCCTGAAGGAATTTTCCACATCTCACAGCCAAGTTCTCGCAAAAAATGAATACTCTCTAAATCAAATGATGTAGATAAAAACTGTATTCCTATTTCTTCACAATGATTTCTAAGTAAGATATAATCCTCAAACTTTAAAACTATTCTTTTACACATATCTAGCTGACTTTCGCCAGTTCCAGTTGTCTTTTTTTGATATTCTGCCTTTTCTGCAAATTTTGAAATAACGTTTTCCGGCCGCGCGGTCTGAAACTTTACAATATCCGCCCCTGCTTTCTTTGCTTCATCAATCATCTTAAGTGCCAGATCTAATCTTCCGTTATGATTTACACCTGCTTCAGCAATAATTAATACATTATTCATATAGTCTCCTTCTTTCTAAATACTTTTTTATCTTCGTTCTTTTTCATAATTCTTGCCGGGTTCCCTACTACAATGACCTCGTCAGGAATATCCCGAAAAACAATGGCACCTGCTGAACAGATAACATCCTTGCCTATTGTCAGATTTTCTTTCGTACCGGAGTTAAACCCCATATAAACACGCTCACCGATGTGATTTGCTCCCCCGATTTGGCAATTTGCACCGATTACTGAATGCCGTCCAATAAAAATATCATGTCCAATCACTACATGGGGCTGTAGATAAACATTATCACTAATTACCACATGACTCGTTATTGTTGCCATATCACATATAATAACTCCATCTCCAATTTTCGTTGATTCATCAATATAGACACCTGGATGAATGAGTGTTGCTAACTTAACCTGATTATTATGAGCTAGTGAATATATTTCATCCCGTAACGCAGGCTCTCCCACAGCTATCGAAAGTTCAAAATCTGAAAAGCTTTTAATAGCAGTAAAAAAGCGATACACTTTTCTACCTTCTAGCTCGGTAATATCATTAATATCATCAATAAATACAATATCTTCCCATCGATGAACTTTATTTAATATTTTCTTTGCGATTATATACACTTCTCGCGCCAATCCACCTGTTCCATAAATACCTAAAACCATCTTCATCCAACCCCTTCTATTCTTTCATTTGATGTGTTTCCAATCTTATTTTCATCTTTTCGAGTTCATCCAGTTGTCCCATGTCCAACCATTTATTTTCAGAAATCCGGTATACTCCCACTGGTTCGCCCTCATTAATGCATCTTTGCAGTATATCCGTAATATGGATAAATGTATTATCCGGTATCCGTTCCAAAAATTCCGGCTCCAGCACATAAAGTCCCGTATTCGTAACAAACGACAGCTCCGGCTTTTCATTCAGTTTCAGTGCCTGCCCAGTCTCTGATGTATCCACTGTCCCATAAGGAATAACGACATGTTTTTCCGCGCAGACCATTGTTGCAATATTACCCCTCTTCTTGTGGAACTCCAGGATCTCACTATAATCCTCTTCGATCAGAATATCACAGTTGCTCATAAAAAAAGTGGAAGTATACCTCCCCTCCAGCAATTTCAAGCCCCCGCCCGTTCCCAGATATTCCGTTTCCTCTACAAACGACAGGTCTATATGGTCTTCGTGATCCATGAAATAGGACTTGATAAAGTTCTTCTTATAATTGACGATCATATCGAACTGTGTGCATCCGTATGCCTTAAAATGGTCTATGATATGCTCAGTGATTGTTTTCTCCCCAATCGGGATCAGCGGCTTGGGAAGGATCTGCGTATAGGGGTAAAGCCGGGTCCCTTTTCCACCTGCCATGATGGCTACCGGAACATGTATCTGCCTTCGGGACGGTTCTGACGTCCCCTGCTGAAAGACAATCTTCACAATCTCTCCCTGGTTATTCAAAAGCGGCAATGACCGGATACTGAAACGGTTCATTAATTCCTTTGCCTGGTTTTCCGCCTCACAGGGAAGCGACTTAGGACTGTGATTCGCGATCTCGTCTACCTGTCGGTCTAGATTTCCACCCTTTATCAGATGTCTACGGATATCACCATCTGTCAGGACCCCCACCAGTTTCCTTCCTTCACAAAGATAGACTATTCCATGGCTGTTCCTGTCAATCGTTTCCATTGCCTTGATCGCTGGAGTTGTTGGGTCTACGATATAGTCTTCCAAATTCATAAGCCCTCCGCCTTATCCTGCCATACTTTCAAACTGTACAACTTTTTCCGCAACTCTTGCAACATTTTCCTTTGTTAAATTGCTGCTGCACGGAATGTTCACGATCCTGTCATAGTACCATAATACCTTTTCGATCTTATAAGCTTGTGCTTCTTGATAAGGCTTCAGTGTATGGATCAACTGCCACACCGGCCGGCTCTGGATATGGCAGCTGTCCAGGTGCTTTATCAGGCCGTCCCGGTCTTTGGACAGGAAACTGTAGAACCAGTGGTTACTCCGAATCCCCTTCCTGAATGGCAGAAGTTTCAATCCACACCGCTGATATTCTTCATAATTCTCTGTCTTTATCCGGACAAAATCCTCCAGCTGTTCCATCTGGGCCAGCCCCAGGGCCGCCTGGAGGTTCGTCATACGGTAGTTATAACCAATCTCCTCATGGACAAAATATACAACATCTTTTTTAGCCTGTGTAGACAGGAAGCGGCAACGTTCCACCAGCTCTCTATCCTGGGAAACGACCATTCCACCACCGCCAGTTGTAATGATCTTGTTGCCGTTAAAGGAATATACCCCGATATCCCCGATCGTTCCGGCATACCTGCCCGCATACATTCCAGACAGATAATAAGTCCCCAGGGCCTCTGTGGCATCCTCCACCACTTTCAGATGGTACTGCTCCGCCAGCTGCATGATTCGTTCCATATCGACCATGTTTCCGAAGACATGGACAACCACAACCGCACGGATCCGACGTCCGCTGGCCTTATTAATAAGAACACCCTCTATATAATCACATTCCTCCCTGCAGAAAGACTCCAGCTTGTCCGGATCCATAGTCAGGGAGTCATCACAGTCCATAAAGACCGGCTTCGCCCCGACATACCGCACCGGATTGACGGCCGCGATGAATGTGAGAGTCGGAACAATAACTTCTTCCCCGGTGCCAATCCCTAACGCCAACAGGGCCAGATGAAGTCCGGCGGTACCACTTTGGCAGGCAGCCGCAGCTGGAACATGGACATAATCCGCTATTGCATTTTCGAAGTCCTTAATATATGGGCCTCCTGTGGACACCCACTCTGTTTTCACAGCCTCTGTTACATAGTCTATTTCCTTACCTTTCAGGTTCGGAACAGACAAAGCAATGTATCCTTCATCTTTCATATCAGAAACCTGCCTTTCTGTTTTCACAATATTAATTTATAGTTTTCTTTCCAATATCTTATAGTTTTTTCAATACCTTTTTCAAAACTGATACTTGGCACAAATCCTGTATCCTTAATCAAATCATAAATATTTACACAGGAGCTAAACGTCTGTTTAGACATATCAGGATATTCACCTATCCCCAATTCCAGCTTAGGATCTATCTGGTCACGTATCCCGATGATATATTCTCTTAATGGTTTATATATTCCTGATCCAATTCCATAAGTTTTTCCTGAAATCCCTTTCTCCCCGATATATCTAAGCGCCCGTGCCACTTCGGATACATAAAGAAAATCCCACATTTGCTCCAGATTTCCATAAAGAGGCTTTTTACCTTTAAGAAGCGTCTGGATAGTATAAGTAATAATGTTGTTATCTGTCCTTCGCTCCCCGAATGTACTTGGAAGCACTGTCCATATAAATGGGATTCCCAGTTGCTTTGCCCTTACTTCTAGTAAATAGTGGGTCGCCACTTTCAGGTTCTTCTCCAAAACTTGGTGATTCTTCTCCATTTCCTGGTGTTTCACCAACTTTCCTAGAAGATCTTCTCC
>CANQBN010000132.1 GCA_947588855.1 uncultured Lachnospiraceae bacterium
TTTTGGTACTTTATGCAACGCTACGGCTTCGCCCGGTCCCCCATCTCAGATGGGGGATTGATATCTTTTTCATTCAATTTACCATTCAGTTGGATTTAGGCAAGCCCTCAAATAAAATTACTCAAAAATATTCCAAATATATTGCTTTATTTGACGAATCACATTTTTCGATAGATGAACCGATTGAAGAATTTTGGCAAGCTGTTTTTACAGACATTGGCGCCCGTGAGCAAGAGCAGTTAGTTGATAAAGTAATGCTAGTACATAAATTACTGTACAATGAGCCTAAAGATTATAGCTTTATGTGTGTGGAATTGCTAATTGCAGTATTGCATAATAGGGGCAAGGCTGCATTTTCAACTTGGCTTTATAAATTTGGAGAAACCACAATTAGCAACGAGGATTTGCCGCTGCCCTTACACTTATTAGTGGAAAAGTTAAAATCTACTCCATATAAAACAATTATTTATCCTATGACACGTGATGCTCATGAATTTAATTTTAGTATTTCCAATTCGATATATCCGGCAGTTGCTTGTATATGGAGCAGTATATTTCTAAATGAAAATATTATACGTTTTTCGGTCAAAAATGAGGGAATTAACGCGTTACTAAAGAAAAATGCTAAAGAATTGCAGTCCTTTGTAGATGCATTTTGCTTAATTTATTAATCCTCGGGAGATGAAGCTATGTCCTACGATTACTCCGAAAACATCCTCGTCCAAGGTAGCGCTGGCGACCTCCTGCGGGATGAGCTGGGGTGGCAGGTGGAATTTGCCTATAACAAGGAAATCCTTGGCAAGGACGGCACCTTCGGCCGCCGGGACTACCGTGAGATCCTCCTGACCCGGTACTTCCAGGCAGCGCTCAAAAAGCTGAACCCTTGGATCACCCAGACCCAGATCACCGAGGCGCAGAAGACGCTGGAGAGCTATCTCTCCACCGCCTCCCTGATGCAGATCAACGAGGAGAAATATTTTCTCATCCGAGACGGCATCCCGGTGACGGTGAAAAAGCCAGGCGGCCGAACGGAGACGCTGACAGCCATGGTCCTGGACTTCCGGCACCCGGAGGAGAACCACTTTCTCGCCATCAAGGAGCTGAAGATCCACGGCGACCTCTACCGCCGGCGCACAGACATTGTGGGCTTTGTCAACGGGATACCCCTGCTGTTCGTGGAACTGAAAAAGACCACGGTGGACGTGCAGAACGCCTACACGGACAACTACAACGACTACCTGGACACCATCCCCCGCCTGTTCTATTACAACGCCTTTCTCATGCTCAGCAACGGCGTGGAGGCCAAAGTTGGGACCCTGGGCAGCAAGTACGAGTTCTTTCATGAGTGGAAGCGCCTGAAGGAGAGTGACACTGGCAGCGTGGCCTTGGAGACCATGCTGCGGGGCATCTGCAACAAGAGAACCTTCCTTGATCTGTTCGAGAACTTCATCCTCTTTGACCACTCCAACGGCCGCACCGCCAAGATACTGGCCCGCAATCACCAGTATCTGGGGGTGAACGAGGCCGTCAATTCCTATGAGGCGCGGAAGCTGCGGGATGGAAAGCTGGGCGTCTTTTGGCACACCCAGGGCTCCGGCAAGAGCTACTCCATGGCGTTCCTGGCCCAGAAAATCAGGCGGAAATTTGAGGGGTCCCCTACCATTGTGATCCTGACCGATCGGGACGAACTGAACAAGCAGATCAGCGACACTTTTGAGAACTGCGGCCTGCTGGGCGGGACAAAGGCATCTCAGTTTATCGCCGCAAGCGGGACCGACCTTGTGGAAAAGCTCCACAAAAATCCCAGCTTCATTTTCACCCTGATCCAAAAGTTTAACCGGCCGGATGAGGAGCCGATCTACCCGGACCACGACATTCTTATCATGTCGGACGAGGCCCACCGCAGCCAGTACGGAATCTTTGCGGAGAACATGGTGCGGCTGCTGCCCACCGCCTCCCGCATCGGCTTCACCGGTACGCCGCTGCTGTCTAACGACAATATTACCGAGCGCACCTTCGGCGGCTATCTGTCTGTCTACGACTTCCAGCGGGCGGTGGAGGACGGAGCCACGGTGCCCCTCTACTATGAGAACCGGGCAGACAAGATTGCACAGCTGGAGAAGCCCCAAATTACCCAAGAGATTTTGGACGCCATCGAGGCGGCGGACCTCGACCCCTCCCAGGAGGAAAAGCTGGAGCGGGAGTTTGCCAAGGAAATTCATGTCCTGATGGCCGAACCCCGTCTGCGGTCCATCGCAAAGGATTTTGTAAGCCACTACTCCGACCTCTGGACCAGCGGAAAAGCCATGTTCGTCTGTCTGAACAAGGTGACCTGTGTCCGTATGTACAATTTCGTCCAAGAGTACTGGCAGGAAGAGATCAAAGCCCTGCAAAGCAAACTGAAAACCGCCACCCAGCAGGAGGCCCAGGAGTTGGGCCGAAAGCTGCAATGGCTGCGAGAAACGGAAATGGCGGTGGTCATCAGCCAGGACCAAAACGAGATCCAAACCTTCCAAAAATGGGGGCTGGACATTAAGCCTCACCGGAGCAAGATGGAAAAGCGGGAGCTTGACAAGGAATTCAAGGACGGCAACAGCAACTTCCGTGTTGTCTTTGTCTGCGCCATGTGGCTGACGGGGTTCGATGTGAAGACTCTGTCCTGTCTCTATCTGGACAAGCCGCTGAAGGCCCACACTCTGATGCAGACTATTGCCCGGGCCAACCGCGTGGCGGAGGGCAAGAGCAACGGATTGATCGTGGACTACATCGGTATCGTAAAAGCCCTGCGAAAGGCTCTGGCCGATTACACCGCCAATCAAAACAGCACGGGCATTGATCCTACTATTGACAAGAAAGTTCTGATTGCCAGGATACATGAGGTGATCGGAGCGGCCAACGATTTTCTTGCAGCGCATGAGTTCGTACTGCAAGAGCTAGTTGAAGCAAGCGGTTTCGTAAAAATGTCGCTGCTTCAAACAGCTGCCAATGCGATGTGTGAAACGCTGGAAATCAAAAAGGAGTTTCAGACCTATGCGGCAGAGCTGTCCAGTCTGATGAAGTATGTGGATCGCGACGATATTGACCAGAACGTCTGCGCATATAAAGACGCTGTCATCGCCATCTATAACGAACTGCAGAAGAAACGAAAACACGCCGATAATGTCGAGTTAATGGTGCAGATCAACGGCATCATCAACGAGTACATCCAGATCGAGCACCAGGGGAACGCGCTTTCCCCATCCCACCGGTTCGATATCAGCCAGATCGACTTTGATCTGCTCAGGCGGGAATTTGCCAGGATGAAACGGAAGAATCTGATTTTAAAGGATCTGGGCGAGCTAGTCCACACTCGCCTGGATGAGATGCTTTTTTCCAACCCAGCCCGCATGGATTATTACATCCGCTACCAGCAGATCATCAATGACTATAACGCCGAGCAGGATCGGGCAACGATTGAAAAAACGTTCATGGATTTGATGGATCTGGCTAACTCCATGGACAGCGAACAGCAGAGGTATGTGCGGGAGGGCTTCTCCAACGATGAAGAGTTATCCCTCTACGATATGCTGTTCCAGGACAACCTTTCAAAACCGGACATCAAGAGAATAAAAGAAGTGGCTATAAATCTGCTGGCAAAAATCAAGGCCAAAATTTCCGAACTGGACCACTGGACCGATAAACAGGAAACGAAAGCCGCTGTGGACAATCTGATTCGGGACGTGCTATGGGAAGGGCTGCCGGAGAGCTATGATGAAATCAAAATCTCCGAGTACCGCCGCAAAATATACGAATATGTCTACACAAGATATAAGGAGGCGGCATAGAAGTATCCATTTCTTAAGCGGCGGTTGTTGCTTTTTACGATTATCATTATCGTTACGGTAAATTTACCGATATGTAATGTGATCCGCTTTGGCAAGTGAATCGTACCCCAAATCTCTGTCTGCGCAACTAAGTTTGCATAAAAAGCCAAAGAAGTTATACAATTCATGAATAAATTGTATATAAGGTACCTTACAGGAGGATTATAAGCGTGATGTGCGGTTGAGAGTCAATAAAGAATTTTAAAAAATCCATCGTCTGATGTGTAAATGAAATTTTTCTCTTTTTGCAAGCTTCATCTGCCCGTGGGAGAATGACCAGCGTTTCAAGATGAAAAAGGGGCCGACGGTATCGTCGGCCCCCCGATCTGAGCATTTTTACAATTCTTTTCTGAACATCCACCGCAGCCGCTTCTGCGGCCGCTCCATTGCTCCGTCAGCGGCTTTTCTTCCTTTTGATCACGACGGCTCCTGCCAGCACAGCGGAAACCGCCATGAAGGCAAACAGCGGGATCACCGGCGCTTCATCGCCTGTCCTGACGCCGAGCACGCCCTGTCTTGCGCCGAGAACAGCCTGATCCTCAACGGGAACCGCGGGATCGATCCTCTCACCCAGCACATTTGCGGCAGGAGGCGTCACAGGTGTTACAGGTGTCACAACCGCCGGTGCGGGGGTATCGGGCGTCGGTGCGGGATCGTCCGGCTGAGGTGTCGGATCAGGGTCGGTCGGCTGCTGAACCGGTGCAGGGCGGCCCAGGACCGGTGAGGCGACCGCATTCACTGTATTCGAATCTCCACTCCTACATAGCGTAGCATCCCCCAGATTCGTTTCAAAATTGTCCCCGTAAGGATAGGCTCCATTCACCTGATTGAGCGCCGCTTCATATGTTATAGAATATGTTCTGTACGGCTCACCCCGAAGATCACAGATAATTACTGTATTCCCGTCTGCATCTACATCAAAGGACAAAGTATAGTCCTGGACCGGGACCGGGCTGCCCTGATCATCAAGTACCTGAATCGTATCTTCTTTCAAAGTGAAAGCTGGATTCACAACATCCCTAAGTTCATAGCCCGTGACTACAGCGTCGATCGCGTCATTCACCGCCTGACTGAAGGAATCACAATCCCTTGCGCTAAAGAATAAACCATTTGTTGCGATATCTCTCATTATATTTACAGTACTACCAGGATTACCATTGTCCCCCTGCAGAACCGTGTAAACATCAGTTCCAGTAGCTTTAACCGCATTAACCAGATCTGTATAATTGTCTGTAGCACTCGGAGCCCCATCCGAAATGAAAATAAGTTCTACTTCCTGTATAGCTGACTTGATTACATTTAATGCCTCGGTAAATCCTGTACTATAATGTGTAGAAGTATCAGTCGGCGGATAAACAGAATCGACTAAATAATTCTGTATTGCGTTAAAATCGTTTGTAAAAGGCTGAGAGGCCACAGTCTCTGATCCAAAAAATACCAGTCCAACCCGATTGTCATAATCTTGCGCTGTCAATAGTTTCTCTGATACATCCATTACCTTTGATATCATATTATAATATCTCGAATCATCATATCCGGATGCCGTCTGCGTAATGGAATCTGAATAATCAATCACAAACAGAAAATCTCTGCCAGGAACCGGAGTGTAGTTAAAATCAAAGGCTACCTGAGCCGTCGTCCTGTTTGCATCGATCCAACGCGCCGCCTTATTCAAATGCGCTTTTGCATCCTCATCATCGTTCATTGCCCCTAACTGCTTTGACCATTCTTCCGACCTTTCAGCAAGATCCGGTGCCTTCTCAACAGCGTTAAGACTAAACCTGTTTGCCAACAGGCCCCGCATACGCGCGTTCAACTCTTGACCCAACTCTGTATCCCGAATCGCAAAGAACAGATTGCTGTATCCCAGATCAGTCTTATCATAATTTGTCATACTGACCATAGGAAGATTTTCCCCAGACAGATCAGCAACGTTATCAAACGCCTTTCCCTGCAAAAGAGAATATCCCTTTAGATCCATGATGATCGTTTGGAGATTATTACAGTTCGCAAATGCATTGCTATCAATCTGTCCACCAGTGATATCCCCGCTCGTGATATTCAGACTTATCAACTGTTTATTTTCTGCAAACGCGGATTTATTGATCTTCCTCACATTTTCCAGAGTGACTTCACTCAAATTCGTAATACCTGAAAAGCCATCAACACTACCACAATTTCTAAGGGTCAATTTCCCATCTTCTTTAAATCCGTTTTTCGCAGCTACCATTGTTTTCACTGCTCCAGAAACGTTCGTAATTTCAAGCTCTTTAAGATTATAAAATCCTTTCGAAGCATCTACAGACGTCGCATTGTTTATCTTTACAATCTCCAATTCCGGATAACTCTTCGATGATTTTATATATGTAAAGTAGGTATTAGGAAGGGGCGCCGGTTCCTCAAGATCAATTACTATGGTTTTTACCATATCCTTTTTCTTCAAAGCAAATAAAGCAGCATGAAAACCTTTGTTTGTAACCGATGCTTCTGCAGTCAAGGCCTGTGCCTTTGTAATTTTCACTGTTATATAGCCTTCATTATCAGAAGACAGACTCCACCCGTCCCCTTCCTGCGATACAGGCTCATCCAGGCCGATCGCCATCACCGCCATGGTAGAAAAGCTCTCCGCGGTAAAGGATATCTCATCGATCAGGATCGGTTCCGCTTCCTCTTCCTCATCAAGATCCATCAGGGAAACGGTCATGACCTCTGCCTCTTCCGGCTTCTCATAAAGCGTATCCAGCGCCTCGATCCCGGTCTGTTCGCCGTTCTCATCTTCCACATAGTGGATCAGATCAACGAAGTCCGCCCTGCCGTCAATGCTCAGCGGCTCATCAAATTTGATCTCCACCTGCACGGGATAACCCTCCGCGGGCTCCACGGCGACAGTATTGCCCTCTTCGTCCGTCTTTTCAAAATGAAGATCAAACGGATATTCCGCGATCACTTCCGCCGCGTTCTCGCTGCGGCTCTTCAGATAATCCTCCAGAAGCGTTTCGCTGGTAGGCGCTTCCTCGGAAGACACCAGCACCGCGCCGATCAGGTTCGGATCCTCTGTCTTCACAGTCACGACAGCCTTCATCCCGCCGATGGTCACATCCTCCAGCGTATAAGCCGTCTCCTCCGGCTCCGCGGATTCCGTGGCTTCCGTGTTGACCGTAACGGTCAATGTTTCCTCCGTCGTCTGAACAGAGTATTTGCCGTCCTCAGAGGTCAGCTCCTCCCCGTTGGCCGTTACGCTGACGATCTCATAGCCTTCTTCGGCGGTCACGGAAAATACCACCTTCACGGGCTGCTTCTCTGCCTCTGTATCCGACGTCTCCTGTCCGTCGCCGTCAGAGGCGTCCGCATCGTTCTCCTCCGATCCTGCGTTCAGCGCTTCCTCATCCTGGCTGTCCTCGCTCGGATCTTCCGTATCCTGGACATCCTCGCCCGGATCTTCCGCGTCTTCGTCGGATACCGCCGCATTTTCAAGGATCTCCACCTTGGCAGACCCCTCGGGAACGATGATGCATTCCACATCTACAGATAAATCGGACACATCCTCATCATTCTCATTCTCATCATCTTTATTTTCATCTTCCCCGGTTTCAGGAGTTTCGGCCGCATCCTTGTCCTTTGTCTCGTCTTCGACTTCACCATCGGTCTCGGCATCGGTTTCGGTCTTATCTTCGGCCTCGTCTTTCTCATCTGCCTCGACATCGGTCCCAGTCTTATCGACAGTCTCGCCGCCGGTCACAGCGTTATCATTTTCGGGCAGAACCCCGTCTTTCTTTTCGCTATTCTCGCCTTCGGTTCCGTCGCCGTTCGTACTAGTCTGCTCCTCCTGCAGATCGCCGCTGTCACCAGGATCCCCCGCGTCGGTATGATCCCCAGCGTCATCCTGAGCAACGTCCGTATCTCCGCCGTCCGCTTCATCCTCAGTCGGCTCATCTCCGTCTGCCGAAGGGTCCGTCACATTCTCTTTCTTTTCTTCACTGTCAGGCGTCGGACTCTGCTCCGTGGAATTCGGGCTTTCCTCCGCAAATACCTGAAATGTGGTGTTGCTCGCGACCATCGACACACAGATCAGCATGACGAGCAGCCGTTTTGCAAATGTCATGAATGTTTTGCGTTTCATCTTCTCCTCCTTTTGCATGACCGCAATATAGTTTCTCCTCTTTCCGAAAGACCGCTTCGGTCTCCCGCATTTCTGACTACTGTTCCCCTAGCTCGTTCTCTTACCCATTCTCATCACTTCCCTTTTTCAGCGTCGGACCGCTGCATGCGGGTCCGATCTACGTCAGCAAAACCGATTTTCTTCTTATTTGCTTTTTCATCATTTCCCCCTTTCCGCGAAAACTGCTTCATGCTCTCATCCGGCCGTCGGTCCTTTTCCCTCCGGCCTCCCGTCATATGCCTGTCCCAACGGTCTTTTCTCACTGGCTGCCTTCATTCTTCCGGCTGATCATTCCTCCCAGCCTGCCGCCAGCTGTTCCTCATCCGTGATCTTTTCATACATCTGGTCCATCAGCGCCCGGACACTGAGCTCCAGTCCGTCCCAGGTGCTGCAGTACATCCGCCACAGGCTCCTCGGGTTCACCTTATCTTCGTTCACATTCGCCTCCCGGCTGATGCTGCTCACATAATGCCAGACCGTTGACCGCAGCAGCGGACTTCCGTTCCGCCCCAGGAAGATCTGCCCGTGTAAGATGTTCTCCCGCTCCGCGTATTCCAGAAGCTCCTTACGCAGACCGCTCGGGATCCTCCGATACTGTTTCCGGTTATAATTCTCCGTCTGTATCATCCCGTTTTTCACTGCCTCCACCGTGACTCGGTCCAATTCCTGAATCCGCACGCCCGCGCTTCCCATCACCTTGATCAGCAGACACTCCTTTTTCTTTCCCAGTCGTTTCGCCGCCTTCAGAAGCCTTACGTATTCCGTTCTGGTCAGCTCCGGCGCGACCTTATCCGGCCGCTGGTAAAAATCCGTCTCCTGCCATTCCCGCTTCCCGGCATATTTCAGGAAACTGTTGAAGACGGAAATCCTGGAATTTACGGTCCGGCGGGAGAAGCCCTGCGCCTCCAGCCATGCCT
>CANQBN010000133.1 GCA_947588855.1 uncultured Lachnospiraceae bacterium
CCGGCTGTTCGCTAAACTTTACCGGGGCAGGACTTTCACCTGCCTATATTTCAAGCGCCGAACTGGCGCACCCTCCGCATTATTCTTAACATCAGTATCATTTATGATATGGCGTCCCGGCCAGTATCTGAAAGCTGCGGTAAATCTGTTCCAGAAGAATCACCCGCATCAGCTGATGGGGAAACGTCATAGGTGAAAAACTCAGAAGCAGATCCGCACGGTCAAGCACTGCCCGGGAAAGTCCCAGAGAACCGCCGATGATAAATGCAATATGACTTATGCCCCCGATTCCCAGTTTGTCGATTCTTGAGGCAAGCTCCTCGGAACTCATCATCTGTCCTTCAACAGCCAGAGCAACAACATACATCCCCTCTCTGACGTGTGCCAGGATCCTGTCCCCCTCCCGGTCCTTTATCTGCCGGGTCAGAGCCTGGCCGGCCTTATCCGGCGTTTTCTCATCCGCCACCTGAATCATCTCAAGCCTGCAGTAACGGCCCAGACGCTTGGCATACTCTCCTATGGCGTCCTCAAGATATCTCTCTTTTATCTTTCCAACCGCAATCAAAGTGATCTTCATTTTTCCTGAACCCGGAAATAATAACCTACACCCCATTTCGTATGAACAAACTGGGGAGCGCTGGGGCTGGGTTCAATCTTCTCTCTCAGTCTTCTCACATGCACGTCCACAGTACGGACATCGCCGGAATCCAGAGCTTTATTGCCCCAGACATAGCCCAGCAGAGACTCGCGGCTGTAAACCTTCCCGGGATTGCAGACCAGAAGCTCCAAAAGATCAAATTCCTTGGCAGTAAGGTTGATTTCCTTCTCTCCTACAAACACCCTTCGGCTGTCGCGGTCCAGACTCAGGCTGCCGATAACGATCACCCGGCGCTCCGCTTCCCTGGACTGTTTGCTCTTCCTGGCGTTCCTGCGGAGAATCGCCTTAATTCTGGCTTTCACCTCCAGAATATTAAACGGCTTGGTCACGTAATCATCGGCTCCGTACTCCAGCCCAAGAATCTTATCCATGTCGCCGCCTTTAGCCGTCAGCATGATAATGGGCACATCGGAAAATTCCCGGATAGACTGGCATACCTCGTAACCATCCGCCTTGGGAAGCATCACATCCAGAAGAATAATATCATACGCCTTTTCTTTCGCCAGACTGACCGCCTCTTCGCCGTCATAAGCACAGTCTACCTCATATCCGTCCTGCTCAAGGCTGAAACGAATGCCCTTCACAATCAATTTCTCGTCGTCCACAACAAGAATCTTCGCCATCTCAACTCTCCTCCCCATCTATCCCAAACGATCACACGGTAATGTCATCCTTTATCTTCTCAAACGCCGCTTCCTTGATGCCTGATACTTTCATCACGTCCTCAATATTCCGAAAAGCGCCGTTCTCTTCCCGATACCTGATAATGTCCTCCGCCCTCGCCTCGCCAATGCCTTTGAGCGTCATAAGAGCCTCTTTACCGGCAGTGTTCAGATTCACTTTTCCTTCAGAATCTCCGGTCATCCGCATACCGTCCGCATCCGCGCCGGACATCCCTCCTGATGCCAGCAGGCCCGCTTCCCGCACATCATCCTCCGACGGCACCAGTATCTTCATTCCGTCCGCTATCTTCTGGGCCATATTCAGATAACTTTCCGCCGCGCGTTCCGTAAAACCTCCCGCCAGCTCCACAGCCTGAAATATCCTGCTGCCTTCTCTCATCTCATAAACGCCGGGATGATTCACTTCGCCGCAGATATGTACGTAAAAAACCTGCGAAACCTCAGGTTCCTCCCCGTCCTCCGCGGCGCTCTCCGCAGACACGAAAACTGATTCGGACTCCGGCGGCAGCGTAACGTCCGACTCTTCCTCAGGCACCAGCACAAAGTCCGAACCTGCCTGCTCCCGCCGGCTGCCGCAGCCGCAGCAGACTCCCGCAGCCAGCAGACAGACAGCAATCAGGTACACTTTTACATCTCGTTTTTTCATGGTACTCCTCCTTTCATTCCGGGGGAGCGCCATTTTCCGTCCACATCTATTATTCTACCTAAATCAACTGGCAAATACAAGCAGATTTTTTCTGAAATACCATTGAATTTCTATCAGTATCGGAAAATCACGATTCCAGCGATCGCCACCGCGGCGCCGATCAGTTTCTTCCACTCAAAACCCGCTTTTTCCATGCCGAATAATCCAAACACCTCGATGCAGTACGCCACAATAATCTGAGATACTACAATAAGAAGCGCCGACCTGGCAGGCCCAAGGCTTCCCACGCTTTTGATTACCGTAAAGGTAATGAACGCTCCAAGGATTCCTCCGGTCAGCATATACCATGGCCTCACCTGCCACAGCCCGCCAATCTGCTGCCTCCCGGTAATCAGCCACATGGCCAGGCACACGGCGAAGGCCGTCAGCTGAACCCAGCCGGAAGATACCCAAATACCGGTATGTTTGGTTACTTCCGTATTAAAAACTCCCTGCACACTCATGAGAGCGCCGGACAACAGCGCGATCAGGATTCCCCACATAATCTCTTCTCCTTCTCCTGAATAAATTCCTCTGTCCGGCAAAAATCCCGGCAGAGTACCGTTTCTGGGTTTATCATGGCAGAAACGAAACGGTTTTATGCGCCGATGCCGCTCATTTTCTCAATTTCTCCAATTTTCACTATGAGTTGCGGAAAAAATGTGATACACTGATGTATGAAACAAACAATCACAAACATAAAGGAGGTATGTGTTATGGGTGAAATGATTTCTTCATTTGACGGTATGAAGCTGTATCTGAACAAAGAGATTCCGGACAGCCCTAAGGCCGCGGCAGTCATCGTCCACGGTCTCTGCGAACACCAGGGACGGTATGATTATTTCGCGGAGCTGTTCCACAAAGCGGGAATCGCTACTTACCGGTTCGATCACCGGGGCCATGGCCGTTCTGAAGGCGAGCGGACCTTCTACACGGATTTCAACGAGCTTCTGGACGACACCAACGTGGTGGTCGATATGGCCATCGCGGAGAATCCGGACCTTCCCGTGTTCCTCATCGGCCACAGCATGGGCGGATTCACGGTGTCCCTCTACGGCGCCAAGTATCCGGATAAGAAGCTTAAGGGCATCATCACCAGCGGCGCTCTGACCCACGATTTCTTCGGCACCATCACCGGCTGTCCCAAGGGACTGGACGTCCACACCAAGCTGCCCAATGAGCTGGGCGACGGCGTCTGCTCCGTCATGGAGATCGTGGACTGGTACGGCAAGGATCCCTACAACGCCCAGACATTCACCACCGGCCTCTGCTACGCTCTGGGAGACGGTCTGGACTGGTTTAAGGAGAAAGAGAAAACCTTCGCCTATCCGGTTCTCATGCTTCACGGCGAGAAGGACAGCCTGGTCAGCGTGAAGGATACCTACACCTTCTTCGAGAATGTATCCTCCAAGGATAAACAGATGAAGATCTACGGCAATCTGTTCCACGAGATTTTCAATGAGTACTGTAAGGATGAAGTCATTGGAGACGTTATCCGGTGGATCGAGGAGAGGATCTGAACCGTCGGCTGACTCAGCATCATCCGCGAACATGCGGTTCGCGAAAGGAGGCATTCTTATGTCATTGGTTACACCGGATGGAGGACTCACGTCGCTGGGATACGCCGTCAGCGGAATCGCCGTGGCCCTTCTGCTGGTCGCCGCCTGCTGGCTTCATTTTAAAACAGACGAGGAGAAACGGATGCCCGCCAAGCAGCTGGCCTTCTGCGGAATGGCCATGGCGCTGTCTTATATTACATCCTATGTAAAGGTATTCTCGCTGCCCTACGGCGGCTCCGTAACGCTGTTTTCCATGCTGTTCGTCTGCCTGATCGGCTACTGGTACGGCGCAAAGACCGGCATCCTGACCGGACTTGCCTATGGTATCCTGCAGTTTCTCCAGGAACCCTACGTGCTGTCCTTCTTCCAGGTATGCTGCGACTACATCCTGGCCTTCGCCGGCCTGGGACTGGCCGGCCTGTTCCGCAATTCCAAAAAGAACGGCCTGATCAAAGGCTACATTCTGGCCATTCTGGTCCGGGGCGCTTTCCACTCCCTGGGCGGATACCTGTACTGGATGGACTACATGCCGGACAATTTCCCCCGGTTTTTAAGCTCCCTGTACCCCATCATCTACAACTACTCCTACATTCTGGCCGAGGGAATCATCACGGTCATCGTTCTGTCCCTTCCGCCGGTGGCAAAAGCCATGGAGTCAGTGAAGAAGCTGGCGCAGAGCTGAAAAGATACCATGGGAGAATAATTCTAAATTCCAGGCAAATGCCCGCTATCAGCTGATAACGGGCATTTTATCAAACATATCTTATCTATATTGTTTGATTTATAATTATATAATCACATCTCAGGCTTACGTTTCAACGTTTTTAAACAGGCATTTGCAACTACTGCCAGCCCAATGAGAACAAAAACGCAGGCTACCGGGCGTTTAAAGAAAATTGCAATACTTCCATGACTTAACTTTAATGCACGTCGAAATTCCCCTTCAAACATGGAACCAAGTACCAGGCCGAGCACAATGGGCGCTGTTGGAAAACCGCCGCGAATCATAAGATAGCCAAATAACCCAATTGCCAGGGTCAAAATCACATCGAAGAAATTGCTTCTCAAAGCGAAAGAACCCACCAAAGACAATATCACTAACGCAGCATTTAAATAGTGCACCGGCACGTTAAGGATACGTACAAACAGCTTTATACCAACACATTGAATCAGTACCATGAGAATCGTAGCCATGAGAACTGTTGCAAAAATTTCCGCTACCATCTGCGGGGAATCCGAAAACAAAGCAGGACCAGGTCTGAGACCGTGAATAATCAGACCTCCCATGAGAGCCGCAGTTACGCTGTCTCCTGGAATTCCCAGTGTCAGCATAGGAATCAAGGCACCTCCACAAACTCCATTGTTGGCCGCTTCTGAGGCGATTACCCCCTCATAAGCCCCATTTCCAAAACGATCCGGGTGTTTTGAAAATCGTTTCGACTGGTCATAAGCAATAAAAGCAGCGATATTGCCTCCAGTAGCCGGTATGATTCCGATTCCCGTCCCAATGATGCTGGAGCGGATAATGTTCCACTTCTGTTCCCAAAGTTTTTTTAAACCGGGAAGAAAATTTTTAAGCTTTAATTCCCGGGAATCCACATGTGGATTCCCCTCTCCGGTACAGCTGATGATAATCTGCGGAATCGAATAAAGTCCGATCATGGCGGGTATGGTGCTGATTCCTGTCATCAGGTTAATGTTTCCAAATGTAAAGCGCAGGTCTCCCCAAATCGGGTCGGTTCCCACAAAAGAAAGGACAACACCCACAATTCCGGCAATCAAACCTTTGATCAGAGATTTGCCAGATACAGCCGCAATGATGGTCAGTCCAAAAAATGCCAGTGCTGCATATTCCGGCGGCCCGAAACTGGTACACAGCCCTGCCAATACCGGGGAAAGGGTAACCAACAGAAACCAACTGACAAAGCTTCCGAATCCGGAAGCAAAAGCCGCCCATCCCAGAGCTTCGGCCCCTCGCCCCTGCTTTGCCATGGGGTAGCCGTCCAAACAAGTAACAACCGCAGACGGCGTGCCAGGAATATTCAGCAGAATAGCCGATACGGCTCCGCCCGCCATTCCGCCAATATAGGTACCCAGCATCATTCCGAAGGCATTGGTGGTGTCCATAGTAAAGGTCAGCGGGATCAAAAGCGCTACGCCCATTGTTGCGGACAGTCCAGGAAGCGCTCCAAACACCAATCCCAGAAAAGTTCCAGCCGTAACGACTATCAGGGTCATTGGCCTGAAAAATGCAGCGGCAGAACTTTGAAACATCATTAAAATTGTGTTCATGAGTCTCCTCCCATCAGCTAATGATAAATTCCATCAACGGCTCTGGAAAGTCTACACCAAAGGCCATTCCAAAAATAACAAAAACCATCAGAGTTACAAATGCAGATATGAGAGCAGCCCTCGGTTTCGATGTATCGCGTTTCAATAGAATAGACTCCGCAAGAAAAAACAGAAAACTACTGAGGCAGAATCCCAAAATTCTCCATAAAAACGCATACACTACAATCGCTCCCATGGTCAGAATCGTGCGCATATCTCTCTTCACACCAGGCGCATTATCCAACGTTTGATGCTCTGAAGCCGGCTGCTTTACTTTGACGGACGCATTCTGGGCACTATTGTGTTTAAACTGCGTAATTGCCCCCGCCGCCAGTTTTCCGATGATAAGCACTATCAGCACGAGAAAAATTCCTTTGGGGAAATCCATGGACGCCATATCTGTTCCTCGATCTACGGACTCCGACAAACTGGATGTATAATAAAGGAACACAGCGCCAACCAGGAGCAGGAGCAGTACAATCCGCTCAAAAAACAGTTCCTCTTTTTTCATTATCTCCTCCCGGCGTCACTGTTCCCAAATCTCTCTGCTGGCATTTTCAAGCCCAGCATAAACGTCATCCAGAAACACATCCAGTTCCTCACCGGTAATCGGCTGGGACACCAGACCGCTCTCGGCAGCAAATGCCTTGAAATCGTCGCTTTCCAACGCCTCCTTGAACATGGAGGCCAGCTTTTCCTTCACTTCAGAATCCAGACCGTCAGGGGCCATAATATAAGAGGCCTGGCGGATGTCTCCCAATGTAAACACATCATAACCCAGCGATTCAAAAGTGGGAACTTCCGGCATCACACTGAGACCGTCTTTGTTAAAAACGCCCAATACTGCAAGATCATTAGATTTCACTTGGGTAATCACTTCACTGGGCTTCAAAATACCGGCATCTACATGTCCACCTAAAATCTCTGTTATCACCCTGGAACCACCGTCAAAAGGCATAAACAAAAAATCTGTATCTGCCGCCTGCATTAAAAGCGTGCCATAGGCCTGATTTACGTTATTCGTTCCTGGAATTCCGATAGAGACTTCTCCCGGATTTGCTATAGCTGCATCAATCAGACTTTGAGCATCGGAATATTTTCCTCCGTTTTTCACTACCAGAACTACCGGTTCCTCAGCTACAAGACAGATATTCTCTACCTTATCCAAATCTGCCTCCGCCTGACCTTGTGCAACCAGCGCCAAAAATGAACTGGACGCAAGACCGACTGTATATCCGTCCGGCTTAGATGTGAGAACTTCCATTATCCCCACGGCACTGCCGCCGCCAGGGGAATTTTTTACAACCAGTTCCACATCGAATTTTTCTTTGAAAACCGGCTGCAGCGCACGTGCCATCAAATCGTTAGTTCCGCCTGGATTCCATGGTACTACCACCGTAATCTCTTTCGTGGGAAATTCTTTTTGTCCGCTTGCGCATCCGGACAATATCCCTACGGTCAGCATCGCGCTCACTATACCATATAACACTCTGTTTCGCATAAACACTTCCTCCAATCATATCATCTGAATTGTCTTTCTGATATTGGAGATATGTTCCTTCATTGCTGCTGCCGCCTGCTCTTCATCACGCGCTCTCAAGGCTTTTAAAATCTTTTTCATCTCAATCTGGGTGGGACCCTGCCGATCCGCCCAGGTCATGTTGGCCCTCTGGATTCTCTGAATTTCCGGCATATATCGCTGCATAATTTCTGCAATGATCACGTTGCCGCTGGCACGATAAATCTCATTATGAAGCGCTATATCCGCATCCATGATAAACTGACGCTTTTCCGCCTTTTCATCCCAAAGAGCATCCATTTGATCAAAAAGATCCTGAAGCTCATCAAGCTGCTCTTCCGTGATAGAGACAACTGCTTTTCGAACCGCTTCAACTTCCAGGATTTCCCTGATGTCACAAATACTTCTGGCACGTTCAACGGATATCTTGCTTACGAATGTGCCGTTCTGTGGCTTTATGCTGACAAATCCCTCTTTTTCCAGTTTCGCCAGAGCACTTTTAATAGGAGCACGACTCACTCCCAAAGTAGCAGACAGCTGCGCCTCAGATATTTTTTCGCCTGGGGCGTACGTTAACTGAACAATACCTTCCAATATCTTATCATAGACATAATCGCTGATAGTCCTTTTCTCCAACATGATTAACGTCTCCTTATTTGTTTTATAATAACAACTTTATCATATCAGATTTTTTTCCGCAAGCGATTATGCCTTTGACTTAGTTACTTAGATAAGTTCCTGCCAAATTTCCAATAGCCGATTATATTTTACATTCCGTTCCATCCGCACCGGCGAACCCAGCTTAATCTGGCGAGCGCCAACGGCCACCGACAGATCAGCAATAAAATCATCCGCGGTTTCTCCTGAACGGAGAGAGACAATAATGTCCAACCCGTTCGCCACAGCCATTCGGGCAGTTTTAACAGCCTCTGTCACTGTACCTATCTGGTTAATTTTCAGAAGAACAGCATTTGCACTGTGGTGTCTAATCCCTTTACGAAGACGTTCCGAGTTGGTCGCAAACAAATCATCCCCCACAATTTGCACGCCTGGCAGTTTCTCACACAACCTTGCAAATCCATTGAAATCATCCTGCTCAAGTCCATCTTCAATCAAGGTCAATGGATATTTGCTGCACAGTTCGCAATAGTAAGAAATCATCTGTGATGCATTTAGATATCTCCCTTCTCCCAAATGATACATCCCACGCTCCGATTCCCATAACTCGCTTGCCGCCACATCCAGCCCAAGACTAATCTTTCCTGCGTACCCCAACTCCTGCGACGTGTTTAAAATCCAACGAAACGCCTCATGGGAAGAAACGCAGGGAGCTGCCAGTGCACCTCCATCTTCTGGAAAATTCCCATAACATTAACGCAGTTC
>CANQBN010000134.1 GCA_947588855.1 uncultured Lachnospiraceae bacterium
ATATATCTGCGATTTTCAAGGTGCTTCGTAGTCTTTTTTCTTTAACTCAGGTTTTCATAAATCACTTGACACTACCTCATAATATCAATCATATATAACCCATTGATTCCATCAGAAGACTTTCGGTATCTGCGGTACGCAAACCGCGCCTCCCTGTCGCGAAGATTTTTTTTTCCATAATAAACATCGGCCACAGCAGACTCTGCATCCACAAAACAAATATGCTCAAACGCAAGGCGGCTTTTCAAAACGATCTGCTCGCCCAGTTTGCCCAGCCGCATCGCCTCTGACAATTTTTCAAGCGAAATCGCACCGGCAACAAAATCCTGGGCAAATGTAAAATAAGAATCGTCGGCACGATAGCCGATGAGAATATCATAAGGCGACGGGTCAATGAAAAAATGCTTTTGAAGATATTCCTTCGCCTCTTCCGCAATACTTCCATTTTGCCAATAGCTGCGGTATTTTGTCAGAATAGCCAGCCAGTTCAGAATATTATACTCCGGGGAGTTGAGCCGGAGGATTTTCAGACCGTCCAGGTTCAAATCATAACTATTGACAAAACCATCCTGCCCGTCAGCACAAGCCCATTCCTTAGCCAGTTCAATATTTTCTGTCGTATAAAACCCGTATCCATAATCATTCGTCCTTTTATTGCCATTATACACCGGTATTTCAATAACATGGTCTGAACCATGATAAACAAGCATTGTTTTCAACTCCCTTCCGCCAACATTATATCTCTACAGCGATATAAAGTCAATCCGTCTCTTTGCCAATATCCTATTTTTTACGGCAAGATCATGCATTCCTTCAGGATTTCGTCGGCCAAGCAAAAAACGGCCTCATGCCAATGCACAAAGCCGCCTATATATGCTGTTATTAAGTTATCGCCCTCCAAACCGTATTCGCTGAATCTCCCCCCAAATAGTTATAATTTCAACAATGACGCGCCTAATTCAAATGCCTTCTCGCATTCCCGGGGAAATACCATCTCATGTCTTTTTTGTTTCGCCTCCGGGTCAAACATCGTCCATTTCCAGTCTGTCTTGCCGTAATCTTTCAACTGAAGGGTATCTCCGCTGACCAAAACCTCTGTCGGCCCGACAAACCGGCTCAAAGTCTGCTGATAATCCCGAAGCAGTCCCTGATACATACTGTCAGGCGCGTTGCTTGTCATAATCAGCAGCACGGGAATGAGACGCTCATTGCAGCAGGGAACCTCCACATTATAAGTGAGATTTTGGAAGATCAACCGCTCATAAAGAGCACGGAACGACGCAGTCATCTCGCTAAGGTAATTGGGAGAACCGATGATAAGGCCATCCGCCCCGCGGATCGCGTCCAGAACAGGAGTCAGCCCATCCCTGCATACACAGCGGCCCTTGTTTTTCTCTTTCTTACATCCGAAGCAGGAAATACAGCCCGTATATTTTTCAAGACGGAACAGATCAAACCTCTCCACCTCCGCGCCTGCAGATTCCGCTCCCTTTGCCGCTTCCGTAATCAATGTATCCGTATTCCAGCCTTTCCTCGGACCTGCATTTACCGCTATGACCCTTTTACTCATAAACTGTTCCTCCCTCTAAGCTCTTCCAATCGTCTGACAGGCGTTCTCCCGGCAGCATGTACATTTTACCTACATCCAGCTGACCGTCTCCGACAGAGCCTTGCGGCTGCTGTGATTTGGCAGAGGGCCCGCCCCTTCCGCCGCGTAGCCCAGATCCAGAAGCATAAGAACCTCCTCGTTCTCCGGAAGTTCCAGTTCTTTGGCTGCATCCTCCGGATTAAAGAAATTCAGCCAGCAGCTGTCCACTCCCGCATTGTAAGCTGCCAATGTCAGGTGGGCAGCCACAATAGCCGCGTCCTCCACGCCGGAATCCCGCTTGCCGCCGGGATAGGTAAACACATTATTTTTGTCAAAGGCAACCACCAGAACCGTAGGCGCGCCGTAGCGGCAGGGAGTCAGCCTGTCAATCTTAGCCAGACCTTCCGCCGACTGAATCACATAGATATGCTGCTCCTGCAGATTCTTGGCGGTGGGAGCCAGACGCCCCGCCTCAAGGATCGCCTCTAACTGCTCCTTCGCGATCTGACGGCCGTCATATTTCTTGCAGGAATACCTGTTTTTTACTACTTCCGTAAATTCCATATGAAAACCTCCTTCACAAATTTTCAGTCTCTATTTTGATTTTCCGTCTACGCCTGCCGCATCTATTTTCCATAATGTTCCGCAACCTTCTTCAGATTCTCGATAATCGGCAGATGCTGAGGACAGACGCCCTCGCACTGGCCACAGCCGATACAGTCGGAGGCCTTGCCGAACTTGCCGCTTAAAATTTCATAATTGGTAAAATTGACCGTCCAGCCCTTTTCATCCAGACGTTCCCGCATATCTTCATTATACAGTGAGAAATACTGGGGAATGGCGATGTGCATGGGACATCCTTCCGTGCAGTAGGAACAGCCCGTGCAGGGAACGGCGATCTGCCCGTTGATGATATCCGCCGCCTTAAAACACAGTGCCTTCTCTTCCTCCGTCAAGGGCTTAAACTCATCCATAAAGCTCAGATTGTCCTCCATCTGAGCGATACTTGACATTCCGGAAAGCACCACCATCACGCCCGGCAGGCTGGCAGCAAAACGGATAGCCCAGCTGGGTACGCTCCGATTAGGATCGTACTCCTTAAACAGCTTCTCCGCCTCCGGCGGAACATGTGCTAAGGTTCCGCCCTTGACCGGTTCCATGACGACAACCGGCTTATTATGCTTTCTGGCCATCTCATAGCAGCCGCGGGAATGAACCCACTGGCTCTCCCAATCCAGGTAATTGATCTGAAGCTGCACAAACTCCATCTCCGGATGCTTCGTCAGGATCTCATCCAGCAGCTGGGGCGTGTCGTGGAAAGAGAAACCCACATGCTTTACCAGTCCTTTCGCCTGTTTGTCCAGAAGCCAGCTGAAGCAGTCAAACTGTTCATATTTGGGGTACATGGCCGCTTCAACACCATGCAGCAGATAGTAATCAAAATATCCCGCGCCGGTCTTCTCCAGCTGGGCGTTAAACACCTTATCCCGATCTTCAAGGGAATTGAAAAAACCTGCGTGAAGCTTCGTGGCCAGAGTGAAGCTGTCCCTGGGATAACGGTCCACCAGAGCGGCCTTCGCCACATTTTCACTGGCGAAACCATTGTACATCCAGGCAGTATCAAAATAAGTGAATCCCTTTTCCATAAACAGATCCACCATCTTCTTCACCTGCTCCACATCCACATCAGCGGCGTTATTCGGATCCAGCTGGGGCATCCGCATTAACCCGAACCCTAATTGTTTCATGTTCATAAACCTCCTTACCACATCAAACTTTCCAGACCAAAATCCTCAACACCTGACTGCGCCGGGCCCTGTGAGAAAACACAATGCCCGGTCAGGCAAGGATTTGAATATTCCACGAATTCTCATAAATCCTCTCCGGATTCAGCGCGATCAGTCCCGGCTGGGCCGTCAAATCCTCCACCACATCCTGTCTGGACGGCAGAGACGACCAGGGTTCGATACAGATATAGGGCGCGTCCGTTTTCGGTGCATGCCATAACCCCAGATATTTCATCTGCGGGAAAACGACCTTCACCCCCTTCCGGCCGCCCCTGGCCATCAGACTCACCTCATCCGGAATATCCTGAAGGATAATCGCGTCCTGGTCAAACAGATTATGGCGCAGAGAAAGAATATTTCCTTCCTCCAGCGGAAACGTCTCCGCTCCCTCTCCCACAAAGCACGCGGGAGTTATGTTCACCCGATTCATCCCCGTGTCCTTCGGAAACTGAAGATAGTAGTCCTCGAAGCATTTGCCGGGCTCCAGGGGAACATTGAAACCGGGATGTCCGCCGATTCCGAAATACATGGTCTTATCGTCCCGATTCACCACCCGATATTGCATCTGTATATTATTTTTCAATAACCTATAGGCAACCTCATACCGAAAATGAAAGGGATACAGTTCCCAGGTTGCATCATTATCTTCCAGGAAAAGCCTGATAAAATCCTCTCCCTGTTCCGCCACCTGCAAATAACTGTCTTTTATAAAGCCATGAATTCCCATATGATAGGTTTGCCCCTCGAAAGCATACGTTTCTCTCGTCAGTCTTCCTATGTAAGGAAACAGATTGGGGGCCTTCTCCTCCCAGTATGCCGGATTCCCCTGCCACAGATACTCCGTCCCTTCTCTGTCTCTGACAGAACACAGACTGCCTCCAAGATCCTGAATTTTTACTTTCAGCAAATCATTTTTAATTTGATACTCCGCGCGTTCTCTTTCCTCCATATCTTCACCCTCCTGATATTACAGAAAAGGCTGCCGCAAAAATATTATAGTGAAGGATTCAACCATATATTTTGCAGCAGCCTCTTTTCAAACTCTTATCTTACTTCACCAGCAGAGATTGGCCGGTCATCTCCTTGGGCTGTTCCATACCCATCAGATCGATGAGCGTCGGCACAATATCCGCCAGCTTGCCGCCTTCCCGCAGCTTATAGGACGGATCCGCGTTCACCAGAATGAACGGCACCGGATTTGTCGTATGGGCTGTAAAGGGCTCGCCGGTCTCATAGTCGATCAGCTGCTCCGCATTGCCGTGGTCGGCGCAGATAAACATCACGCCGTTCACCTCTTTAATAGCATCTACCACTCTGCCCACACAGGCATCCACCGTCTCGATGGCCTTGATGGCGGCCGCCTCCACGCCGGTATGGCCCACCATATCCGGATTGGCGAAGTTGATGATGATCACGTCGTATTTGCCGGACTTAATGCATTCAATCAGCTTATCGCAGACGCCGGGAGCGCTCATCTCCGGTTTCAGATCGTAGGTCGGAACCTCCTTGGGAGACGGAATCAGGAAACGGTCCTCGCCCTCATTGGGCTCCTCTACGCCGCCGTTGAAGAAGAACGTGACATGAGCGTATTTCTCCGTCTCGGCGATACGGGCCTGCTTAAGTCCGTTGGCAGCCAGCCACTCGCCGAAGGTGTTGGTCACCATCTCCTTCTTGAAAGCAACCAGCTTATTCTCGATGGTATCGTCATAGTCCGTGAAGCAGACGTAAACCAGATTCTTCATCCTGGGGCCCCGGTCAAATCCTGTAAAGTCCTCATCACAGAAGGCTCTTGTAATCTCGCGGGCACGGTCGGGGCGGAAGTTATAGAAGATGATGGAATCGCCGTCCTTCACGGTCGCCACTGGATGGCCGTCCTCCATGACGATAATCGGCTCCACGAATTCATCGAACACTTCCTTGTCATAGGAAGCCTGGATACCGGCTGTAGCGCTGTCCGCCGGATTGCCCTCGCCCATAACCAGAGCGTGATAGGCACGCTCCACACGGTCCCACCGCTTATCACGGTCCATAGCGTAGAAACGTCCCTGAACGGTAGCTACCTTGCCCACGCCGATCTCGGCCATCTTGGCCTCAAGCTCCGCCACATAATCCTTGCCGGAAGCGGGAGGCGTATCACGGCCGTCCAGGAAGCAGTGAACATAGACCTTCTTCAGCCCATGGCGCTTCGCCAGCTCCAACAGGCCGTAAATGTGGGTATTGTGGCTGTGAACGCCGCCGTCCGACACCAGGCCCCACATATGCAGCGCGGAATCATTCTTCTTGCAGTTCTCCACCGCAGTCAGGAATTCAGGCACCTCAAAGAAATCTCCGTCCTCAATGGACTTGGTGATCCTGGTCAGCTCCTGATACACGATACGGCCCGCGCCCATGTTCAGATGACCCACCTCGGAGTTGCCCATCTGCCCGTCCGGCAAGCCTACGTACAGGCCGCTGGCCTGTCCCTTCACAAAGGGGCACTGGCTCATCAGCTGGTCCATGACCGGTGTTTTCGCCTCGCATACCGCGTTGGCCTCGCATCTGTCATTAAGGCCGTAACCGTCCAGAATCATTAATACAACTGGTCTTTTATCCATAATTCATTCTCCTCTGGCTGATTCTATTTGTTCTATCAGCTTGCGCATTTTTTCACAATGTTTATTGTACACGAATTGGAAGAAATATGCAAGGCTCTGGGCCGGACTATTTTTATATTGACGCGCGTTCGATTTTCGGGCAAAAAGATTATTGACCAAAAAAGCGCTGAAGGGGAGGATAATCGCGGCGTGTACCGGCCCCCGGAAAAGGGGAAAAACGCCTGCGATCAGAACACTTTATTCATTAAAACTCCAGGCTGTCCGCATGCAAAAGAAAATATTTCATTCCTATAATTACAAAGCCTTCATCATTTCTCCATGGCTTCTTAGTTCCATTGACGATGATGATTTTCTTAAAAGAATCCGGGATATTCCGCAGTGAATTAAACTCCTGAATCCGTTTCTCGTCTGAATTTATATCATACACAACCTGAATATAGTACCTCAGGCTGCCCTGATTTACCACAAAATCAACCTCCAGCTGCTTACGGACACGTCTGCCTTCTTTATCCCTACCAAAAACATCTATAGTGCCCACATCAACATTGTAACCACGAATCAGCAATTCATTGTAAACGATATTCTCCATAATATGAGTAGGTTCCTGCTGACGGAAATTCAATCGTGCGTTTCGAAGTCCCAGATCCGTGAAGTAATATTTTAAATTTGCGCCTATATATCTTCTGCCCTTAATATCATACCGGCAGACCTTTGAAATCAGGAAAGCTTCCGCCAGGTAATCGATATGACTTGCAATCGTTTTATTGGTATACCTCATCTGCCGTTCGCTGGCAAATGTATTCGCAATCCTTGACGGATTTGTCGGCGCGCCGATTGCAGACGCGAGCACATCAACCAGAATACCGATCTCCTCCGCATTTTGAATCTTATTTCTTTCAATAACGTCCTTCAGATATACATTAGCAAAAATATTTCTCAAATATTCTGCCTTCTGACGTTCATTCTGAAAACCCGCAACCTGCGGCAACCCGCCGTAAATCATATAGTCCTCCCAGGCGTCGTCATAGTCGCCATCATAGACAGAATAAAACTCAGCAAAAGATAACGGATAAATTCTGACTTCATCTCCTCTGCCGCGAAATTCCGTCACAATATCACTGGAAAGAAATTTTGAGTTACTGCCGGTCACATATACATCAATATTTCCCATGCGCAGCAGACTGTTTAACACCTCTTCAAAACGCGGCATGAACTGTACTTCATCCAGAAGGAGATAATACCTGCCGCCAGCCCTCACGGTCTCCCTGATATACTGAAAGCACGCCTTGGGATCTCTCAGCTCTTCATTTTCAATCCCATCCAGCGCAATTTCAATAATATGGCCTGCATCAACGCCATTCTCCAGTAAATACCTTTTAAAGATAGTAAAAAGCAAATACGATTTCCCACATCTGCGGATCCCAGTGATCACTTTTATCATCCCATTGTCTTTTCTCTCAATCAACCGCTGTAAATACATATCTCTTTTAATTTCCATCATTTCATTCCCTATTTCTGTGCATTTGCACATTTTTTAGTAATGAAATTTTATCACAGAGTCGCTTGCGGTTCAAGACCCTTTCTATATTAAATCGATTTTATTGAAACACAATATTGACACTGTGTCAGAACGGTGTTATACTAACCATACTGACACGGCGTCAGATTTCTGTCGGCTTGGAAAATCTTTATAAATCTTTGAATGGATATCTGTACGCCCTGCTTCGCAGGATAAAATTCTGAAGGAATAAAGGAAGGAGAACGTCAATATGAGCAAAACATTAGTAGCGTATTTCAGCGCCAGCGGAACAACGGCGCGCGTCGCAAAGGAACTGGCCCAGGCTGTGGGCGCGGATATTTATGAAATCAGGCCCGCTGTGCCATACACACAGGCGGATCTCGATTGGATGAATAAGAAATCCCGCAGTTCGGTGGAGATGAACGACAGATCCAGCCGTCCCGCGCTGGCAGATCATGACGCCCACATTGCCGCCTATGATACCATCCTGTTGGGCTTCCCTATCTGGTGGTATGTGGCCCCCACCATCATCAACAGCTTTCTGGAGAGTTATGATTTCTCCGGCAAAAAGATCGTGCTGTTCGCCACCTCCGGCGGCAGCGGGTTCGGAAAGACCGCAGCCGGACTGAAACCCTCCGTGGCGGCGGACACCGTTATTGTCGAAGGAAAGCTGCTGAACGGCCGACAGACGGCGGCCAACCTGAAAGCATGGGCTGAGACAGTTCTTTAGGGGGCATGACCAATGAAATACACGAAACTCGGAAAATCCGACCTGACCGTCTCCCGCATCTGTATGGGCTGCATGGGCTTCGGCAACGCTTCTGCCGGGCAGCACAGCTGGACGGTAGACGAGGCGCAGACCCGTGAGATCATCAAACACGGCCTGGAGCTGGGCATCAATTTCTACGACACCGCCATCGTCTACCAAAACGGAACCAGTGAACAGTATGTGGGCCGGGCCCTCAGGGATTTCGCAAAACGGGACGATGTCGTGATCGCCACCAAATTCACGCCCCGTACACAGGATGAGATCGACACGGGCGTCAGCGGCCAGAAACACATCGAAAATTATCTGAATCAGAGTTTGAAAAATCTGGGCATGGATTATGTGGACCTTTACATCTATCACATGTGGGACTACCACACGCCCATGGAAGAAATCATGGAAGGACTGCACAACGCGGTCAAGACAGGCAAGGCCCGGTACATCGGCATCTCTAACTGTTTCGCGTGGC
>CANQBN010000135.1 GCA_947588855.1 uncultured Lachnospiraceae bacterium
TGTCCGGCAAATTTGAGGCCGGCATGGAGGTCAATCACGTCCAGGGCGGCAAAAAGCTGCGGCTGTCCCAGCCCCAGCAGCTGATGGCTCAGGACCGGAAGATTGTGGAGGAAGCTTACGCCGGGGATATCATCGGCGTCTTTGACCCGGGCATCTTCTCCATCGGCGACACCCTGTGCCTGTCCAACGAGAAGTTTGAGTTTGAAGGAATCCCCACCTTCGCGCCGGAGCATTTCGCCCGGGTGCGTCAGGTGGATACCATGAAACGGAAACAGTTTCTGAAGGGCGTCAACCAGATCGCCCAGGAAGGCGCCATTCAGATCTTCCAGGAATTTAACACCGGCATGGAGGAGATCATCGTGGGCGTGGTGGGCGAGCTGCAGTTCGAGGTTCTGACCTACCGTCTGGAAAATGAGTACAATGTGGAAGTAAAGCTGGATAAGCTGCCCTACGAATATATCCGCTGGGTGGAGAACAAAGACCAGGTGGATGTGGCTAAGATCCAGGGCACCTCCGACATGAAACGCGTCAAGGACCTGAAAGACAACCCCCTGCTCCTCTTCGTCAACAGCTGGAGCGTCGGCATGGTAGAAGAACGCAATCCAGGGCTTGTATTAAGCGAGTTTGGTCGCAACTAGGAGCCATGCAGCCAAACATCTTCGGGAACTGGGAAGAAAGTTTACTTTCTTCCCAGTTCCCGAAGATGTTTGGCTATACGGCGACAGCCGTCCATCCGATGAACCGTCAGGTTCAGCAGATGGTGCATGGCGTGAAGTCACCAAGTATCACGCGGCATGAGCTTGCTCAAAAGCCGTGTGATGTCGGCGGATTTCTATACGGCGACAGCCGTCCATCCGATGAACCGTCAGGTTCAGCGGATGGTGCATGGCGAAAAGCCACCAAGAATCACCGGGCTTGAGCTTGCGCGAAAGTTGCTATTTTTCGACAAAAGTTGTCGCAGAGTATGTTACTCTGCGACAATTCGTGTCAATACGACTCTTGTTTTGCCGGAAAATGGCTATTTTAGCTTATTTTCTCATATCCAGGCCCCGCCTGTCCGCCGCCGGGTTGACTGCTGAAGTTGACTGCTGAAATTTGTATCAAAAACGAAGACAATATGTCTGCCAGGGATTCATTTTTAACAGCAAAAACCAGCTGTTGCGATAGAAGAATTTCTGGGAATTTTTGACTGCTTATTGACTGCTAATAGATTGAAAATCAATTGGATGCGAAAGAAAAATTGGTCGTTGTTTGTAAATTAATACAATTTTTTATGTAGTTTGTCTTGAAATGCTTTAAGAAACAATATAAAATAAATAAGAATTATAGAGAAATAAGTTGTCGCAGAGTAACATACTCTGCGACAAAAGTGAGTAATTTCGCAGACAAAAAGAACTCATCTGGGAACGGAAGGAGCGGAGGGTGATGGGAGAGGATTCCGGTTATGAAGAGGCATATGGAGGGATCATTGACGTCCATGCCCATGTCCTTCCCGGAGTCGATGACGGAGCGGAAGACATGGATGAGGCGGAGAGCCTCCTGCTGTCCGCGGCATCGCAGGGGATCAGGGAGGTTATTGCGACGCCCCATTATTCCCGGAGGCGGGGAACGGACAGGGCGCGGCTCCAGGAGCTGGCGGCGCAGCTTCAGGAGCGGATGAACCGGCATGATCCACAGTTCAGGGTATATCTGGGTCAGGAGACCTATTACCATGAGGAACTGCCCGGAAGGCTTAAAGAAGGTCAGGCGCTGACGATGGCGGGGAGCCGCTGTGTACTGGTGGAGTTTGACCCGTCGGTTCCGTACATGACTCTGTCCCGGGGGGTGCGCAGGCTGACAGAGGCCGGTTACGTGCCGGTGCTGGCCCATATGGAGCGGTATCTGTGTCTGCGGGAAGAGGACCGCATTCGTGAGACTGCCAGATACGGGTGCGTGATGCAGATGAATTACGACAGTATCCGCGGGCACTGGTTCCAGCCTGAGGTGCGCTGGTGCCGGAAACAGATCCTGGACGGGAGGATCCAGCTGCTGGGTACGGACATGCACCGGATGGATTTCCGGCCGCCGGAGATCAGGGAGGCGGTGCGGTGGCTGTCAAAGAACCTCAGCCGTGAGCGTTTCGAGGATATTACATACCGGAACGCGGAGCGGATGATAGAGGGAAGGGAGATATCCCTGTAGAGAACGGCAGATGAAGCTGCGGGGCAGAAGCCGCGGCTGAGAAAGAGAATAAACAGATTAGGAATGACGGATGATGAGAGAAAAAGAACTGATCATGCCAGAGCATGATGAAGAAGAGATCGAGATCGATCTTCTGGAGGTCCTGTCGGCGCTGAAGAAGCGGCTCATATGGATCCTCCTGGCTGCGGTCCTGGGGGGAGGCATCTCCGGCGCGTTCAGCTGTTATGTGCTGACGCCCCAGTATACCTCCACTGCCATGGTCTACATGCTGTCCAAGGAAACAACGCTTACCTCCCTGGCTGACCTGCAGATCGGCAGCCAGCTGACCCAGGATTACCAGGTTATTGTGACCAGCCGGCCGGTGCTGGACGACGTGATAGGGCGGCTGGGCCTGGACATGAACTATAAGGACCTTAGGAAGAAGCTGACCATAGAGAACCCTTCGAATACCCGGATTCTCTCCATATCAGCGGAGGATCCCAGCCCGGAGATGGCGAAGAGGATCGTGGACACAGTGGCTGAGACTTCTTCCGATTATATCGGCGATATCATGGAGATGGTGCCTCCGAAGCTGATCGAGAGCGGAGAGGTGCCGATTGAGAAATCCAGCCCCAGCAATGTAAAGAACGCGCTGATCGGGGCGCTGATCGGAGCTGTGCTTGTATGCGCCATAGTGGCGATGGAAGCGGTATTCAACGATACGGTGAAGAATGAAGAGGACGTGGCCCGCCATCTTGGACTCACAGTGCTGGCGTCTGTGCCGGAGCGTGAGGGAGAGATCCCAGAGGACAAGGAAGCCATGGCAAAGAATCTGCGCAGCAGGGATACGAAGAAGAAGGACGGGCGCGGAAGGAGCAGAAAGAAGAAGAGGAGAGACAGAGGGTAATGGAAGGCAGGACGTTGACACTGAACCGGGAGATGAAGGAGGATTACGCCTATAACGAGGCCATCAAGACCCTGCGGACCAATATCCAGTTCTGCGGGAGCAATATCCGTCTGGTCATGTTCACCAGCGCCATGCCGGATGAGGGGAAGAGCGACGTGTCGTTCTCCCTTGCGCAGTCGCTGGCCCAGATCGGCAAGAAGACGCTGATGCTGGACGCGGATATCCGCAAGAGCATCCTGGCGGCCAGGTACCAGCTGAGGGAAGAGGTGAGCGGGCTTTCCCAGTATCTGAGCGGCCAGAGAGGGATGGAGGATATCATCTACGGAACCAATATCGGAAACCTGGACGTGGTGTTCGCCGGTCCCTATTCCCCCAATCCGGCGGAGCTTCTGGAGGAGGAACTGTTCGGAGAGCTTTTGAAGTACGCGAGGGAACATTATGAATACGTGATCATCGACACGCCGCCTATGGCAAACCTGATCGACGGGGCCATTGTGGCGCGCCACTGCGACGGAGCCGTGATGGTCATCGAGAGCGAGGCCATCAGTTACCGTCTGGAGCAGAGGGTCAAGGAGCAGCTGGAGAGATCGGGCTGCCGGATCCTGGGTGCGGTATTGAGCCGGGTGGATCTGAGCAGCGGGTCCTATTATGGGAAATACGGCAGGTACGGCCGGTATGGAAAGTACGGCAAATATGGGAAATACGGCAGATATGGATATAGAAAATATGAAGGCTATGGAAAGTATGGCGGAGGAAACGGGGAGAGCGGCCGTCAGAAGACCACGTCAAAAGCGGAGAAAGAAGACAGGGAAGAGGCGGTGACGTCCCGGCCGTCGGTCAGCACGGAGGAGCTGGGGAGGGAAGCGTCAGAGCTGGAGAAAGGTCTTATCAGGAATCAGGCGTTGACCAGTCAGTCTTCCGGAGAGGGAAGGACAGGCCAGCCTGAAGAGGAAGCGCCGTCTGACCAGGCTGTTGAGGAAGAACAGGGACTATGAAAAAAGGAAGACGAAGCCGGACAGTCGTTCGGTTGGTTGAAGTTGCGATTACTCTGGCCGTGGTCTCCGGTTGGTACTGTTTTGGATACTACTCTCAGAGAAGTGTCATGGAGGCGGAGTCCGTTTCTTCACAGGCGGCGGAAGGAATTGCTGGAAACACAGGCGGAAAAACGGAGGAAGATACAGAGGAAGGCGCTGCCGGAGCCGCGGACAGTTCCCTGCTCGCGTCCGGAATGTTTGCTGAGAACCGGGTGGAGTGGCAGGGAAAGGCATACCGGCGCAATACCTATATCAAGGCGATCCTCTGCATGGGAGTGGACAGGAAGGGAGGCCTCAATGAGACGACCCACGCGATGGGCGGACGGGCGGACGGGCTCTTCCTGATCGTGCAGGACACGGCGAGAAATGAGTTTAAGGTCCTGATGATCCCCAGGGACACGATGACGCCGGTCACCATAACAGACCTGAGCGGGAACGTGGTCGGAAAGGATCTCCACCACCTGACCGTGGCCTATTCCTACGGAGACGGCCGTGAGCAGAGCTGCGAGTACGAGGCGGAGGCGGTCAGTGAACTCCTGGGGGGCCTGAGGATCGACCATTATCTGGCCATAGACATGGAGATGATCGGCCGGGTGAACGACGCAGTAGGGGGCGTGACGGTGACGGTCCCCACGGAAGGCATGGAGGAACGGGATCCGGCGTTTGTTAAGGGTACGTCCGTTACCCTGCACGGAGACCAGGCGGAGCTGTTCATCCGCTACCGGGATACAGGGGAGGGCAATTCGGCCCTGTACCGGATGGACCAGCACCAGGAGTATATCAAGGGCTTCTTCAAGGCGGTGAAGCAGACGGCCAGGAGCGAGTCCGGCATCGTAGAGTATCTGTTCAGTATCGTCCAGGACCATATGATCACGGATATGTCCAAGGCCGAGTATCTGAAGATCGGGACGGACGCCCTGGGCATGGGAGGTCTGGAGGATGAGGATATCTTTACCGTTCCGGGTTACGGGATAACGGGAGGACTTCATGATGAGTTCTACGCCGAGGAGAGCGAGCTGATCCCGGTGATCCTGGAGCTGTTCTACCGCGGGGACGGGAATTCAGGCGGCTGATGCCGGATTCCGGGTGATATGATGAAGAAATGTTTATGAGAGGCAATAACCAGCAGGAAGCTGCTGTTTATTGGATATAAAGCAACTCAATAAAAAAGGAAAGGAGAGTGGAGCAAATGAGAAAGCAAGGATTAGCGGTGCTGGCGCTGGCGGCTGTGCTGGCGGTTATGCCCGTGGTCAGCTTCGCTACTGACAGCCAGGGTAGTCCCGGCGGAACCGAACTGCCCAGCATCGACAGCAGCGGCAGCGGCGGTGGTTCATCCAGCAGTTCGTCCAGCAGCTCTTCATCCAGCGGCAGCAGCACGGCAGTGCATGTGTCTGCAACGGGAGCGAAGACTACAGGAGCTACCAGTGAGACCGATGCGAAGGGGAGCAGTTTCGGCGTGATCGTCGACGCTGTTACGAGCACGGGCCAGGCCATCACGGTCAATTCCCGCGGCGAGGCGGTGGTAGGAACGACGGCCATCGGCCTGGCTAAGGATTCCGCCGCGACAGCGGGTCTTCCGACGAACGTTGTGGCGTCTATCAACGCCATCAATTCCGGAGCGGATCTGAACGCTGCGGGACTGGGACTGGACATGAGCGGCTATGCGGCTCTGACCGGCACCCACGCCGTGATCGTGAAGGACAACGCGACCAACACGGTGAAGGAGGGCGAGCCTGTAGAGGTATGCCTGTACGTATCGAGCCTTGTGGACGGGATGAACGAAGTTTCCATCCTGTTCTTTGATAACGTGACGGGACAGTGGAAGCTGATTCCGACGGTCAAGGTCGATCCGGTAACGAAGACCGTATGTTTCGTTGTTCAGAACTCAGGTACGGTATGTATCGTACACAAGTAAGATCAGGTGGTAAGGCTGCGGATGGCCCCTGCGGGGGTCGTCCGCATGGCCTGCCGCGGCCCGGCGCTGAAGCCTCGGGAAATTTTGGAGGGAGGGCGAGGCTGCAGCAGGTATAGGAATGTGTAATAGGTACAAATATCCTTTGTCGGGAAATCGTCGCTCTGCCGCGTTTTCGGATGGGGATTGTTATTATGAAGAAGAACCGCCTGCGGATGATACTGTATTCGCAGGATGGCGAAGCATACCCTGAAATGGCACGAAGGAGTTGAGTGTTGTATGTGGTACGCGATACAAATCATGTCCGGGCAGGAGAGACAGACAGCGGCACTTTGCCGCACAATTATCGACCCGTCCGTTCTTTTGGATATTTTTTGCCCACAGTCGGAGACCATGAGACAACGTCAGGGAAGCTGGGAGAAATGTTCCCATCCGCTTTTTCCTGGCTATCTTTTTGTAATCACGGACCAGGTGGAGGAACTGCTGCTGAATTTCAGGCAGGTTCCGAAGCTAACCAGGCTTCTGGGGACGGGTCCGGAGCCTGTTGCGCTCTCAAACGAAGAAGTGGAGTGGCTCAGGGGACTTCTGAGCCCGGGATACGTGGCGGAATTTTCTACAGGGTTCATCGAAGGAGATAAGCTGATCATCGAGAGCGGCGCCATGAAAGGTCTGGAGGGCCTGGTCAAAAGGATTGACCGGCATAAAAGGACGGCGGTGCTGGAGGTGGAGATGTTCGGGAGAAAAGTAGAGATGAGGATGGGACTGGAAGTGACAAGAAAGGGATAATACCCTTAAGATATATATGAGATATACAGATCTTTATGGGGGAATTGGGAACCATGGAAGAGAGAAAGGCGGGGCAGGCGGCCCCGCAGCAGCGGCCGGTGCCTGAGGAAGACATCCGGTCAGTTGAACAGATAAAAACAGAACGGCGGGAGCCGGGAAAAGGCCGGAGGGTCCCGGGAAAGATGCTGGAGCACTGGCGGGTGATATCGCTGTTCATTGCGGCGTATGACGCGCTGACGGTGAACCTGGCATATTATCTGGCTCTTTGGTTTCGGTTTGACTGCCGGGTGTCGGCGGTGCCGATCCAATACGCAGACGCTTTCCTGCACTTTGTGCCGGTATACACGGTCTTTACCGTCTGTGTGTTCTGGGCCTTGCGGCTTTACCGCAGTATCTGGCGGTTCGCCAGCTACGACGAATTGCTGAAGACAGTAGGGGCAAGCGTTATAACATCTGTGTTTCATATCGTGGGGATAACGGCCCTGTTCCAGAGAATGCCGTTATCCTACTATTTTTTTGGGATGATCTTCCAGTTTCTGTTTACACTGGGGATCCGGTTTTCCTACCGCCTGGTGCTCCTGGAGAGGGACCGGAGGAGGAAGAGCAGCTTCGATTCGCCGGAGAGCCGGGTGATGCTGGTGGGGGCTGGCTCCGCCGGTCAGCTGGTATTGCGTGACATACAGCGCGCCAGGGAAGTGCAGCTGAGGGTCTGCTGCATCATCGACGACAACAGGAACAAATGGGGCCGGTACATAGACGGGGTGCCCGTCGTGGGCGGAAGGGAGGGCATCCTCCTGAATGTGAAAAAGTATAATATCGGAAAAATCTTCATGGCGATCCCCAGCGCCACGGCGGAAGAGCAGAGGGACATCCTGAACATCTGCAAGGAGACGGGATGCGAGCTGAAGCTGCTGCCCGGCGTATACCAGATGGTAAACGGAGACGTTTCCGTGAGCCACATGAGGGACGTAGCGGTGGAGGACCTGCTGGGGAGAGAGCCGGTGCAGGTGGATCTGGAGGAGATCTTCGGGTACCTGACGGGCAGGAGGATCCTGGTGACAGGAGGGGGAGGCTCCATCGGGAGCGAGCTGTGCAGGCAGATCGCGGGCCATAAGCCGGCGCAGCTGATTATTTTCGATGTATATGAGAATAACGCGTATGATATCGAGCAGGAGTTAAGGAGCGACTATCCGGAACTGAATCTGGAAGTGCTGATCGGATCCGTGCGTGACAGCAGAAGGATCAACAGCGTGTTCGAGACGTACAGGCCGGAGGTGGTGTACCACGCGGCGGCGCACAAGCATGTGCCGCTGATGGAGGCTAGCCCCTGCGAGGCCATCAAGAACAACGTGATCGGGACTTATAAGACGGCCCGGGCGGCGCTGATGAACGGGTGCCGGAGGTTCGTGCTGATCAGCACGGACAAGGCGGTGAACCCGACAAACATCATGGGGGCCAGCAAGAGGCTGTGCGAGATGGTGATCCAGACGATGGACAGGATTGCGGAGGAAGGGCGGGAGAGAGAGCTGCCGCCGCTGTACGGCCACTATGATGAGCTGGAGACGGAGACGACTGTGCGGGAACCGCTGTCTGACAGGCCGGCTGTACGGTACCGGACCGAGTTCGTGGCGGTGCGCTTTGGCAATGTCCTGGGGAGCAACGGTTCCGTGATCCCGCTGTTCAGGAAGCAGATCGCGAAGGGCGGTCCGGTGACAGTGACACACCCGGATATCATAAGGTATTTCATGACAATCCCGGAGGCGGTGAGCCTGGTGCTGCAGGCAGGCGTCTACGCGAAGGGCGGTGAGATCTTCGTGCTGGACATGGGAGAGCCGGTGAAGATCGCCACCCTCATCGAGGAGGGGGCCAAGCGGGATCTGACCGAGG
>CANQBN010000136.1 GCA_947588855.1 uncultured Lachnospiraceae bacterium
GATGGCCAGAGCCAGCTTACAGCCGGCGCCTGCGACCATGAGCCGCTGCATGGGCTTGTTGTCTTTGATAATCTCCACATACTCGGAGAACTTAACCTTCTCCTGCTTTCCGCCAATGCCGTAGTATTTTGGATTATCCTTCTCAGCGATTCCGATGATGGCCAAAATGGTCAGAACCACGGAAATAGCGATGCCGATGGGAGTAATGATCCGATAGACCTGGGGATTCGCGTAGCCGGAGGTGATCACGTTGCCGGCGGCGTCCTTGACGTCGTACATACCCTTAACCAGGGGAATCATGAACTGCATGACGCCCATGCCCAGAAGGCTGCCCACTGTGTTGAAGATGGTGAACATGGGGCGCTGATTCGGATCATTGGTCAAAACAGTCTGGCCGGCTCTGGTGCAGCTGGTCTGGAACGTGTAACCGATGACCCAGACGAAATAGATGACCACGAACGCGATATAGCGCAGGGGCATCATGCTCTCTGGGATCAGCGGGGTGATGATGTAAAGCAGTATGACACTCACCGCCATGGTGACGCTGCCCAGGATCATGAAGGGGCGGAACTTGCCGATCTTCGTGCTGGTGCGGTCCATCAGGGCGCCGATGACGGGATCTGTAACAGCATCGCACACCCGCATGGCGGTGACCATGACGGAGGCGAACATGCCCAGTTTCAGAATACTGGAACCAAACTGGGCCACATAGGAAAGAATGAGGACGAAATAAACGTTGGTAGCGCCGTTGTTAAGGGGAAACAGCACCAGCTGATACATTTTTGCGCGGTTTGTGGCCCCTCCCGGGGCGTTTTTTTCAGTTGCCATGAAAACTCTCCTTTCCGGTCATACCCAGTTCTTGCCCTTTCCATCACCCTTCTTCAGGATGTAGTCCGGGTTGGGGGCGTCCACGTGACGGATGGTGGCCTCGTCCCGGCAGTCGCCGGAGACAGCCTCCAGTTTGACGGTACCCTTCAGAGGCACCTGGAAGGTGAAGATTCTGCTTCCGGTTTGCTCTCCCACCTTTTCGCCGTTGGCGTAGAGGGCGACCTTTTTGCATGTGGAATAGATCTTGACCGTAGTGGTGTCCTCGCAGCGGTCCACGTATCGTTTGGAGCAGATGTGGACAAAGGGATCCTCGGTCCACCAGGCCTTGTAAAGATAGAAACTGTCCTTTTTGATCTTGCGGTCAAAGGTGACCAGTCCTTTGTGGTTCATGCCGGGCTCGCCGCCCTGATCCCTGGCGTCCGCCGCGAAATCGAACATGTTCCACACATGAGTGGCCCACATAAAGGGGCGCTTCTCAAAGCACTTGAGAAGGTATTCGTGGTAAACGCACTGGTATTCCTCTGTCTGGTCCTCTCGCCTGGGTTTAGAGGAGTGCAGATTGGTCATGGCCTCGCAGCCGTACTCGGAATAGCCCAGGGGGCGGTTGGGGTACTTCCAGTGGAAAAAGTCGATCCACAGGTCGTTGAGGAACAAACCAGGGACATACCAGCCCAGATAGAGATTCCAGCTCACCAGGTCCGTGATGTGGGCGACTTTGTTGAAAGGACCGCACATAGCGTAGCAGGCCAGCGTAGTGAGACGGGCGGGATCCATCCTATGCACCAGATCGTTAAGCGCATGATGGTTGTCCAGCATGTCCGCCTTGTCCCTGGTGGAGATGGTAATCTCGTTGGAAACGCCCCAGGTAACAATGCAGGGGTGGTTGTAGTTCTGCACGATAAGCTCGCGCATCTGCGTGATAGTATTCTGCCGCCCGTTGGGCATGTGTTCGGAGATGTAGGGAATCTCCGCCCACACGATCATGCCGTACTGGTCGCAGAGGTCATAGAAGTACTGGTCGTGCTGATAGTGGGCCAGACGGATGGTATTGGCACCTATCTCCCGGATGAGTGCCATGTCGATGTCGTGGTTTTCTTTCGTGATGGCGTTGCCGATGCCCTTCCAGTCCTGGTGGCGGCTTACACCGTGCAGGGGGTAGGAGCGTCCGTTCAGGAAGAATCCCTTTTGGGGGTCCACATGGAAGGAACGCACGCCGAAAGCAGAACTGATCTCATCCGCCTCTTTTCCGCTGACGGTCAGCCGCGCTCTGCAGGTATAGAGATAGGGGTCTTTGACGCCGTCCCACAGGTGGACATTGGGGATGGTCAGGGTGACATCTGTGCCTTTCCCCTGGGCGACGGTTTTGCCGTCCGTGTCCAGGAGCGTAATGGAGACGGTTCCGTTCTCGTTCGCGTTGTGGAAGGTTTCCACCTGCACGCGGCTGTCCCTGCCTTCCACAACGGGGGTTATCTTGATACCCGGTCCGGACCAGTAGTCCATGTCGAAATGGTTTTTGTCCAGGATAATGAGCATCACGTCGCGATAGATTCCGCCATAGAAGGTAAAGTCGGCCTTCTGGGGGTATACCCGGTCGTTGACACTGTTGTCCACGGTGACAGTCAGAGTGTTCTGATCTGCGAGGTACTCCGTGATGTCCTTCCGGAACGTGGAGTATCCGCCGTCATGGGTCATGACCTCTTTGCCGTTCAGACTGACAGCGGCAGAGGCGTTAACTCCCCGGAACTCCAGATAGACGCACTGCGCGGCAGGGTCAAAGGAGGGTTTCGGGAAGGTCTTTTGGTAGCGGCAAGTGCCCCGCCAGTAATCATTGCCACCGTCCTGTCCGTCTATGTTGTTCCAGGTGTGAGGCACATTGACCGTCGAGACGCTGCCGTCATGGTAGGTGAACTGCCACGAATCATTGAGAAGGATCTGTGTTCTCATTTTTTCTTATATTTCCCCCTTTCTGTCCGCCGCAAGATGCATCGGATCCTGCGGCGGAACCGCATCTGTCACTCTCAACGCTTTTTTTCTCTTTTCACCGGGGTCTCGCCCGGAACATATACGTAAGATTTCTTGAACTTATACTTGTTATACTGCCACTTCACAGTCAGGGCGATGAAGAGGAGAACCACTACCACCAGGATTGTCTTGACAGTGCCGACCACACCTGGGGCCACCATCTTTACGGTAGTATCCGGCCCAATGCCGTTCATGGCGGCGGAATTAACGGTCACATACAGATTCCAGTGGGTTGCCTCACGCAGTCTGTTGGCGATGACCGGATCCTTGGAATAGCTGTTCAGACCCATCCGAGCCAGGGGGCCCATGGCGTCGAACAGAGTTCCGCCAGCCATGATTCCGTCCGGGCCATCCATGTAGGGCATGACGGCGTTGTCTGTAATAATGAGACCAGTGCATCCCCACTCACCGCGGAGGACGTTAGTCAGCAGGCCGTAGTGTCCGCCGGCCCAGATGCAGCCAAAGCGGTTGAAAGCATCCATCACGCCGGAGCCGGGGGCTTCTTCAATAACGGTCTGGAAGGCCTTGAGATAAATTTCGCGGATAGCCTGCTCATTGGACCAGGTAGACAGTCCGGAACGGTTTTCTTCGCAGTCATTGAGGGCGAAGTGCTTCATCAGGACGTTGATGACCCGCGTTTCGATCTCCTTGACCTCTGCAGCGGAGATCTGACCGGACAGGTAACCGTCTTCGGAATAGTATTCAAAGTTACGGCCGGCAAAGGGGGTGCGGTGGATATTGTTGCCCGGGCCGTACAGTTTGGCGACTCCGGCGTCCAGACAGTCATCCGCGATGCAGCGGCCGACCTCCGCCAGCAGTTCCCGGTTAAAAGTTGCCGCCATGACATCCTCAGAGGTGCAGGCCATGGCATCAATGTCGGCATGCATCAGGGAGGCAGTCAGACCCTGGGGGCCGTTCTCATCCCGCACTGCGGGAGCGTTGATGGAACTGGCCCCGATGGTCCAGTGGAAGGCGTCTGCGGACATCCGCGCCATTTCCTTGAAGGTCATCTGATCCAAAAGCAGATCCCACTGTGGATCATCAAAGTCCGCGCCTCTCAGGTCGATCAGGTTCAGTCCGTTCTTTGCCCCGAATGTGGGTATAGTCTGGGTCTCGTAGTCAGCGGCGTCATAGCGGCGGTTCACCAGATCCGCTGCCATGGCATCATTAGCAATCAGCTGGACTTTTCCCGTGGGGAAGGTGCCGGTCCAGTCGCTGCGGGAGAGGTAAGTAATGGAGATGGGGCTCCCTTCATAGAGATTCAGGTCAGCGTTGTCAAACTGATTGGTGATGGGAGTGCCGTTGGCCGAGACAGCATAGGTAGTGGTGTCCAGGGACTTGTTGGTCCACTTCCAGGTGAGAGTCTCGTCTCCGGCCGTGTCGGTGCCCGTGAAGCCCTTGGCCGCGAGAACATTGTTCACGGCGTCGTGGGCGTTCCGGGCGGCTGTCAGGTAGTAGTCGCCTTCATCCATGATGTAGGTCTTTGCGCCATAGGCGTCATAGGAAGCGAGGTCCCGCTTGTTTACCAGAACGGTCAGGGTCTCGGATTCACCCGGGTTCAGGATCCGGGTCTTTCCGAAGCCGCACAGAGCCACAGCCGCCTTCTCGACGCCGTTGTCGATGTCATACTGGGTATAAGGGGACTGGGCATAGACCTGGACGGTTTCCTTGCCCGCATAGGTATCGCCAGTGTTCGTCACGGTCACCTGAACCTCATACTGATCTGTGGAGGAATTGTAGTTGACGGACATATCGCTGTACTCAAACTCCGTATAGCTGAGACCGAATCCGAAGGGATACGCCACGTCAGCACTGTAATCATAATCGCCCGCGTTTCCGGTGCCCATTACGGTATCCTCATAGCGGGTCTCATAGTACTTGTACCCGACGTAGATGCCCTCCTGGTAGACGATGTAGTTACTGGCGTCTCCGCCCAGACCAAGCTCTTCCGCACTGCCAAACTGCGAAGTGCCAAAGTTGACCATCGCAGGAGAAGAGTAGTTATCATAGCAGAAGGTATCCACCAGACGTCCTGAGGGAACCACCGCGCCTGCCAAGATATCGGCTACGGCATTGATACCGGTGGAGCCCACGCCGCCAATCCACAGCACCGCATCTATCCCATACGAATCCTCCTTCAGGAAGTCCAGCTGGATGGCGTTAGAGGAGTTAAGCAGCACAATGATGTTCTTGATCTGACCGCTCTCTTTCAGAGCGGCTACACCGGCCAGCATATCCTTCTCGTCCTGGTCCAGAGCCAGGTAATTGACTCCGTCATGGGCGCAGTCAGACCCTTCTCCCCCAATCCGCCCTATGACCACGATGGCGGCATCTCCGTAGGAAGAGACGGAGCCCAGGACATCATCTGTGTACACGCTCCAGGGAACTTCGCCCAGAGACGCGCCTGACTTGTCCATCAGGCTACTGTCGGTGCGCTTGTACTCGCTTCCGGCGCCCTCTGTATAGAAGCTCCAGAGCGTATCGTTGACTTGAAAACCCGCGTCCTCCAGGGCCTGGCGGAGCGTCGGGGCTGAACTGGCATCCACGTTGCCAGATCCCGTTCCCCCGTACACAAGGTTGACAGAAGAACTGGAAAAGCAGCTCACTGCGGCACCAGAAGACAGGGGCAGCGCTCCGTCATTCATAAGAAGGGTGGCGCCCTCTCCCTCTACCTGCTCCACCAGCTGCGCTTCGTAAGCAGTCTTCTCTTCCACGGAATCAAAGTCCGACGCGAAGTACACCGCAGAAGGGTCTTCATTGCTGATCTTGTTGAAGGTACCGCCAAAATACACGGCGATCGTATTGTCAAATAGAGACAGTGCCGCGGTCACGACAGCCAGAACAACCATAATGACGCCCACAAAGATGCTGAGTCCCTTCCATGGACGGGTCGCTTTTCGGCGCGCTTTTCGGTACGCCTTCTTCCGTACCTTCTTTTCCTGTTTGGTTTCTTCCATTGATTATCCTCCTCATTTTCATATCATGTTTCTTTGGAAACTCTACGCCTTGCACCGCAAGGACTACGGATTACTTTTCCCGTTTCATCCCCCCTCTCTGCACCCTGAATCCGCCTGAGGCACAGAAAATTTGTTCATAAAAAATTTACATCTGTCAATGTAGTTTTACACTTGTCAATGTTGCTATTATGCATTATAATAGACACGTCACGAAATTTCAATCCGTTATTGTGCATCTTTACTAACTTATACAAAAGGAGAAAAGTGTCAATGTATGAAGGAAACAATCCCATCGCACTGCAGTCCAAGTCCTGGTTGGTGGATGCCCTGTTCAAGCTGCTGGAGACAACCCCCTATGAGAAGATCACCATCCGGAGTCTGTGTGCCCAGGCAGACCTCTCCCGGCAGACGTTCTACAACATTTTCCAGTCCAAGGACGAGATCCTGACCTACTACATCGATCAGCTGGATAATAATCTTTTCAGAGAACATCTCTTTGGGGAGAGCCTCCCTTTGGACAGGGTTATTCTGGAGTTTCTGAACGGCGCGGAGCGCAACTCGGAGCGCATGAAACTTCTGGTTCACCGGGGATTGGAAGGGTTTATCCTGAAGCCCCTCTCATGGCGGCTGTCCAGGTTCAGCACTTTTGTGGACAACGGGGAAGATACCCTCATCACCCCCTATGCCGCTGCCTTCCTCAGCGGAGCTTTGCTCCAGCTGCTGGTGGTCTGGTATAAGCGGGACGACCACATTTCAAAAGAAGAACTGGCCCGCACGCTGGCAGACACCATTACCAGAACTTATATATGTGCCCTGTCTGCGTAAACATGGAATGCATAACTATAAAAAATAGGCTTCGCCTATTCAACTCCCCTGCCCCTCAATCTTGAGGGGTCAATGTCATTAAGTTAGGCACTTATGACAAAAATCCACCTATCCTAAAAAATGGGTAGGTGGAAATTTTTTTCGTAACAATTTGACTCATCTTCCTAAGGCCCCATGCTGATACATGGGTACACAGGAACCATCCGGGAGCAAATCCGATACGATTTGCTTTCAGGAAGGGAGTGATGGTATGGACGATCAGCAGATGAAAGCCATCATCTGCAGGAACCTCAAGATGCTGTTCGATTCCCGGCCGGGATCACGCGCTGACTTTGCCAGACGCCACTACATGTCGCAGAGCACCGTGACGAAATGGACACAGGGGATCGCAGGCGACATCAGCCTCTGCAATGCCTGGCAGGCGGCGTTGTCTGAGTGACAGTAATAGAAATTTAAGGCAAAAAGTGCAGAAATGCAGTAAAATCAAGCAATTCAGAAGGGGCTGGCTTGTCGGCTGGCCTCTCTTTTTAAGCCAAAGCTGATTGACGGGAAAGCAGTTTATTGATAGAATAAAAGTGTCCTTCATAGGACAAGAGGCACTGCAAAGCGGCAGGCGGTTGGCTAATATCCCTCGGAAGGGGGTGAAGCTTATGCGGATTACGTTACATATCGGTAAGTTTACCGTTACGATTATCGTAAAAAGCAACTACCGCCACTCGGCCAAGTGACGGTAGTTAAAAACCTTTTTTAATTACCCAATCGAAAGCCAACCGCTTGTCGCAGTGCTTCTTTCTGACTTTATTATATGTAAAACCCGTCAAGATGTCAACAGCAATCTTGTCTTGAAAAAAATTTGTGTATATAATTAGTTACTGTTCAGAGGTCAGCTTGAATAAAGAAAACCGATGGAGTAGACTTATTTCAGTCAGGAGCCATCGGTTTTCTCTTCAAATATTTCTGATACTCGGTCAAATAAATTCTCTTCTTTTTGCTTGTATTAGTAATTGTTTTTCAGTGCTTCACTAATAAACAGAACACTGCTTAAAGTCTTTATAGTTTGTGCAACAAAGTTCATTAACACAATCCCTTCGTACCATGTGCCCGTTTACCCATTCAAGAATCACAAAAAAGCTATTGATCTTAAAACAAACAAAAGTATCCTTTTTTAGGTTAAGCGCATCTCTATAAGTAAGCACATCGTTAAAAATGCCAGTTACCATATCCTCAAATCCCCGCATATCACCTATCATAACTTCTTTATATTCGTATGGATAGTATATGAAAAGATTCTTAGGTTTCTTCAAATCCATGTCTGCAAAAGCTATTACCGGCATCATTCAGATGATCCGCCGGACATTGCCGCGAATATTGCGAAGCACATCCTCCCCGTCCAGCCGGACCGGAAGGACAAGAGGAAGATCATCAAACAGATGGAGGAACCGATCTGAAGCGCGAAAATACCGTTCCCGGCACATATGGGGAGCAGTATTTTTGTGGGAATTCCTTAACTTAATGTGTTTTATGGTAGAAAGAAAGCCGGGACATTACGCCTCGGCTTATCTTAATGATACTGCTTGAGGGGCAGGGGAGTTGAATAGGCGAAGCCTATTTTTGTAGTTATGCATTCCATGTTTACGCAGACAGGACACAGATATAAGTTTTGGTAAGGGTGTCTGCCAGCGTGCGGGCCAGTTCTTCTTTTGAAATGTGGTCGTCCCGCTTATACCAGACTACCATCAGCTGGAGCAAAGCTCCGCTGAGGAAGGCAACGGCATAGGGGGTGATGAGGGTATCTTCCCCGTTGTCCACAAAAGTGCTGAACCTGGACAGCCGCCATGAGAGGGTCTTCAGGATAAACCCTTCCAATCCCCGGTGGACCAGGAGTTTCATGCGCTCCGAGTTGCGCTCCGCGCCGTTCAGAAACTCCAGAATGACCCTGTCCAAAGGGAGG
>CANQBN010000137.1 GCA_947588855.1 uncultured Lachnospiraceae bacterium
GAACAATGTGCTTCGCGATCGTCGTATCCTCAAAAGGAAGCAGCGGCTTAAAGCTCTTCATCCGGGAAGACAAACCTGCCGCCACCACCACCGCGCCAATTCGTGCCATAGGCAACCTCCTTTTTTTATCGTACTGTAATTTTATACCGAACGGGCAGAGAAAATAAGTAGCGCAGGCTACAAAGAAAACATTTTCTTCTCGTGTGCGCTACTTTTCTTTTAATACATCGTTTTCTTATCTCTCTTAATACAGCGTTTTCCTGTCTGACCGTTCCCCCGTTCTCCCTGGCTAACGCCCCATGAACCGGGGCTCCACGCCCTCAATAAACCGGTGCTGGCAGAGATATTCGACGAATTTTTTCACTGTCTTCTCCGCCGTCTCCTCGTCCAAACCGAACTCTGCTTTCACCGCCTGCACCAGTTCCGGTTCCTCACTTCCCACGGTGAGCTTGTTCCAGATCAGAACCTCCGGCTCCGACAGCTCCACCACCCCGTTAGGCCTGGTGTCTACCGCCCCGGTCTCGTCCAGAATCCGCCAGCCGATTCCGTAATTGAATTTTTTCACCACGTACCCTGCTCTTGTTTTCATGTTCTCCTCCTTCTACAGCAGCTGATTGATTTTCTGCAGTATCTCCTTTTTTCTCTCAAAAAACAGCAGCTCCTTATTGTATCTGTAATAGCCCTCGCTCCCATACTTGCTGATAAAACGGGCGGAGACCTCCGTGCTGGTCAGAGCCGTTATCACCAGGGCCATCTCCCCTTCGCCGCCGAAGGCTTCCTCAACAAAGCGGAACAGGTTCTCCAACCTCATTCCGGTTTTTTCGGCCTGAATACCCAGCTCTTCTCTCTCATGGTCATAGGCCTCCCGCAGGGCCGGCAGGTCGCCGGTATGCCCTTCCATCCATGCCAGCAGCCGGTAAAGGCGCCTTTCTTCCTCCTGGGAAAGACCCAGGCCGCTGTTTTTAGGCAGCCGGTTTCTTATGCGCTCCCGCTCCTCCTGCCAGCGGATCTTCGGATCCTCCGCCGCCTTCAGTTCTCCCAGAATCTCTTTCAGGGAAAGGAGCATGGCCCGCCGGTCCAGCACTTCCTTCATATACCGTTTTTCCCCGTCCAGGAGAATGCCGATCAGGGAAACTCTCTCGTCAAAGGCCGCCTTCCGGGCCCGGTCCAGCACCTCCTCCCCGAAAGTCCCGTCCAGAATAGAACCGACCTTATAATCATCCTTGTATTTCTTCCACAGCTCGTAATAGGACGCGAACTGCCGGGCGATCCGGTCATTCTGAAGATACTGGCCGATCAGCGCCTCGTCCGCCGGACCCATCCCTTCTTCCTCATAGATATTCAGCATATCCGACAGATCGACCCAGCCTCGAGGCGTGACCAGAGACATTCCGTCCACCGTATTCTGCACCTGGTAGAAATCCTCCTGCCGGACATCCAGATAACCGACCACCGCCGGGTGGACATCCTCGTTGACGGCCCACTGCCGCCAGGCCTCGTAGTCCGGTTCAATGTCGATCTTCTTCAGCCGGTCCTGGGTCACCATGTCAAACTCCCGAACTGACTGATTGTACTCCAGGGGATTGCCGGCGGTGACTACCACCCACCCTTCCGGCACCTGATGCTGCCCGAACACCTTATACTGAAGAAACTGGAGCATGGCCGGGGCCAATGTCTCGCTGACACAGTTAATCTCATCCAGAAACAGGATCCCCTCTGTCACGCCGGTCTCCTCCATCTGCTTATAGACGGCAGCAATAATCTCGCTCATGGTGTACTCGCTGATCCGGCAGCTCTTTCCGCCGAACTCCCGCTCCGTGATAAAGGGGAGCCCCAGGGCGCTCTGCCGGGTATGGTGGGTGATGGAATAACTGATAAATCCGATTCCCATCTCCTGGGCCACCTGCTGCACCACGGCCGTCTTGCCGATCCCGGGCGGCCCCATCAGGAGGACCGGACGCTGCCGTTCCCGGGGAATCCGTATTCGTCCGTAATCATCCCGGCTCCGGTATGCCTGGACCGCGTTGCGGATCTGTTCTTTCGCCTGTTTGATATTCACCCTTTCATCCTCCGCTTATGATTCTCAGATTATCGCCGTCTATCATCCCGCTGACTGCCCAGGGCGGCGCCTGGACATGGGTGTTATAACCGTCGTTCACAAAGAGGAACGCCGTCAGATATCCGGGCCTTTTCTCCGGATAGATCCCCAGCCCGTCTGTGAAATAGATCAGCCCTTTCAGGTCATGGAACACATGGCGCCGGACCAGGTCGTCCACATAGGCGAAAGCCGGTCGGAAATCTGTCCCGCCGAAGCCGCAAAACACCGCCTGCTCCAGATACGCGTCAAAACTCCTCTGATCCGTGACCACGTCATCCCGTTTCACCTGGGCGTCACACTGCAGGATGTGAAGATGGAACTTCCTGGCAAAAGTCTCCCGCTGCTTTAAGATACTCCAAGTGTTTTTCAGGAATTCCTGTACCAGCTCGCCCCGGACGCTGCCCGACGTGTCAATGACAATGACAAATTCCCGGATTTTCTTGTCCTCCCGGTACTCTAAGGGCTCAATCAGAGGTGTATCCTTATAGAGTTCCATGCCATAGGTGTAATAAATATAGTCAAATTCCTCCATGGACACCTGGGTCACCTCACTGCGGGCCGCGAATTTCCTCAGGAAATCCCGGTAATCCATCTGTTTTCGGCCAAAGGCCCGCAGAGCCTCCAGAAAGTCAGCCGTCCGCTCTCCCATCTGTTTCGAGCAAGACAAAAGGTCGCTCTCCATATGCATCCGCAGCTTTTTCCAGATCGCCCGGACGGCTTCCCGGCGGCTGCTGGGGGCGCTTCCCTCGGTCTCCTCCGATTCCTCCAGCAGAGAGCCCGTCATGGTACTCTGCCGGGTTTTCTCCTGAGCCGAGCGGGACTTTTCATACCACAGCCGATGATCGTCAAAAAAGCACAACTGTTTCCATTCCTGAAATTCCTCGGGCGAAAGCCGTTCATCCAGGAATTTCCGGTACAGCTTTTCAGCGGTAAAGGGGTGGATCCCCTGCCGCAGCCTGCGGATCTCCTGGCACCGGTATCCCTGCACCGGGGAATAGAGGACGTCCAGGTTCAGCCCCTCGATCATGGCCTCCGCGAACAGGTCGCAGGCCAGATCCCACGTCTCCCGGTCAATCTCGGAGGACACATAGCTATGCTCGAACAGGCCATGGATCAGCACATGGAGCCACAGATGCATGGCGTAGGCCGGATCTTCCCGATACCGGACCAGCACATATCCGGGATCGTAATAGAGGAAAACGCCATCCATGGCCACCCCTGTCTCTTCTTCCGGGGCCAATGCCAGCTGCCACAGGGCGCGGTTTAAAAAGGGCAGCGAAAGAAGCAGCTCCGTCCGCGCCATATTCAGGACTTTTTCCGCTATTTCCCTGAGCCGTGTTTCTCTGCACGGAGTTTCCTCACTCCGTACCTTTCTAAGCCCTGGATCCCTGTCCATCTCACCACCTGGTATTCCTTCCGTCTGTCCGACTTCGCTCTGTCCAGCTGCTCCCATCCGTCAGTCCAGCCGAAGCTCCTTATCCTCTCCCACCGTCTTTTTCTTATATGCCAGCAGCGCCGCCACATTCTCATGGTATCCGTTCCGGATAGACGCCTCCAGCACCGCTTCCCTCTGTTCCTCCGTAAGCCGGCCCAGATGGGGCCCGGCCTCCATCCTTCCCTCCAGAAGCATCTCGTAACAAAATACCTCATCCAGGATATGTATCGCCTCATGAAGCTCCCTGGGTCCGTAGGTCCCGTACTCCATCTTGGAGAGAGTCAGCCAGGAGGCGTCTGTCAGACGATCCTTTCCCGACTGCCGCAGCCCGGCCCCTTCCGAAAGCTCCCTTTCGAATGTCCGCGGCCCAACCCCCGCCTGACTCTCTGCCGGCGCAGACGCGGCCTCCCCGAAAAGTATTTCCTTCCGGTGAAAGGAGATCCGCACTTTTTCGGCAAAAGAGCCCTCCAGCTCCATTCCTCTCCGTGCCAGCTCCTTCATCCTCTCCGCCGGGACACACAGCTTCTCGTAACGGCTCCGCCATTCCTCAAAATCTCTCATGGAATACCGCCGCCGGATCTCGTAAAGCTGTTCAAAGGGAGGCTTAAACCCGCAGGCCTCCGAAGCCTGTTTCCACTTTTGATACGACTCGTCATCCAGACAGACCGGATGCAGAAAGCTGATCCGGTCGCTTGGCCCCAGAGGGACCGCCTCCCCCGCCTCGTTCACGCCGCCATCCGCCAGGCAGAAGACCTCCCCTGCCTCATTCACAGCACCCTCTGCCAGGCAGAAGGCCTCCCCTGCTTCGTTCACACTGCCATCCGCCAGACAGAAGGCCTCCGTACCGTTTTTCAGATAAATCAGCTGGGACGTGATTTCCCTCACAGACGGGATATCCAGACAAGAGCGTTTCCACTGGATGTACTCCCACTCCCGGCCGGTCAGATAATCTTCGTAAAGCCTCTCCCGCCACTGATCCAGAACCGGGCCCAATTCCTCCCGTCCCTGCCGCTCCAGAAGGGCCGTCAAGTCCGTAAATAATCTCTCCTCCGACTGGCCCCGGAGCCTGGCGTACTGCGGCAAAAGCCTCCGCCATCCGGCGAAAATCAGCGCTTCCTCGCTGTCGTTTAAAAGGATCGCCCGCTCCAGCACGGACGCGGCCTGATAGCCGGAGAAACCGTAGACCGGATATTCCCGCCACTCTTTCCACCGGCGGACATAATCACTCGTCAAAGCCCCATCCGCATACCGCAGAAGAGGAATCAGCCTTCGGGGATAGGGCACCCTGCGGCTCCCGTCCGGGCCCTCCGTCTCCGGGCAGCCCAGTTCCTTAAGCACATGGAGAAGGGAATCCGGCTCCAGGAGGGCCGCCATCCGGTCCGCCCTTTCATCAAAGTGAAAGTTCGGCAGAACGCTCCCCTCGGTCCACTGGCTCATATACCGGTAAAGGATATATTTCACGGCCTCCGGCGGCGCCTCCCTTCCGTCCTTTCCATAGAAAACCCGGGGAAAAGTTCCGATCTTTTCTTTTTCCATACAGGCCCGAAGGGCCCCGTCCGGTATCTCCTCCCGGACGAGCCGCAGCAGACGCTTGTCCACTTCTGCCTCCTCCGAAAGGAAGACTTCCTCTCCGCCTGCCAGGCCCGCTTCCTGCTCAATCCGGTCTAAAACCGTTTTTTCTTTTCCCGACACCCGGCAGCTTCTCGCGTAGGCAAGATAGCGCCGGACTTCTTCTTTTTCCTTTAAAAATCCCCGGTTCCACAGGGAAACCAGAACTTCAAAAATACATCCTTTCTCCCGCAGGCCGCTGAGGTGATCAACCAGGGATTCCCGGATATAGTCTCCGTACTCCCCTCGCAGATCCTCCGAGTAAAGCTCTTCCCATTCCGGATGAAGGATATAGCCGGCCGCCAAAGCCAGCTTTTCCTCCTCCCCGGCCCGAGGGAAGGCAGCAAAGGGGGCACAAAGCCCCCTTATTTCCGAAAAGGGCGGCAGGATACGCATCAAGGGAGATTTGTAGGGCGCTGTCCCCAGCCAAACAATATCCGCGTATCGGGCTATCCGGATAAACGCCATGGGCTCTACCCGTTTCACCTGCCGTCCCACAAGGACAGCCCGGAGGCCGGCGCAGTTTAAAAACGCGCCCTCACCGACCTCCTCCACCCGGCCGCTCAGATATACTTCTTCCAGTTCCGCCTGATCCCGATATCGGTAAGGACGGACCACGGCCTCGTCAATCTCTGCTCTTTTCACCGGTTTTCCACTGCCATCCATCATAAACTGCCTTTTTCTATCATAATAACCGATTTCTACAGTACGAAAACTACAGCACGGGAATCTCCAGCTGCCGGATCCCGCCGGCACGGCACACGGCCTCGTAGACGGTATCTTTCGCCATAAAGACCTTGTACTCGTTCTCCCGCATGGGCGTAGCACCTTTCAGGGCAATCTCACCGGCCTCTTTGGCCACCTGACGGTCGATCTTCTTTCCGATCAGATAAGCCTCCGCCTCCTTCACCTGATAGGGCACCGGCGCCACGCCGCCAAATACCAGGGACGCGTCCTTCACCACGCCGTCCTCCACCGCGAACCGGCTGGCCAGGGACACGATGGCGAAATCAATGGCGTCCCGCACCCGGCGTTTGTCGTAATGGGTCTCTCCGGTTGACTTGGGTATGCGGATCTCTTTCACCAGTTCGCCCCGGTTCAGCACCTGCTGCACCGTCAGTTTCGTGGTAAACAACTCCTTGGCAGAAATCCTCCGCTCCGTGGTGACGATCTCCGCGTCCAGCATCACCAGCACCGGCGTGATATCCGAGGCATTCACCGCGTAGCATGCGCAGTGAAGGCATCTCTTTGCCTCCTCCATCGCCGTTTTCATATCAAAGGACATCCGGTCCTCATCGGCCAGAGTCCGCTCCCCAACCGGTTTTTCTGTCTGCTTGTTCTGAACCGTATTTTCAACGCCCGCCACGTCGAAGTGGGTATACTTCTCTTCCACGGCCTGGGCCTTTCCGCTGCCGCCCAGATCATGGATGATGGAGCGTGCTGCCGAACGGCCGGCACGGATAGCGCGGATCGCCAGGTTTGGACCGGTCACCGCGTCGCCGCCGGCGTAATAGCCTTCTTCCCGGGTCTTTCCGGACTCCACGTCCGCGTCGATCAGGCCCCGGGCGGTCTTTAACTGAGCGCTTAAATGCTCAGGAAGGAAGGACACGTCCACGCCCTGGCCGGTAGCCAGGATAATGAAATCGGAGCGGATGATCCGGGTATCTTCCTCGTCATAGGTAGGATGGAAACGCCCGTCGGCGTCCCGCACGGACAGGCACCGCTTGGCCACCAGCCCGCTGACCCGGCCATTCTCGCTGAGAACCCGTCCCAGGCCCCAGCCGTTCTGAATCTCCACGCCTTCCTCTTCCGCCATGGCGATCTCGCTCTCGTCTGCCGGCATTTCCTCCCGCTGCTCCAGGCAGACCAGTTTCACTGACTTGGCGCCCAGGCGTTTGGATGTCAGGGCCACGTCCATGGCCACGTTGCCGCCGCCGCAGACCAGAACCTCTTCCCCAATGGCCTTCTCCAGATAGGTATTGACTTCCTCCAGGAAATTCAGGCCAAAGGAGGTCAGATTTTCCCCGTCCAGTCCCAGAACCGGCTGCCGCCAGGCGCCGGTGCCGAAATAGACCGTGTCGTTCTGGGCTTTGATCTCCTCCACGGTGATATCCTCGCCAACCTTGGTGTTCATGACAAAGCGGATTCCCATAATGTCTTTCAAAGCGTCGCAGAACTCGTCCACGATGGACTTGGGCAGACGGTAATGGGGGATCCCGTAGCGGAGGACGCCGCCCGCCTTCTCATGGGCGTCATAAACCGTAACCTCATGGCCCGCCTGCCGCAGATAGAAAGCTGCCGCCAGGCCGCCAGGGCCTGCGCCAATAACTGCGCATTTTCTGCCGGTGGAAACAGATGGAGCCGCATAAAACTTCTCCTTATGGACCAGAATGTAATCGCCCAGGGCCCGCTCCACCGCCGGGATATTCACCGGCTCCCCGTAGACCTTCTGGTTGCACCCGTCGGTGCAGACATGGGGGCAGATACGGCTGGTCATCATAGGCATAGGATTATACTGGAAAAAGATCTCCGCAGCGCCGTCAAAATCATTCTCCCGGATCTTTGCCATATAGGCAGCGATATTAGTTCCGGCAGGACACTGGCTCTGGCAGGCCGATGGCTGACCGGTACTCATGCCGCCGAAAATGGAATGATACCGGTTTTCCCCGGCGATGGCATAACAGGTGTCGCCGCCTTTTCTCTTACAGTTTAAGCATCCGCCCACATTGTTGGGGTACCGGTAATACCAGCAGCGGACGTCCTGGCAGACGTTGCCGCCGATGGTGGCCGTGGAGCGGATGATAGGCGACGCCACCGAATGGGCCGCCTCCGCCAGCGCCTCTGCGGACTCCTTCACCAGGTCGCTCTCACAGACGCTTTTCAAGGTGGTACCGGCGCCGATGGCGATACAGTCCCCCTCCTCCCGGATATAGGCGGAATCCGGGACATTTTTCACGCTTACGACTGCCTCCGGATAGGTTTTCAGCAGCCGGTCCTTATAGGTTCCAAGGATGTCGGTCCCTCCGGCGATCAGGTCGATGGTTCCGTTCCCTTCCCGGAGGATCTGACTGGCCTCTTCATAGCTGTTCGCTTTGATATGATCAAACTTCTTCATCCCAACGTCTCCTTACTTGATTTTTCCCATAGCCTTCAGAATCTTGGTCGGTGTACACGGATACTCGGT
>CANQBN010000138.1 GCA_947588855.1 uncultured Lachnospiraceae bacterium
GCGTTCTGGATCCGTAGGTCATCCACGCTGAAGCTGAGGGAGAGGTTTGGAAGGAAAGACGGGAACATCCGTCTTGGAAGGGGAGTGGCGTTCCACATCGCGCCGTCCAACGTGCCGGTGAATTTCGCATATTCCCTTACGGCAGGGCTCCTGACAGGGAACGCGAACATCGTGCGGGTGCCGTCGAAAGATTTTCCACAGGTGCGTATCATAGCCGGGGCATTTGCGGAGGCATTGGAGGCAGGGAAAAACTGGGACATGGCCGGTTATGTATGCCTTGTGAGATACGGAAGGGTGAAAGCTGTCAACGACCTTTTCTCATCCATAGCGGATACGCGAATTATCTGGGGCGGGGATGCAACGGTAGAGGAGATCCGGAAGTCGCCGTTGGGCCCGAGAGCGGGGGAAGTCACATTTGCCGACCGATTCTCGCTGGCGGTGATCGATGCCGGAAGCTATCTGGACATGGACGGTCGGGAGAAAAGCCGGACGGCAGAAGCTTTCTACAACGATACTTACCTGACGGACCAGAATGCATGCACCAGTCCGCGGCTGGTGGCCTGGATAGGGGACAGCAGCTGTATACGGGCTGCAAAGGAAGAATTCTGGGGATGGCTGCATGAACTTGTGAAGAAAAAGTATGTTTTCCAGCTGATTCAGGGGGTGAACAAGCTGACAAGCGGGTGCCTTGCGGCGGTGGGATATGCTGCCGCGGGAATGGAGGCAAAGCCGATGGAAGCGGAGCGTATGGCAGCATCGAATCCGGGAGCGGAAAAGGGAGATGCCTGTCAGCCGGGTGGAAACGGGGCAGCGGATGCCGCATACGGCGTCAGGATAGAACCCCATGCGGACAACCTGCTGGTACGCGTAAGACTCCCCCGGATCATGGATGGGCTGATGGACCTGAAAGACAATTCCGGGTATTTTTTCGAATATAACTGTGCGGATATCCTCGAACTAAAAGACCTGTGCGACGATAGGCACTGCCAGACCATTTCCTATATCGGGAACAGGGAGATGCTTATGCCGCTGTTGATGTCCGGTATCCGTGGCATCGACCGTGTGGTGCCGGTGGGAAGGACCATGGATTTCGACCTGATATGGGATGGCTACGACCTGTATGGGAGACTGACCAGGATCATAGCAATCAAATAACTGGCGCCGGGTATTTGATATAAAAACGGATAAGCAGAAGGAGATAGACAGAGCTGCAGAATGAAGCGTGGATATACAATAGGGAACCGGAAAGTGGCGATCATTGGCGCCGGGTATGTGGGTTCATCGATCGCTTACGCCCTTGCACTGAGGGATATAGCCAGGGAGATCGTACTGATCGATATTTCAAAAGAGAAGGCGGAGGGGGAAGCCTGGGACATCCGGCACGGCCTGCCGACGCTCGGAACGGTGGATCTGTATGCCGGAGACTATACCGACTGTGAGGATTGTGACCTGATTATCATCACTGCCGGGAGAAACCGCAGACCGGGGGAGAGCCGCCTGGATCTGGTCAGTGAGAATGTGAAGACCCTTCAGGACGTGATCTGCTCCATTCAGAAATACTACACCAGGGGAGTGATCCTCCTGATTTCCAACCCGGTGGACATCCTGACGTATAAGGCAGGTGAGTGGATGGGACTGCCGAATGGAATGGTATTTGGATCTGGCTGTATTCTGGATACATCGCGGTTTGTGCGGAACATAGCGGATTACATCGGCCTTAGTACCGGCGTGGTGAATGGTTATCTGGTGGGGGAACACGGAGACGGTCAGGTGCCGGTATGGAGCCGGGTGACGGTCGGGGGAATCCCGATCGGGGAATACTGTAGTGAGATGTCGATTCCATGGGACGAAGAAGTACGTTCCATGATCGCGGAGAAGACTCGGACGATGGGATCGGCGATTATAAAGGCGAAGGGGAGAACCCACTATGGGATTGCAACTTGTGTATGTCATCTGGCGGATGCGGTGCTGAACCAGAGGCCGACGATCGTGTCGGTCACGTCGCCTTTGATGGGAGAACACGGGGTACGAGGCGTATCGCTTTCCGTGCCGTCCGTGGTTGGGCCGGCGGGAGTGCAGCAGAGGATTAGGGAGAAGTGGGAACCGGAGGAATATAGGGGGTTCTTTGATGCAGTGGAGAAGGTGAGGGGGATATTGGCAAAGCTATAGAGAAAAAAGGATTCGCTCCTTTCAGAATGCTTGGGATGGATATGGAGAAACCAGATGCTTCTCGCAAAACTGGAAATAAACAATTGGTCATGCTGTTTTTGTTGGATAAACTATGATAACAGAAAATAGCAGTTATAGTTAAAATAGTCACTGACAGGGGAGAATGCTAAGAAACAAAGAAGAGTTTCGAATAAAAATTGGGCATGCCATAGGAAAACTAGGAAACGGAGGAGTTCTTAAAAGAGAGTTAGTGAAATATCTAGAAATGAAGAAAGATCTTCAACTTGGATAGAAGGCTTTTTTATATCAAAGGAGATTAACATGAGGAGGAGAAGTAAAGAAATATGTTATCTGTGATAACTGCTTGCTATAATAGTGAGAAGAGTATTGAACGTACTATAAAATCCATACTGGAACAATCGACAAATCAAATAGAACATATTTTTATTGATGGAGAATCTAATGATAGAACAGTTCAGATTATTGAAAGTTATCGGAAGAAATATGAAGAAATAGGCATAAAAATGGTTTTAGTCAGTGAAAAAGATAATGGTATTTTTGATGCTATGAATAAAGGAATTAAGTTGTCAACAGGCTCAATCATAGGATTGTTAAATAGTGATGACTGGTATGAACCAAATACTGCTTCTTTAGTAATAGAAACGTTTCGTAATAATCCAGGACTTGATATTGTAATGGGAGCGATCTATATACATAAAGGAACTAATATTATTACAAAAAGACCTAAAAAAAGTATTTATGCTACTAGTCGTAATTTTAATCATCCAGCAATGTTTGCATCAAAGGAATGTTATCGAGCAATTGGATTTTATGGGGAAAGTGATTTTTCGTGGTATTTGAAAGCATTAAAAATGAATAGACAAATTATGTTTCTTAATAATATTCTTACTAATTTTAGTGCTGGTGGGGTTAGCACACGGATAAGAGTTCATGATATACCACATAATATAAAGTGCCGATATAAGATGTATAGAGAGAATGGATATTCTCATTATTACTTTTTGGAATGTGTTTTTCAAGAAATCGCAAAGTATTGTATATATGAAAATAGGGGAGGAGTAGATATAGATGAAAGCTGAATCAAAAATATATGTGGCAGGTCATAACGGCCTTGTAGGATCGGCTATAGTCAGAAGGTTAAAAAAGGAAGGATACAAGAACATTATAACAAGAAGCCATTCCAAACTGGACTTAACTCGTCAGGAAGACGTGGAGTCCTTTTTTAATGAAGAAAAGCCGGAATATGTATTTCTGGCGGCCGCAAAGGTAGGGGGGATCCACGCAAATGAAATGGCCCCGGCTGAGTTCATGTATATCAATCTGGCGATCGAGACGAACGTAATCCACAGCGCATACAAGAACAAGGTGAAGAAACTTCTGTTCATGGGCAGCGGGTGTATTTATCCCCGCATCGTCCCTCAACCGATCCGTGAGGACTATCTTTTAACGGCCCCTTTGGAAAAAACCAACGAAGCCTATGCCATAGCCAAGATCGCGGGTCTGAAGATGTGCGAGTTCTATAACCGTCAGTATGGCACGGACTACATTTCCGTAATGCCCTGCAATCTGTATGGACCTGGTGATAATTATCATCCGGAGAACTCCCATGTGATCCCGGCGCTCCTGAGAAAATTCCATGAAGCTAAGATAAACAATTCCCCCCAGGTTGTCATGTGGGGTACGGGGAGCGCCATGCGGGAGTTCCTGCATATCGATGATATCGCGGACGCCAGTTATTTCCTGATGCAGAATTACAGCGGGGATGAGTGCGTTAATATCGGCTGCGGACAGGATATGAGTATCAGGGAGCTGGGAGAATTGATCAGGGATATCGTGGGATACCGGGGAGAGATCGTCTATGACCCGTCGTATCCGGACGGTACTCCCAGGAAGCTTTTGGATTCTTCAAAGCTGTTCGCCATGGGATGGAGGCCGTCCATATCCCTGCGGGAAGGCTTGAAGGAAACGTATCTTGATTACATAGAGAACAGTAAGAACTACAGGAGCTGACAGGGATGATCATCACAAGAACGCCCTTCCGCATGTCCTTTTTCGGCGGCGGGACGGATTTTCCGGATTTTTATAACGAGTATGGTGGGAGCGTGATATCCACTACGATCGACAAATACTGCTATGTGAACGTACGGCATCTGCCGTCTTTTTTTGATTATACGGATCAGATCATATATTCAAAAATAGAAGAGGTCACAGATATAGGTGACATCAGGCACCCAATGGTGCGGGAAGCCATGAAGCTGCTCAGTATGCATAACCTGAGGATCGCATATGACGCGGATCTTCCTGCAAGATCGGGGCTTGGGACAAGCAGTTCCTTCGCAGTGGGACTTCTGAACGCTTTCCATGCGCTGAAGGGTCATTATACGGATAAAAGAAAACTGGCTGACGAGGCGATCTATCTTGAGCGGGTATTGTGCGGGGAAGCCGGAGGGATACAGGATCAGATCGCCGCGGCGTTCGGAAATCTGAACCGGATAGATTTTTCATCTGATGGTTACCATGTGTCGCCAGTGATCATTTCCGGGGAAAAGAAGAGGCAGCTGAATGAAAATCTGCTGCTGTTTTTTACCGGGTTTTCGAGATTATCCTCGAGTATTCAGGAAAATACGCAGAAAGAATTAAAGAACAAGACCGCGGAACTGAAGGAGATGAAAACGCTTGTCGATGAAGCAGAGAAGGTATTGACAGACCGGAGGGACAGCCTGCGGGAGTTTGGGCGACTGCTCCACCATTCCTGGCAGCTGAAGCGCGGGATCGGTAATGGGATATCGACAGCCTCGATTGATGTCCTGTATGACAGGGCCCGGAAAGCGGGAGCTCTGGGAGGAAAGATACTGGGAGCAGGCGGCGGAGGTTTCCTGCTCTTTTATGTGGAAAAAGAATACCGGCAGGCAGTGATCGATGAGCTGAAGCCGCTGCTTTATGTGCCGTTTGGCTTTGATACGACAGGGGCCCAGATATTGTTCTTTTCACCGGAAGATGAGAAAGGAAAGGAAACTATTCTATGAAGAAAGCGCTGATAACCGGGATCACCGGTATGGTGGGTTCCCATCTCGCGGATTATCTGCTGGAAAATACAGATTGGGATATATACGGGGTCTGCAGATGGAGGAGCCCTATTGATAATGTGGAGCACCTGATTGACCGGGTCAATCATAAGGATAGATTGTATTTTGAGTATGCGGATCTGAACGATCAGACTTCACTGCTCCATGTCATATCTAATGTGAAGCCGGACTATGTATTCCACCTGGCGGCCCAGAGCTATCCGCTGACCAGCTTTACGGCTCCGATCGACACATTGAATACGAATATCCTCGGGACTTGCAGGCTTTTGGAATCCATAAGACTGGTCATGGAACAGGACAAGGGATACTGTCCTGTGATACATATATGCGCGTCATCGGAGGTATTCGGGAAGATCCCGCCTGAGAAAAAGCCGGATACAGGGATCCATGAGGAATGCCCGTTCCATCCGGCATCGCCGTATGCGATCTCAAAGGTGGGGACGGACCTCCTAGGGAGATATTATGCGGAGGCCTATGGAATGACCGTAATGACTACCCGTATGTTTACGCATACAGGACCGCGGAGGGGAGACGTATTCCATGAGTCGACCTTTGCCAAGCAGATCGCCATGATAGAGAGCGGGCAGATCCCGCCGGAAGTTCATGTGGGAAACTTGGATTCCCTGAGAACGTACGCAGATGTCCGGGACGCTGTCCGGGCGTACTACATGCTGGTCACAGTGAACCCTGTGGCGGGGGAGTACTATAACATCGGCGGAAGCCATACCTGTACGGTGGGCGAAACTCTGCGGACGCTGATATCCATGTCTGTGCGGAAGGATGAGATATCTATTGTCGTAGATGAAGAACGGCTGCGTCCGATCGACGCAGATCTGCAGGTGCCGGACTGCAGGAAGTTCAAAGAGCACACAGGGTGGGAACCAGAGATACCGTTTGAGAAGACCATGGAGGATCTGCTGGAATACTGGCGCTGTCGAATCACCCTAGGCGGGAAATTCCTTACCAGATGATACGCGGCAGGAGGGAGAGAATGGAATATCAGGTTGTTGGTTCAGAACAGACAGAACTGGGAAGGTTTCGGATACATAAGGACCAGGTAGCCGTAGCTGGAGCTGTGTATCCGTATTCGTTTGTGGAGACGAAGCCGAGCATCAGCGTTTTCCCTTTCGTAGGAGATCAGATCCTTTTGATTCATCAATATCGCCATAGTGTAAAGAAATGGCTATGGGAGATACCAGGCGGCGGTCTGGAAGAAGGGGAAGACATCCGTCAGGCGGCTGAGAGAGAGTTGTTGGAGGAGGCTGGTTATAAGACGAGGGAATACCATGATCTGGGATCTTACTATCCATCAGCCGGTATTAGTACGGAGATCGCTTATCTTTGCGCGGTGGAGTGTGAATTGGAGCGACATGAACCAAAAAGGGAGCCGTTGGAGAAAATGCACGCAAAGTTGGTGGATATTGATGAATTCTGTGAAATGGTGCGTACAGGAGAGTTTGCACATGGGATGGGGCTTGCGGCATGGGCCAGGCTGATAACAGGAAAGGGACAGGAATATGCTGATTCAATTTTTAAAACCGGATTTTGAATATATGGACGAACGAGGGAAGTTGGTGCAGTTAGTCCACGATGGTTGGAAACAGGTGAATGTGACAGAATCCAAGGCTGGGGAGGTTAGGGGAAACCACTACCATAAGGTAAATAGAGAGGCTTTCTACGTTGTAAAGGGAGAATTTGATCTGCGGCTTGAGAAAAACGGGGAAACAGAGAATTATCATCTGACAACCGGACAGATGTTTCAGATAGAACCATATGTGGTTCATACATTTGAGTTTAAGATGGATAGTATATTGCTAGGATTATATGATATGGGGGTGGAGAATGTAGGGAGCGAAAAGGATATATATAAAAATATTGAGTGATAAAATATCGGCGACAACAAAATGGAGGATTAGATAGAAAAGGTGAAAAGAAATAATATTGGCCTATGTATCCTGAGGGCATGGATGTGTTTTGAGGTCGTGCTGAGCCATTTTTGGACTCCCGGTGCATCGGGGAAAGGGATACGGTATCTGTTCTATATTATGAGAGAATATCATGTGCCTGTGTTTATGTTTATGTCGTTTTATCTGACAGCCGGCACAATTGTTGCGGGGGGGGTAAAGCGTAAAAAACGTTGGAAACGGTTGATATTACCGCATATATTTTGGTGTTGCCTTTATTATGGCATATATAGTTGGATTGGTACGATCAGCCAGTTTTCTCCAGATGTCCGGTTAAGGGATCTGTTATGGCAGATTTTGACTGGACATTCACAGAAACTCAATACTGCGCTATGGTATCAGGTAAACATTATATGGATAACGTTTTTGTTTTCATTCATCATGGATATTTGGGAAGCCGATAATAAATGGGCTATTTTGGGTATGATTGCCCTGGGAGCGGTAAGTTTGCAGTATTCCGGGGTTAACTGGCGGCTTTTCAAAGATCTGTGTTACGAATTAAAATATCCGTTGGGGCGACTGATAGAAATGCTGCCATTAGCAGCATGTGGTCTGGCAATAGGACACTTCAAAGTATTTGAGAAAATTAGGGGAAAAGTATCAAGAGTATACCTTATTACTGGCCTTATATTCCTTCTGATGCTCATCACTACCTATTCAATATTTATTAAACCTGACGGGTTTGGCTATTCGGGAATCAAGCAACTTGTTGTGGCAGTGTGTCTGGTATATCTGTTCTGGCTGCTTCCGTTTGACTGGTGTTCTGATAAGATGAGAGTCGCAATTTCCCAGATTACCAACTATACATTGGGGATTTATTGCCTTCATTTGGGAGTTGGTAATATACTTCGTTGCTTTGTGTGGCCACGATATGGCGTGAAAGCGGGGACTTTTGTGGAATGTATCATTGTATATATCGGTTGTTATATGATAGCTACTGTAATTGCACATTCACATATACCAGGGATACATGCGGTCGTGGAG
>CANQBN010000139.1 GCA_947588855.1 uncultured Lachnospiraceae bacterium
CCTTCTTATACAGTACCCCGGCATACAGCTCGTATCCCCGCCGCAGAAGTTCAATGGCGACGATGTTCTCGATCATCCTGCCATAATCCGCGTTTTTTGTGCCCAGCTTGGCATACTTGAAGGAATGGTCACTGAGATAGTATTTATCGTTCGATGCCAGATACCGTTTGCCTTGAATATCGTACCGCCTTACCTTGTAGAACGCAAAGGCATTGCAGAGATACTTGATATAGGCGCTGATGGTGCGGTCATTTGTTTTGTCGTGCTCTCTTATGAAGCTCGCGGCCACGCTGCGGGTGGATATCTGATTGGAAATATTATCGATCAGAAAATCACAGAGGCGCTCCATCAGCGGCATGTTGCGTATCCGATACTTGCGCTGGATATCCCGGACGATCAGGGTGTTGAAAACATCGGAAATGTAGCTGTATTTTGATTCCGGCGTTTTGTAAAGATATGAGCCGGACATTCCCCCCTCCCGGATATAGCGGGTAAAGGCGGAATACTGGTCTGTCAGTTCAAAGTACCGCATGAATTCCGCAAAGGAGAATGGAAACACCTCGATTTCAAAGGTACGTCCGGTGAACAGCGTTGCCAGATCACTGCTCAGCAGGAAAGCGTTGGAACCCGTGATGTAAATGTCGTATTTCTCAGAGGCGTGAAGGCTGTTGACGGCCTTCTCAAAACCGCTGCACATCTGGACTTCATCAATGAAGATATAATTGTTTTTCCCGGGGACATATGCTTTTTCAATATAGTCGTTCAGCGCATGGTACTCCGTCAGAGGTTCATACGCATTCATATTGAAATTGATATGAATGATGTTCGCATCCGGATCAGAGTCCAGAACATGGGCCATGAAAGCCTCCATCAGCTTAGACTTTCCGCTGCGTCGGACGCCGGTAATGACTTTGATATCCGGGGTGCCCATGACATCCTTCAACTTGTTCAGGTAGAAGTCACGTTTGATCAATCGCACGGCAAATCACCTCGTTTGTATTATACCGCAATCTATTTCGCAAAATCAAGTAATTTTCAAAAATGCGAAACAGAAAAGCACCCGGCAGGATGAGCCGACTTGACGGCAAAGATACACAGGCAAACTTCTCTATAACAGTAAATTATCGCCCATTTTGAGGGGCCTCCGTAATATACCGGACAACATGAATCTCGTCAAGCCCGAAAAAATCTTCATCCGGCTTGACGCGGGAACGAAAGTGTAGTATACTAAGTCTTGAAAACAAGAATAAGAGATAATATTACTGTAATCACAACAACATTCATTCTCCTCAGGAGGTGAGAATATGCGCAGCGAAGACTACAAATCCATCCGGGAACTCTCCAAGGTCTGTGTGCTCTCAGAGTATAGCTTGAGAAGACTGGCAAGAGAGAACGTGCTCCCTTGCGTTTATGCAGGCCGTAAGTGCCTGGTCGACGTTAAGAAGTTTAATGAGATGCTGGACCGATGGGCAGATAACCCAGGTGAACAGCCTCGCTTCTGATGTCGATAAACAGCGAAGCATATGAGAAAAACGCAGTGTTCAGCATAGGATCTGCGACAGCTGCCTTTGCCCTTTGCAGGTCAAAGTAGGATGCTTTCCTAAAAAGGGTAAAAGCAGCTGCCGGAGTGAAAATGCTCAGCAGCGTCATATAGGGGCAGAGAGAGCAACGAAACTGCCTAAAACTGGAGAGTATCCAGTTCAAATCAAACGAAGGTGTGGGTAGCCGCTGCAAAAAGTACCCGGGAAGAAGCAATCACTCGCCCGTATGATCTTCTCCCCTCAGAAGCGGCGTACACGCTTCAAAAATTGGTACGGTGGATAGCGCTGGTTGTGGAATCATCACAAAGCACCTGGACAGCGCCTGGTGCGCAGATGTGGTGCTCGGAAACGAGCTGACGGGCCGCCTCTTTTTATAAAGGTTGAACGAAAAATATTGGTAAAATTTTCAATTTTTTGCAAAAGGAGGGTGCAGTTTTCTCTTTTTTTCGCGTGCAAGGGAAAACTGCGCTTTCCGGGCGCTGGACATCCCTGCGGCGAACCTCCTGTACACTGGATATCGACTTAGTCACCCTCTTAAGGCCTGGGGAAATGTGAGTTGTGCATCTACACGCGTCACGCTGAACCAGGAGGGGAGCCGGCATCCGACTCTGGCCGAACGGAAAGCGCAGACTCAGGCCGGTGGAACTGAAGAATGGCAGCCTGGGCAGTCAACTAAAAAAGAGCGGAGGGGGCCTGGAATTGAACACGGAAGGGCCTTGAAACCTCAAGCACGAGGTTCCACCGTAGCCTGAAATAAAGGGGGCAGTCTGCCTTTTTGGCAGAGGATTCTGCCCATTATTTGGGAAATCATTTTGCCGGGATTTCTTGCCAAGACGGACTCAATCTGGTCCTGTTACGGACTGTGCTTGTCAGCTTGTTAGATAAATGAAAGATTTACAACCGTATTTACAAAAATTACGGTCGTACTCGCTCATCCTCTTATGAGTGCATTACGGCTACAAGGTGAATGGCTATGAACGCATATGAAGATAGAATGAAGAAAATTTATAATCAGGGAGACAATCAGTGGATCTATGTTACTCCAGAAGAATACCGTGAGGTCAATCTTTGGAGGGCCAACATCAGGAAGCATAAGCAAAGTCGTAACCTCTGTAGCTGCCCGGAGAATAAAACCTGGGTCTGTGACGGGCTGTGTGATGGATGCGTTTTTCGTGCTTACGGCCAAAAAGGTCATTCGAAAAAGGCACATCCGCAAAAGAGGCAGGCAAAAAAGAGGCAATCACATTGAACCGCACCGATGCAGCAAAACGGCTCTGAAAAAAGCAACACCGGGGACTGAACGAAAAGCAGTCCCCGGGGCTCTTCTTTTGCTCAATTGTCCTCGAAGCCGAAATTCTGGATCTTCAGTGTGCGGCAATTTTCGGAGACGGTCCTCACGGTGGAGGACGGTATGCCCTTCGGGGCGCTGACACTGACATCCAGAGTCAGTTCCACTTCGGCCCCATCCACTGCCATCAGATGTTGGATAACCTCCGTAAGATAATCGTTCACGTTTTTATTCACACGGGTGTTATCCAGCTTTGCCGACATAAAGAACCGCGTATTCTTCGGGGCAGGCTCCGTATTGCCTCCCGGCTGCACAGTCGGATCGCCATGCTGGGTCTGACCACCTGTGGTTCCGCCTCCCAGACCTCCCAGACCTCCCGGAACACCGGAGCCACCCGGCAGACCGCTGCCTCCCAGGCCGCTCTGGCGTTCATTCATAATCTGTTTCGTAGCGACCGAAGGCTTCACCAGCAAATCAGACGGATTGACGGAATACACCGTCTCATTCAGCTTCAGGTCGATATATCGCTCTCCTGTAAACCCGGCCGCTATGCCGAAGAACTCGGTGGAGCGAACGCCCTTGGTGATCGCGTCCTCCAGAACGCTGTAATTGGCAAGCCTCGGCAGATAGCAATAAGTGCAGAGATACTCCCACAGCTTTTTGACCGCGATATCGTCGGAGCTTTTCCACAGCAAATCGTCCAGGCTCATTTTGAGCAGAGCAGGCGCCCAGGTCGTGATGATCTGCTCTCCCTGGATCATCTTCCTTGCCGCTTTGAAAACGATCTCGTCGTCTCCTCCGCCCAGATTGCTGATCTCCCACTGGATGGTCTTGATGTCCTCATACTGGTCGATAAACGGCACCAGCAGCCAGCAGTAAGTGGCCTTTATTTCCTTCTCTACGGAAGTATTGCTGCGATTCAGACTGTTCTCCGCTTCCCGGAGCTGACCGCCGTCCAGGTTCAGATCTTCTTTGTCGGAGAGAATGGACTTCCATGCGATAAACCGCTTCACTTCGGTCTGAAGATCCCGGATCTTGTCCTGATCGGGAGCGACGAACGCAAGCATATTCCGGTAAACACGAGGGGACATTCCTCTGGTATTCAGGTGATTTGTTACCGCCTCCAGCGCTTTCCCGCTGTCCTTGCCGTTTGCCCGCTTGAAGGACTCCTCCGGTCTGAGGATCACCAGTCTGGCTGTCTGCTCATCGGGGATATCATTGGAAGAAGCCGGGCAGATATGTAATCCGGCAAACGGCGCTTCCCTCCGCAGCTTCCTGAGCCGGGTTTCGATCTCGATAATGACGTTTTCTTCGGAGACCTGGGAGGCGCGGTCCTCGGAGGTTTTTCTCAGTGTGGGCTTGGTTTCATACCAAAAACGTGTGCCGTTCTGGCTGCTGTACAGATAAGACAGAGAGCCGTGAAGCGTATTCAATGCGTCATTGAAGTCCGCAATCGTCTCTCCCGGCTGGACGACACCAAGGCGTATTCTCGACGTCTCCAGGCCGCGTGCAGTCTGGTCGCGGAGCGCGGCAGTGCTGGGGGCGCTCCCCAGCATGACGGTTCTTGCTACCCGCCGGGCGGCAAAATTCTTCCCGTAACGGGGAATGTCCCTGTCCTTCTGGAACGGAACCGAGTCCTTGCCGTCTACCTCCCGGTCGATGATACTGTTCCAGGTCTCGGGCACATGGCGCACCAATTCGTCGCGCACGGCAGGCGTATTCAGCGGGATAGACCCCGGCATGATCATGGCGCAGGCGTCGCTGGACATCCACAGTTCGTGAATGACCGCTGCCATCAGGCGCAGGACGCCGCGGGTGCGCTGGAACTTTTCCAGCGTGGCCCAGTCGCCGTAGAGTCTGTCGAAGATCTCCGGATGGATGGGATAACAGGACACCATGCGGTTTCTGTACTCCACCTCTTTTGCCTCGGTGGGGAAATCCGAAGCGTTTTCCTGGTACATCTGGCTGAAAGCGTTGCAGACCATATCCCTTGCCTGCTCGTTCTTACAGGGAAGAAACAGCCTCCGCCGCACGACCTCAAAGCCCTCGTTGGCCGCCACAGGCTTCCAGATGGACTCCATGCGGCCGAAGGTGTGTTCGATGGTCTCCAGGGCGATCTTTCCAGCCTCGCCGCCCACTTCGATCTCGGACTCCGGAATGGACGCCACGACGATGCTGTTCTCACTGGCTCTTGCGGCCTCGGTGATCTCCTGGATAAAGGTGATAAAGTTGTCGTAGGACCCGGCTGGAAGCCCGTCGTTGCCATAGAGCTTTTTCGCGTAGGCGACAAGCTCATCCATAAGGATCAGGCAGGGACCGCAGGCGTTAAGCAGAGTTTTCAATGCCTCGGAGCCGGGCGAGACCCCGCGCCGGTCGGAATCGCTGATAATGGCATAGAGATCCGGCTTCCCGGCAGACGTGACCAACTGATAAGCCATTTCGCCCCAGATTGTGTTGACGGTATATTTGGGGAGATTGGCCGGATTCTTTTTTCTCGAAGGGTCAAGCGCCGTGCCCACTAACACGGCGACATTTGCCTTGGGCAGTTTCTCAAGGCCAGCTCTCTCCATAATGGGCTTCAGGCTTGAAATGCGGTCAACGGGAAGGCCGCCGCGGGCCAGATGATAGAGCGCCAGCAGGCTGTGGGTCTTGCCGCCTCCGAAGGCGGTCTTCAACTGAATGACCGGCTCTCCCCCCTGCCCGGAAAGGCGTTGGAGTGATTCTACCAGCAGTCCAGCCATGCCCTCCGTCACATAAGTGCGGGCAAAGAACTCTACCGGGTCCCTGTATTCGACCGCGCCCTCGCCGCGGGATACCTGATTCAGATCCGCCGCGAATTCTGCCGCACGGTAGCGGCCCTCGGCCACGTCCGGGTGGGGCTGCATGATCTCCCGCCAGCTTGGGAGATGGCGGCCAAACGAGCTTGTCATGACGCCCTCATTTACTTTTACGGTTTTTGTCTGGGCGGATGCAGAGGCGGCCGTTGCAGCAGTAGAACCTTCTTCGGAGCCATAGCGGAGCTTCCGGTAAAGGGCGCGTATCTCCTCAACGCCCTCCGCGTCAAAAGCTTCGCAGAGAAGGGCCATAGTGTCTAAAGCTCTTTCAGCATAGCTTTTCGTGAAGTCCTGGCCGCCGATATGAGCGGTCTTGTTGCGAACGCCGCCCAGCTCTTTTGCCCATGTGCGGTAATCTAAAGAGAGTTTGGTCCGGAACACCTCGTTCCAGCGCCGGTCTATCAGCCGGAGGCAGTTCATCACATCCAGAGAATCGACCAGATCTCCGTAGCTCCCGGTTTCAGGCAGATCGTACTGGTCGCTGAGTGCTTCCAATACCTCCTGCCACCAGCCGTTCTTATAGACCCGGCTGAACTCCTGACCGATATATCCGGCCATCAGTGGATGAAGAATGCGAAAGCCCTTTTGCACAAGTTCATAGTTATCCAGCATATCTTGATCCTCCCTATATTTCTGCGCTGCCCTCTGAGGCGGCGTTCTCTCTTTGGTCCAATTCCAGGAGACATTCCTGCCATATCGCCTGTAAGGCGTCATGCACGGACATGGGTGTGCCGTCCGCGTTGAGGATACTCTCAAATTGCGAGAACACGCTGAGCCCCTGCCCCATGCAGGAGAGGAGGGCGTCCTCCTCTGGCACTTGGCAGGTAAAGACCTTCCGTATCTTCTCCGGCAGTTCCCGTTTCAGCGTATTGATAAAGCCCCGCCGGGTGGTCTGGCCCCGCCGCGCCAGGCCTTTTCTGGCGACGATCAGCACCCTTGTTGATTCGGCTTTCTCGGAGACCGGCTCTGAGCGCATGGGCCACACGGCGGAGACTGTGAAGCCGGCAGAGCCCAGACACTCCAGCATAAACTCCCAGGCAGAAATGCTGTTGCCGGCACTGTCCTGCTGGATGCTCTCCAGGTCGTTCTTCCGAAAGCAGGTGAAGAGCAGGGCCGGGTATTCCTCTGTGCAGCTTTCATACAGCTTCTCACAGACCGTTTTCAAATCCGCCCGATACTGCCGCTCTGCCTCTTCCCTGGCAGTCCCATAATAAGACGACGTCGTGGAAAGCTCCTCTTTGGAAGTGACCAGCGGGAGGAACATCTGCGGGAACGTCTCTTTCAGGCTGCGCCGGAGCCAGATATAAAAGAAATCGGACAGATCCGCATAGCCGATATCCCGGTAATAAGGCAGCTCCGTGCAGACCAGAACATTCTGCGGATGCTCCATCGTCAGGGCGTTTTCCTGGGACACGGCGGCAGGAATGCCCAGGCCCAGATGCTCTATACTCTCCGCTACGCCCTCCAGCAGAGATGCAAAGTTTCCAGACACACTGGAAAACGGATTTCCCTCCGCAAAGGTCCAGACCATCGGGATGGCCTGCCGGCCAAAAGTACTGCGGATATTTCCGCCCGATGTCCTCCAGGAGCACACGGAGCTGTTGTAATCCGCCATTTTATCTACCACAAAGGCCAGGTAAACGCCGACAGCCTGCCCGTAGGCGAGAGCGCCGGTCCCGCCCTCCGCCAGCGGACCCCCGCATACGCTCATACCCGCGGCCAGGGCAGCGGAGGCGGCCATATCCTGCGCCTGCCGCACCAGGTCGCTGAAGGTGGACAGCATCCGCATTTGCCGTGGGGTGAAGAGATCCGCGTATTCTGTGAGCCCAAAGCCCGGCGGCGAAAACCAATGGGCGTTGGCCGGGATGGAGCCGGTGGGAACATCCTCCGGTTTGGAGACATCGGCGGCAGCTCTCTGCCCGGCGTCCGGAACGAGGAAAGATTTTTTCCCGCCGGAGTTTGTCACGACGGCCATCATTTCCGCGCCCAGCGCATGGCTTGTCCCCATTTTTTTGATATACTCGTCCGTGGTGACCTCACCGCAGACCGGGCAGCGAAATCTCGCGCCGCCACTGCCGATCTTGTTGCTCTCCAGACCGGCAGGGCAATTCCCCCCATGTATCTCAAAGGTGATCCGGTCGGTTCCGGCCGCCGGCTCGGCCCAGGCCGGAGATGTTTTCGATTTGCTCAGGATGTAGGAGCTTCCCAGAGGGATACGGCAGTTGCAGGCCGGGTTCGGGCATTTCACCGACCGTATCCACAGCCAGGCGAAAGGGATCTCACCGCTCTCTGTTTGCGGGTAGATGTCAGCCAGCCTTTTGAGGGCCTGGTTCTCTATCCACTCTCCGTAGAAACGGACATCCTCCGCCAGCCCCTCCCCGCCGGAATAGGTCTTGCGGCCAGGCTTGCCGGGATGGACAGGTCCCTGCGACGCGAAGCGGGCCGGGATCTCCGCCGCGGCCTTTGT
>CANQBN010000140.1 GCA_947588855.1 uncultured Lachnospiraceae bacterium
CCTTCCGGATTACGGCTATACCACGGCGGTAGGTCTTGCCTCCTCCATCGTTGGCTGTATCCTGGTTCTTGTCTGCAACAAGGCAAGCTACAAGGTCCGCGGCAGAGGCATCATGTAAAGGAGGGATACATTTATGAGACCGAGAAAAGCTGGTTTGGCCGATTATATCATCGTTGCCGTATTTATCGTTATCTGTTTCATTATGATCATCCCCATTTACAAGGTATTGATCGACTCGCTGGATCTGAAGACCGCTTACGGTATGAAATTGTTCCCTGAGCAGTTTGGTCTGGCTGGATATATTTCCGTGTTCACTAACCCGACCCTCTACCAGCCCTTCCTGATTTCCGTGATCGCCACGGTGTCAGGTACCTTCATGGGTCTTGCGATTTCCACCCTGGGCGCTTATGTGCTGATTCAGTGGGATATGCCTGGAAGAACTCTTCTTGCCAACATCCTGCTGTTCACCATGATCTTCAGCGGCGGTATGATTCCTACCTACCTGGTATTGAGCAGTCTTCATCTGACCAACACCCTGTGGGCGGTTATCCTGCCTCCGGCCATCAACGTGTACAACCTGGTTCTGATGAGAAACTTCTTCGAGGGCATTCCCACCGCGCTGTTTGAGTCCGCGGAGATCGACGGCTGTTCTCCCATGAAGATCTTCTTCGGTATCGTGCTTCCCCTTTCCAAGGCAGCCCTTACCTCCATCGGCCTGATGTTTGCCGTTTCCTACTGGAACGATTACACCAACTACAAGCTGTACATTACCAAGCAGAATCTGTATAACTTCCAGATGAAGCTGCGTTCCCTGATCATGGGCAGCGACCTGCCTACGGCAGTAGGCGGAGCGACAGAGAACACGGTGAAGAACGCTGCGGTTATCGTGGCCATCCTTCCCTTTATGATCATCTATCCGTTCTGCCAGCAGTACTTCATTCAGGGCGTTAATATCGGAGCCGTCAAGGAATAATTATTTTGACAGGAAAAGGGACGGAATTATCTGTCCCTTTTTCTGTATCTGTGGTAAAATATTCATGGAAACAGAAAGCCGTGCGCCGGACATGGCATTGTCAGCTTTTCGGGCGGCGCGGCAGGGAAATTATTGTTCGTTGAGGTAAACAATATGTATCAGAATCCGATTCTTTATGCTGACTATTCCGATCCGGACGTGATCCGGGTAGGCCTGGACTACTACATGGTAGCGTCCTCTTTCACGTATCTTCCCGGCGTCCCCCTTCTTCATTCCAGAGATCTGGTCCACTGGGAGATCATCAATTACTGTGTCACATCCCTTCCTTTTGAGAAATACGACCGGCCCTCCCACGGTTCCGGAACCTGGGCGCCGTCCATCCGTTTTCATGACGGAATCTTTTATGTGTTTATTCCTCTTCCCGATGAGGGAATCTTTGTGGCCAGAAGCGCGGACCCCTACGGGAAGTTTGAACTGAACTGTCTGGCGGAGGCTAAAGGCTGGATCGATCCCTGTCCCCTGTGGGACGACGACGGGAGAGCCTATATGGTGTTTGCCTATGCCAGAAGCCGCTGCGGCATCAAGCACCGGCTGGCCCTGGCGGAAATTGATCCGGAATGTACCCGCCTTCTGGGAGAACCTTCCGTGATATTCGATGGAGAACAGTTAGGCCCTACGACGGAAGGACCTAAATTCTATAAATACAACGGTTACTATTATATTCTCATGCCCTCCGGCGGCGTAGCTACCGGCTGGCAGTCGGCCCTTCGGTCCAGGACCATTAACGGACCTTACGAGTATAAGATCGTCATGCACCAGGGCAATACCCAGATCAACGGCCCTCACCAGGGGGGCTGGGTGACGGCGCCTGACGGAAAGCACTGGTTCCTCCATTTCCAGGACGTGATCGAACTGGGGAGAGTAACCCATCTGCAGCCCATGTGCTTTAACGCCGGCTGGCCCTTTATCGGCAGCGAGTTAAACGGCGACGGCATCGGGGAGCCGGTGGAAGAGTGGAGTATGCCGGCGGAGGGGCAGCCGGAGTATGAGATTGCCCAGTCGGACCGGTTTGACAGAAAGAAGCTGGGACTCCAGTGGCAGTGGCAGGCCAACCCCCAGGAGCGGTTCTATTCCCTGGAAGGCCATCCGGGCATCCGCTTGTATTGCCTGAGAAATGAGACCCGAGAGAATTATCTGTGGTACGCTCCCAACGCCATGACCCAGATTCCCCAGCACAAGGCTCTCACGGCGGTGACTCGGGTGCGGCTTTGCGGTGACCGGGAAGGGGATATGGCCTCTCTTGGCGTAATCGGCCATTCCTACGCCTATGTGGGGATTCGGAAGGGCCGTGTGAGCAATGAGGTGGTCCTCTATTCCGGCAGGGTTCTTCAGGATACCTACGAGGGCCTGGCGGAAGAGGAACTGGCGGAATCCCATGTCTATGACGGCGATATCGTGTATCTGCGGCTGGAGATCTACGAGAATAAGACCTATCGGTTTGCCTGGTCTTCTGACGGGATCCGCTATACGCCCATGGGAGGAGCCAATCCCCTGGACCGCGGCACCTGGACCGGCGCCAAGCTGTGTCTCTGGAGCTGCAACCGGGAGAATGCGGAGTCGGAAGGGTACGGAGAATATGAATTTATACACATCGAAAAGCGAGAAGGCTGCTAAAGAAGGCTTTGCCGCTGCGGGGCGAGGAGACCTCCCCGCCGTGAAGCGGCTGATCGACAGCAGCTTTAACATCGGCGACTGCGATGAGCAGGGCAACAGCCTTCTTCATTATGCGGTGAAGGGCGGAAACCCGGAGCTGGTAAGATATCTGGTGGAACGGTGCGGCATGGATCCGGCCTGGGCCAACCGGGAGGGCGTGACGCCATGGGATTTGGCGCAGAGGAGCTGTGATGCGGATGCCGCCGGCGGTGGCCCGACACGAGAAGTATGCAGTGAGAAGGCCGCCGGCGCCCCGGCAAGGGGAGTCTGTGATGAGAAAGCCGCCGGCGCTCCAATGCGGGAAGTCTGCGGGGAGGAAGCCGCCGGCATCCCGGCGCGTGAAAACCGCGCCGACCAGGCCATGGAGGAGATACGCGGGTATTTTGAATGTGTCTGCGGCTTCTCTTATGAGGCGTGCTACCGCAACCCTGTGATTCGGGGAATGAGCCCGGACCCCAGTATTGTCCGGGTGGGGGAGGACTATTACATGGTCAACTCCAGCTTCATCTTTTTCCCCTGTATCCCTATTTCCCATTCCCGGGACCTGGTTCACTGGCAGGTCATCGGTCATGCCGTGACGGACTGGAAGTGGGCGGAGGAGCACCTGGGCCATTTGGAGGGCGGCAGAGGCTTCTGGGCCCCGGATATCAGTTATTACAACGGACGGTTTTATATCTGCGCCACCCTGAGGAATAATGACGACGCGCCCTATATTCAGACCCAGATGGTCACCAGCGCTGCCCGACCGGAAGGGCCATACGATACGCCGGTGATTCACAACGTGCTGGGCATCGATCCTTCCATCTTTACGGATGATGACGGAAAAAGATACATGCTGGTAAACCGGGGGGCCAGGCTGATGGAGATTTCAACCGACGGTAAAGAGATTCTGTCGGAGCCGGAGCTGATCTGGTACGGCCACTCGGGAAAGGCCCCGGAGGGTCCTCATCTTCTGAAGAAGGATGGATACTATTACTGTTTTCTGGCGGAAGGCGGCACCGGCAAGGGCCATATGATTGCCGTGGGCCGTTCCAGAAATCTGCTGGGACCTTATGAGGACTGTCCCTACAACCCCATCATGACCCAGAAGGATGAAATTGCTTCTATCCAGTGCTGCGGCCACGGCAAGCCGGTACAGACGGCAGACGGCCGATGGTTCATGGTTTATCTGTGCAGCCGGTTCATCGACGGACAGTGGGGGATGCTGGGCAGGGAGACCTGCCTGGACGGGATCACCTGGACGGTGGACGGCTGGCCGCTAGTTAACCGCGGAAAAGGCCCGTCCTACATGGCGAAGTTGCCACTTCCGGAGCAGCGCTGCGGCGAGGCGGAACCGGCGGAGCCGTCCGGAAAGGATAAGAGCCAGGCCTTCTCCTGGATTTCTCCGCGGACCATGGATCCGGCCTATGTGACCATTGAAAATGAGTTTTGTGTAGAGATACGGGGCGACGGCCGGGATCTCTGTGACCGGAACTGCAGGAGCCTTCTGTTGAAGAACCAACCGGATTTTCGGTTTTCGGCGGAATTTGAACTGGAATGGCCGGAGACAGTGTTTGCCTCCGAGACAGGTATGGTGTTATACTACGATGAGAACACATATGTAAAGTTCGGCGTCACAGAGGACCGTTTGTTTGTCTCGGAATATGTGGATGACCGATATGTGAGGAGCGAGAGCTGCCCTTTCCGCTGGGGAGAATCGATGGTTTTCCGGGTGGACACGGACGGCCTTGAGAGGATATTTTCATTTAATGGAAAGCTTCTGTGGCGTTGGGAGGATGTGACCAGCATCTGTTCCGAAGGTCTTAAGAAAGGCAAGCGCTTTACGGGAGCCACTTACGGAGTGTATGTGTATGGCAACGATTTTTTACGCTGGCGACAGCACAGTGACATTCAATAAAATCGACAGCTATCCTCAGAGCGGCATGTCCCAGGGGATGCTGCGGTATCTGAAGGATTCGGTTCGGATGCGGAGCCTGGCCAGAAATGGCCGGAGCACCAAGTCCTTTATCGACGAGGGGCTTTTGGATGTGATCGATGGGGAGATCGGAGAAGGGGATTTCCTTTTTGTTCAGTTTGGACACAATGATGAGAAGCCGGATGAGGAAAGGCATACGGACCCGGAGACCACATTTCCGGAAAATCTGATGAAATTTGCGGAGGTGGCCCAGAATCACGGCGCTTACCCGGTGTTTATCACGCCCATTGCGAGAAGGCTCTTCGATGAAACCGGAAGATTTCTTCCAGGAAGCCACGGGCCTTATCCGGAGGCGATACGGAAGACTGGAAAGGTTTACGGGATCCCGGTCATCGATCTGACCTCCATCACGGAAAGTTATCTGGCGGCAGTGGGAGATACCTTCACGAAACCATTTTTCATGTGGCCAAAGGACAATACCCACTTAAAGCCGGAGGGAGCCGTCCTGATGGCAGGTTTCCTCTGCGATGAGCTTAGGAAACTGGGTTCTCCCTATTCGGATATACTGGTGAGCCGGATTCCGGTGACGGAGAACGTGGGTCTGGACGTGTCCTGAGAAGGGCCGGTTTTATCCGGGAGGGGATGAGCCGCTTCCCGCAGAAGGGCCGGTTTTATCCGGGAAGGGATGAGCCGCTTCCCATAAAGTATGTTTTTAGAATTCAGGTGACGGATATAAATGGAGACCAATAAGAACGATAATTATGAGGAGATGGGGAACCGGTTTGCCCAGTGCTATCAGAAGCACGGCGGCAATTCCATCCTGGTTTTACTGGGATTTTATAAGGGGCAGTACCACCGTTTTCTCATCTCCACCTTTTTCTTTGTGATCAAGCATTCGCCGTCGCTGTTTACCTCCCTGCTGATCGCCAATGTGATCAATGGGGTGCTGAAGGGCGGAGAGGCAGGCAGAAGGGCCATCCTTCTGAACGTGGGAATCTGGCTGTTTCTTCTGGCAATCCATCTGCCGGCCAACTGGGTTTACAGCATGTACAAGAACCGGGTCATCCGGAGGACCGAGGCGGGACTTCGGGGGGCGCTGGTGAAGAAGCTGCAGGAGCTGTCTATCCCCTACCACACGGAGATGCAGTCGGGGCGGCTTCAGTCCAAGATCATCCGTGACGTGGAGGCGGTGGAGACGCTGTCGGAGCAGCTGTTTGTCAATCTGATGAATATCTCCATCAGCCTGCTGATCACCCTGTCCATCACGGCGGTGAAGAACCGGATCATTCTGCTGTTCTTCGTGCTGGTGGCTCCGGTGGCGTCCGTCACTGTGATCGCCTTCCGCAGCAGGATCCGCGGGGAAAACCGGGCTTTCCGCCGGGAGATGGAGGAGACCAGCGCCCGGGTCATGGAGATGGTGGAGTTGGTGCCTGTGACCAGGGCCCACGCGCTGGAGAAGACGGAGATCGAGCGGATCCGTGTCCAGCTGGATGAGACGGCGGAGAAAGGTTACCGCCTTGACATGATCCAGTCTCATTTCGGGGCAGTCAGCTGGTGCGTGTTCCAGATGTTTCAGGCCTTTTGCCTGGCGTTCTCCGGTTACATGGCTCTGCGGGGCATGATCCAGGTGGGAGATATAACCTTTTATCAGAACAGCTTCACCCAGGTTGTAAACCAGTTTACAGGGGTTATCAACCTTCTGCCCATTCTGACGAAAGGACTGGAGTCCATCTCTTCCATCGGAGAGGTGCTGGGGTCCGATGATGTGGAGCGGAATGAAGGGAAGCAGGAGATTGACCGGCTGGAGGGAAATTATTCCTTTAAGAATGTGAAGTTCGCCTACCGGGATTCCGAGGAATCGGTCCTGGATGGGATCAATCTGGACGTGAAGGCGGGAGAGACTATCGCTCTGGTGGGAGAATCCGGTTCCGGCAAGACCACCATGCTGAATCTGCTCATCGGCTTCATCGCGCCTCTGGACGGCAGGCTGTTCATTGACGGAAGGGATATCAACGATATCAATCTGAGAAGCTATCGCCGGTTTATCTCCGTGGTGCCTCAGACGCCCATTCTGTTCACCGGTACCATTCGGGATAATATCACCTACGGGATGGAGCATGTGACGGATGAGGAGGTAATGAAGGCGGTGGAGGCGGCCAATCTGAAATCGGTGATCGCCAGGCTGCCCAAGGGACTGGATACCATGATCGAGGAGCACGGAGCCAACTTAAGCGGCGGCCAGCGGCAGAGAATTTCCATTGCCAGAGCCATCATCCGGGATCCCAAGGTGATCATTCTGGATGAGGCCACGTCCGCCCTGGATACCATATCGGAGAAAGAGATCCAGGATGCCCTGGACGGCCTGATCAAAGGACGGACTACCTTTATCGTGGCCCACCGGCTTTCTACGGTGCGGGACGCCGACCGGATCCTGGTGCTGGATAAAGGAAAAATCAGAGAGGAGGGCAGCTATCGGGAGCTGATGGACTTAAAAGGTGAGTTCTATGAGATGGAGCGGCTTCAGATGGCGTTAAGATAGTATGAACAGTTTGTTTCAGATCGACGGACCCTTGTGGAGGTTTTTAAGCCTCCTTGGTGATATGGTGATTCTCCATATCCTGTGGCTCTTCTGTTCTCTCCCTCTGATCACCATCGGTCCGGCCACGGTGGCGGCCCACTGGGTGGCCATGAAGATCGTCCGGGATGAGGGCCGGGGAGTGATTCATGAGTTTTTCAAATCCTTTAAGGCCAACCTGCTGCAGGGAATCATCCTGGGGATTGTCTTTATCCTTGCCGGCGCGTTCATTGTTCTGGATTTTTACCTGATGCTGGAAAAGATTGAGGCCAGCAATATGTTTCTGCTGGTGATGCTGATCTTTTTATGTATCTTCGCCATTCTGTACCTGTTCATATTTATTTATGTGTGGGCGGTGCAGGCCAGATTTACCAACACGATTTACCGGACCATTACCAATGCGTTCTTTATCTCCATGTCCCATGTCCGGGATACCTCTATTATGCTGGCCCAGGATATTGTCCTGGTGGTTCTGGCCGTAGTGTCTTACGCCTTTCTGCCGCAGGTGTTCGTTATCTTCGGCTTTTTCGGCGTACCCATGCTGTTTGTGCTGAACGCCAGGAAGCTGAGACGGATCATGGACGAGTTTCTGCCCCAGGCAGACCATCCCATGGATGATGTGGAGGCGGGGAAATACCGGGACGACATCGGAAAACGGTGAGGAGCCGGCGGGGAGCCGGAGTGTGCCGGTATGGTTTGATGGGGTTTAGAGATTATCAGCCGAAGGCGGCTGTGCAGGTGTTGATTTTAAATATCTAAGGAGGGGTAAGTTATGGGTAACTATCATGAGATTCTCGCAAACTACGTGGATCAGCTTCTGGAGCGTTCCACGCCTCAGGCGCCGGTATGGAATATCGAGAAGATCCGCCAGGGCGCCAAGCCGTCCTGGAACTACATCGACGGCTGTATGATCCACGCGCTTTTAGAGCTTTACGG
>CANQBN010000141.1 GCA_947588855.1 uncultured Lachnospiraceae bacterium
ATAAAGTCATTCTGTCTCTGCCTATGGTGAAAAATGACGCGATCCACAGTGCCGGCTTTGACATTGTAGAGCCCATTATGACAGCGATGGCCGGTTATCATTTGACCAGGGAACAGATGATGCACCTGCAGAGGGTCTTTCGCAGTATCATGCACGGCTTTATCTCTCAGGAGGAAGCAGGCTGCTTCCGGCAATATCCGGTGGACGTTGAGGAAAGCTACCGGATGGCGGTTCGGGGATTTATTTTGTTACTGGAAAATTCAGAAAAAGAGGCACGGGAATGAAAGCAGATAAGACAGAGCTCTTTGAAAAAATACCGGTTACGCAGGCGGTTCTGGCGCTGGTGGTTCCTACGGTGCTCAGCCAGATGATCACTGTCATTTACAATATGGCGGACACTTTTTTCGTTGGGCAGGTTGGCGACCCTAATCAGGACCGTTCACGGCAATTACAACGGTCATTATTTCCATCTTTCAGTCTGTGGGACAGAAAGGAAAACCGCTGGTGTTGTCCATGCTGAGAAAAGGCGGACTGGATGTGCCGTTTATGTTCCTTCTGGATTCTCTGGTCGGTGCTGATGCCATCGCGTGGGCAACTCCTATTGCGGACTGCGGCGCTATGCTGGTCGGTATTCTCCTGTTTGTACCGTTATGGAGAAAAATGGGAAAAGAATAGCAGCATCATTTCACGCTTATATCAGGAAAAAGGACTGTTGCAACAGCCCTTTTTCTTTAGATAATTTACAGCGTCAGCGAAGAAAGATGCAGAAATACGGAGACAGAAATTGTTTTGGTGAATTGTTTTTGTTGGGAAAGTATTGAATAGCGGAGAGTAAGTATAGTATAATTTGCGTAGTCATTGTCGTCTTCACGTAATATTTGGCTGGCCATGAATACAGGCGTTTTTTGACTGAAAACGCCATGATAACAGGAACAAAAGAGGAGAAATATATGAAGCAGGCAGCAAATCACAGGAAAAAGTATATTGTCATAGCAGCGTTTGTTTTATGTCTTGCGCTGCTTTTTGCAGGCGGCTGCGGGGCGAATAAAGACGCCGGGCAGCAGAAGACTTTTGAAACGCTGGAGGATTTTAACGGACAGAGCGTCGGTACCTTCACCGGCGCGACATATGAGCAGCTGATGGGGGAGGATTATGAGGGGCTTTCGTGGCACTATTATGATGATCTGGCGACGATGATCGCCGCCCTCCAAAAGGGAGATATCACGACCATCGTCCTGGACAGCCCGGTAGCGGAGCTGACGGTCGCCCAGTTTCCGGATGAGCTGGCGATATTCCCGCAGGTTATCACCGCCTGCGATTTCAGTATGCTCTTAAAAAAGGACAGTAGCCTGACCGAGCCGGTCTCGGAAGTACTGCCCAAAATTCGGCAGAATCAGTTCTATTCTGCTTTTATAGTAGGTCGGACGCTAAACGAAAATAAAAACAATTCCTCAGAAATTCGTATAATTTAGATAGAAGAAGCGAGAAAACACTGATATAAAAGGGAAATTTGAACTTGCTATATTTTCCTACGATGAAAAGTCAAAATGAAAGGAAGAAGGAAAGGCATGTTACATGAAGTCAGGATTTTTTTAGAAAAATATAAGTATTCTGCAGAGTTTGTTTCTGCTGTTAGAAAATCCAAGACTTGGCGCAGTATAAGTGAGTACCGTGCTAATAGACGCGAATATATTCGCAAGCATGATCCTGATCGGTTTGCGCTCATGAGAGCGAAGGAAACAAAAAAAGAGTTTGCGGTGTGCTATAACAATTATAAAAGTATGTTTGAAGCAGTAGCATCAATTTTGGAGGATGAGTTTTCTCGTGAGACGCTGCAAATAGTTATTAGCTATCGCCTATCGCCAAGTAAAGAGAAATTGCAGGCAATCGTTGTGAGCCCCATGTATTTTCAAAGTGAACTTCTTAGTCCCTTAAAGGATGAGGTATTTGTAGATGGTGGAGCATATACAGGAGATACAATTAAAGGCTTGGAAGAATTTTGCCGGGGGGGTATTGGAAAAAGGTATACGCTTGGGAACCTGATGAGATCAACCGAAGCCGTTTAATAAAAACCTGCGAAGCACGAAAATATCAAAATATTGAGATTATTCCTTTTGGGTTGTGGAGTAAAAAGACGGAATTACATTTTCATCAACAGGGAAAAGATTGGTCGAAAATTTCGGAAGATGGTTCTTATACAGTAGTTGTGGATTCTATTGATAATGTTTGCTGGGAGGACAAGGTTACATTTATTAAATTAGACATCGAAGGAAGCGAACTGGAGGCATTGCGGGGAGCAGAAAAAATCATCCGCAGAGATAAACCTCGGTTGGCCATTAGCATCTATCATAAACCGCAGGATTATTTTGAAATTCCCTTATATATTAGGGGATTAGTCCCGGAATATAAACTATATATCCGACATCATAAGTTCAACAAAAATGATACCGTGCTTTATGCAGTATTATAATACATTATCTATCTGAGAAAAAAACAGCGAATTCGGCAGAATCAATCCTGTTCCATCTCGATAGTGGGTCGGACGCTGAACGAAAATAAAAACGATTCTCCAGAAATTCGTATAATACCAAGACAGAGATAATGGAAAATGACGTCATACAAGGAAAAAACAGTGTTTATAAAGTTCCAGATGATGAGATGTATAAGAGAAGTAATAGATGTGTGATTGATGAATTTATAAAGGAATACGTCATAGAATGACATAAGAATAAAAATGTGTTTGATGAATGCATTGGAGGTGCTTTATGTTAACGATTGGAAGACCATTCATTTCGCGAATTGGAGAAAAGTCGCGTTTAAATTGTGATATATTGGTCGAAGAGGAAAAGCGTACTTTATGGATTGAAGTTGATAAGGAATACGAAAAGTATCTATGCACGGAGAGATGTGATGCCTATGTGGTTGGATTGTTGGGATGGTGCTTGCGTGAAGGACATGATATCAGGAGTGAAATGCCAATTACGGATGAATTACATTATAATTTGTCGAGAATATTGATTCCCGGATTAACGAAATATTCATCAGAGTTGTATGCAGTGAAAATTTTTGCACCGCTGGAGAGTCCTCTAAATGAAGGATATGCTGTTGGCACCGCCTGTTCCTGTGGCATTGATTCGTTTTATTCTATCTTTTCACATATTAATTCTCCCTATGAGGATATGAATCTGACGCATCTTTGTTTTCATAATGTTGGAGCGTATAAAAGCTTTGAAAAATATGGTATTGAGAAAGGAAGGAAAGAGCGTCTTACAAAGACACGGGAGGTTGCAGCAGAATTGAATCTGCCATTAGTTGTAGTAGATTCAAATCTTAATAATACTTTTATAGAGCGGCATCTTTTTACACACACTTTTGAGAATATGTTCGTTATTTATGCTATGCAAAAGCTTTGGAAAATATACTATTATTCTTCCAGCGGCTTAGATTTCTCCAATTTTACAGTTATTGATATAAAAAATAAGGCGGCCTCTTATTATGACCTTCTTTCGCTGCAATGTCTCAGCACAAAATGTTTGCGTATATATTCTGACGGAGGTGCATTTGACCGCTTTGAAAAGATTTTGGAAATTTCTGATAATCCTATTGTTCAAAAATATCTTCATGTATGTTTGCATAAACCATGCAATTGTAATATATGTGATAAATGTAGGCGTACACTTTTAATGTTGGATGAAGGAGGCATGCTTGATCAGTATAATAATGTTTTTGATATTAATTTTTATCGGAATCACATCGATGAATACTATAGATGGCTTTATAATGTCCAAATGAAGGGTGGATTGGAAAAAGAACTAACAATGCCAGTATACATCAGATTACAGAAAAATAAGTCGTTTATTTCGGTTTCAAGGAAGGAGCACATAAAACGAATTATAAAAAAGCCACTCCGGCCAGCATATAGGTTAATAAAAAAATACGTTCGTTAATAAGTGCTATAATGTTGTGTTTTATCGGTTATAATTGAAAAACCAGATAGATATTGAATGATTTCTTGATATATGGAAGAATTTCATAATTTGCGTAGTCATTGTCGTCTTCACGTAATATTTGGCTGGCCATGAATACAGGCGTTTTTTGACTGAAAACGCCATGATAACAGGAACAAAAGAGGAGAAATATATGAAGCAGGCAGCAAATCACAGGAAAAAGTATATTGTCATAGCAGCGTTTGTTTTATGTCTTGCGCTGCTTTTTGCAGGCGGCTGCGGGGCGAATAAAGACGCCGGGCAGCAGAAGACTTTTGAAACGCTGGAGGATTTTAACGGACAGAGCGTCGGTACCTTCACCGGCGCGACATATGAGCAGCTGATGGGGGAGGATTATGAGGGGCTTTCGTGGCACTATTATGATGATCTGGCGACGATGATCGCCGCCCTCCAAAAGGGAGATATCACGACCATCGTCCTGGACAGCCCGGTAGCGGAGCTGACGGTCGCCCAGTTTCCGGATGAGCTGGCGATATTCCCGCAGGTCATCACCGCCTGCGATTTCAGTATGATCTTAAAAAAGGACAGCAGCCTGACCGAGCCGGTTTCGGAAGTGATACGGGAGCTGCAAGAGGACGGTACGATCGACGCGCTGAAGGAAAAATGGTTCAGCGGGGATGACCAGACCATGCGGATCGACTGGTCGCAGTATAATCTGGAAGACCGGGGAAAAGGAGTGCTCCGGCTTGCCTTTGATCCTTCCGTTACGCCGATGGTTTGCATGGGGGAGGACGGAAAGCCGGCTGGCCTGGAAACAGAGCTGGCGTTAGTGATCGCGGATCGTCTGGGAATGGGCATGGAGTTTATCAGTTCAAAAGTGGCTACCATCATGATGTATGTGCAGCAGGGACAGGCGGATATCGGCGCCAGTTGTTTTGTGATCACGGAGGAGCGCTTAGAGAACGTGGATTTCTGCGAATCCTATTATTCCGGCGGGGTGGTTTTCCTATGCAGGAAAGATTCCCTTCCCGGGCAGGCCGTGTCTGCTTCGGGCGGCAAAAAAGCCGGTTTTGCCGGATTCTTTTCCGGTCTTAAGGAAAGCTTTTATAAGACCTTCATCAAGGAAAACCGTTGGAAAATGATCGTGGACGGTCTGCTTGTCACGATCCAGATCACTGTTTTTGCTGGAGTTTTCGGTACGATCCTGGGGTTCCTGCTCTGTCTGTGTTTAAGGAGCGGAATACGGCTCCTTTCCGTCCCGGCCAAAGCTTTTTCCCAGCTCATGCAGGGGATCCCCAGCCTGGTCGTGCTGCTGATCACATATTTTGTTATTTTCGGTTCTTCCCAGCTTGATCCGGTGACGGTCGGCGTCATCGCTTTTTCCGTGCTGTTTGCGGTCTCGGTGGCAGGTATCCTTCAGACGGGGATCGAAGCGGTGGATAAGGGGCAGTGGGAAGGCGGAGTGTCTCTGGGATTCAGCAAAGCGGAAACGTTCGGACGCATTATCATGCCTCAGGCCCTGACGCATGTGCTGCCACTCTACAAAGGCGAATTTATTTCCATGATGAAAATGACGTCCATCGTGGGTTATATCTCGATTCAGGATCTGACAAAGGTGGGAGATATTATCCGAAGCTACACCTATGAGGCGTTTTTCCCGCTGATCGCGACGGCGGTCATTTATTTCCTTCTGTCGTTCCTTATCGCGGTCTGTGTCGGAAGGATTGAGTGGATGGTCCAGCCGAAGAGAAAAGCATTGGGAGCGCTCCCCGTCGCTGCCGCGAAAGAGAGCGATAAGAAGCAGCCTGCCGTTCTTACTGCAGGCATGGCAGGGGATGAATTGATACACATAGAGCATTTGAAGAAGGAGTATCCGAACGCGACGCCGCTGCGGGATGTGAATACAGTCATTCACCGCGGCGAGGTGATCACGATCATAGGCCCGTCCGGGACAGGAAAATCTACGCTGCTGCGATGTCTAAACCGCCTGGAAATTCCTACTTCAGGCAGGATTCTTGTATTTGGGGAAGATACCGGCAGTAAAAAGACGAATCTGGGCCTCCTTCGCCGCCGTATGGGCATGGTGTTCCAGTCCTTCAATCTGTTTGGCCACCTGACGGTGATCGAGAATGTGGTCCTGGCCCCGATGGTGTTAAAAAAGGTGCCCAGGGAGCAGGCATATGAGAAGGGAATGAATCTTCTGCGCATGGTGGGAATGGCCGAGAAGGCGGGAAACTATCCCAACGAGCTGTCCGGCGGACAAAAGCAGAGGGTCGCTATTGCGAGGACCCTGGCAATGGATCCGGAAATCATTCTGTTTGACGAGCCTACGAGCGCCCTGGATCCGACGATGGTGGGCGAGGTCTTAAGCGTCATGAAGAGCCTTGCCGCAGAGGGACTGACCATGATGATCGTGACCCATGAGATGCAGTTTGCCCGCGATGTGTCCACCCGGATCTTTTACATGGAGGGCGGTGTGATCTATGAGGACGGCACGCCGGAGGAGATCTTTGAACATCCGAAGAAAGAGAGAACCCGCGTCTTTGTACGGCAGCTGAAAACACTGGAGCTTAAGCTTTCGTCAGCGGATTATGATTTTATCAGCATGTCGGAGGAACTTAAACAGTTCGGAGAAGGATATTATTTGTCAAGGCGTCGGACCGAGAATCTGCGGCTCATATTCGAGGAGATCGTCGCGCAGAACCTTGTTCCGGACGGAAAACCGGAGTACCCCATTTTGGTTTCGGTTGAATATGGACAGAAAGACAACCGGCTGGAAATGCATCTTGCATGGGACGGCCCGCGCTATGATCCCATGGAAGAGGGAAATGAGCTGTCTCTGAAACTGGTGCGCGCCGCGATAAAGGAGCACCGTTACACCTATGAAGGCGGGAAGAATCTTCTTGTACTCATTCTAACAGCTTAAACGATAAGGCGACTAAAGTTACGCAAGTTTATCAGGAGGAAAAGGCTATGGGGCACTGTGACTGGGCGCTGACAAACGAAGCCAACAGATATTATCACGATCAGGAGTGGGGCGTTCCGGTACATGACGACCGGCAGATGTTTGAGCATCTGACGCTGGAGTGTCTGCAGTGCGGCCTGAGCTGGGGTCTGATGCTGAAGAAACGAGAGATTTTCCGCAGGTGCTTTGAAAATTTTGAGTATGACAAAATTGCCGCTTACGGCGAAGCCGACGTGGAGCGGATCCTGAATACGGAAGGAATGCTAAGGGCTGAGCGGAAAATCCGGGCGGTCATAAACAATGCCCGCTGTTACCAAAAAGTCCGGGAAGAGTTTGACAGTTTCTGTAATTATCTGTGGGCATACACTGATGGAAAAACTGTGCTGTACGACGGCCATGCCGACGGCGCTATTCCGGTCAGCAACGGCCTTTCCGACCGGATCAGCAAAGACCTGAAAAAGAGAGGATTCAAGTTTATCGGCTCAGTCACGATCTATTCCCATCTGCAGGCCTGCGGCGTCATCAATGACCATGCAGGGGATTGTCCCTGTTATCGGAAGATCAACGAAGCGTATCCGACGGTAAGGAAAAAACCGGATCAGGAGGTAGGGCAGGCAGGCTGAAAATGAATGGCATAAAAAAGCGCGCGGCGGAAGGCACGACAGGCAGAGAGAAGCGCTTTGTTTGCATGGAAATAGAAGAAAAGCGGCGAACCGGGGGACTGGTCTGCCGCTTTTCTTTATAATAACTTGTTAGAGAGAAGTACCATCAATACTGAAACAGCTGAACCATCAGGCAGGTGGGCATATCGCCAAGGCGAAGGCTCATTTTCTCATCGCCGTTTAAGATACGGCCTGGTTTCCACTGGCCGTTTTCTAGGTCTCCCTCTTCCAGTTTCAGGATATCCACCTTCTTGTTTACACCGGGCTTTGGCGTGAAGGTGAGAGAGGACTGCATTCCGATGACCAGGAATTTGTCCGGTTCCAATTCATAAACGATGCCGCCGGCAGCACACCCTCACCATTTCCGT
>CANQBN010000142.1 GCA_947588855.1 uncultured Lachnospiraceae bacterium
CTGATGAAGAAGTATTATCTTCACCAGCCTCTTCTGTGAGTATATGTACAAATATGCGATCAGTCCTTCTCCTTTTCTTCCTCTTCTGATTCGGAATGCTTGTCCAGTGCGGAAACAAACAGGAATTTCCGGATCATGAACAGGATGGCGATGGCGATAATGCCCAGAAGCGTAAAGTAAATGGGCATATGTTCGATGATCAGGCCTCTCGCCACGGCAAACAGCAGAACTTCCACCACGGAGTCCAGATCGTGACGGCACAGCATCTTCAGCAGCTCGATTCCGATGATCATCTCGAAGATGCTTTCCAGGAATACGTTGAACTGACCGGTGGTAGTCCAAAGCATGTTGAAGAGATGGGGCACTTCACAGAGAACGATCAGCAGGGCCACGACCACGATCAGCGCGAGTAGCAGTTCAAAGGCCTGGGCGATGATGAATACGGCTTCCTGAAGCTTTTCACTTACTTTTTCAAAGCTCTTCATTTCATTTTTCCTCCTCCTTGTAATGCTCCAGACGCCACAGAAGGATGGTGACAGCCAGAAGATCCGCGCATCCCCCCGGACTGATATTGAGGCGGATAAACTCCCGGTTCATCTGCTCAAGAGCGGTCATTCCCTGTGCTGTAGAAGCGCCGCCCAGCTTCAGCACCTGGAGGGCGCAGGCCTTCATGTAGGCAAGAGAGCGGGAATCGGTCCGTGTCAGCACATTGGTGTCGTCCACCTGTGACATCAGGGCAAGTAATGTATTGAGATAAACCTGATTATCGTCAATGCAGGTTATCTTCCATCGGTTCATGGCAGGGAGAGAGATATTCCGGATGGAAGGAAAACCTTCCTGGGCTTCCCCGCGGATTCCTTTAAGGCCATCGCGGACGTAGAGAATCTCTCCATGGGTTCTGGGATGTTCCCTGTCAATCTTCTGAAAATCCTTTTCCAGACTGTCGCGGCAGAGACAGCCGGAGAGGAGGAGTATGGAGTCGGCGCGGAAACACCGGTTTGTCTGGTAATACAGACCTGCAGCGGCCGCCGTGATTCCCATGGAAAAAATCATCCCCTTGTGGGTATTGACTCCCCGGGTAGCCTGAAACATGGCCTTTTCCGCTTCTATGCCGATGGGGCGGATTGCCGCGAACAGTCCGTCTCCATCCTGAGCGGGCCAGTTAAGGCCGGTTTCAAACATCTGAACCAGATAAGGCGCAATGGCTTCTGTGCTGACGGCAAACGTGTCATAGCACATATCGGTATGAGCGCCATTGTCGTGAAGATCCACCAGTCCCGGCTTAGGAGTGACGGATACCTCAGAGATCAGGGCGTATCGGATAAGATCGGAAATATGGGATACCAGGCCGGCATCCTCCAGGGCAGCGTTGGTCATAAGAAATTCCTGTCAGACAGTCTTTAGTATGCGGTTGATCTCGGCAACCAGTTCAGCGACGCTGTGGCTGCGGCTGCGGCTGCATACATGAGCCGGCTGATCGCAGAGAAGACAGCGCCTGGGAGAAAATCCCAGTTCTTCCCTGGAAACTTTCGTGCCGTCGGTACGCAGAACATCAATATCAAAAAGCCTCCCAAGCCGGTCTTGATCTTCCAGAGTAATCATGAGGGACTTGGCTGTCTCAGGGGAAGCGTCGATGCAGTAGAAGGCTTCATAGCCTGTTTTTTCTTTAATCGCCTCCGAGTGGAGCAGCGAAATCCGATGCTCTTGCAGAATAGCCTCGATTCGCCTGCATCCAGTCTCAAAGGCCTCCGGAACTCCGGGCAGCACTTTAACCGGTCCCGGAATATTGAGGGTCAGACAGATCAGCGGTCTCTGGTGAGCGAGAATAAGCTGCTGCTGAATCCGACAACGCATTTCTCTTGCGTTCAGCATTTCTGTTAAACTGACGTCTTCCATGAAATTCCCTCCATATGTGCGACTTGCGGTCATAGCCGGCTGTCCGGGTACAATTCCACAATTTTGGCAGAAAAATGGAAATGATTACACGTATTGTGACGACGTTCCTGACAGCGGCACAGAACGGAGTGCGCCGGACACAAGGTCATGCTTTTCGGTTACTATTATAATGGAGGATAAGTTAAAATGCAAATACATAATAAGCTATGACTTATATAGTGGCAGTCTTATTATGACAGCTATAGGAATATGACTATGGCGGATATTGGCGATTATCTATTTGACCTGTGCCGGAAAAAAGAGTATGATTGTGTGGAAAAGAGGTAGATTATGGATTTTTCAGGATTATTTGAGATGCAGATCACCCTGTTTCTCATCATGCTATTGGGTATGTATCTGAGGAGAAGAGGTATGATACCGGCCGGCGGCAAGGCGCTTTTGTCGGACCTTGTGATCAACGTGACCCTTCCCTGCAGTATTCTCCGGTCTTTTGAGATTGAATTCAATCATCAGATCCTCATGAGCACGCTGGAGATAATGATCGTCGCCGTGCTGATTCAGATTGGCTGCTATTTTCTGGGAATGGCGGTATATCCGGGGTTTCGGGATGAGAGAAAGAAGGTGCTTCAGTATGCTACCATCTGTTCCAACGCCGGCATACTGGGCAATCCCATCGCCGAGGGAATCTTCGGAGGACTGGGGCTTCTCTATGCGTCCATCTATGTGATTCCTCAGAGAGCCTTCATGTGGTCCGTAGGACTTACCTATTTTACTGAGGCGCCGGACAAAAAGACGCTTCTAAAGAAAATCGCCACCCATCCCTGTATCCTGGCGGTGGTCGTTGGATTTGTCATTATGATTTCACAGATTTCCCTTCCAGGGTTTGCGGACAGCACCCTGAAGGCAGTGGCCAACGCCAACACGTTTCTTGCCATGCTTCTGGTGGGCACCATTCTGGGAGAAGTGGACCTGCGCACTTTGTTTGAGAAGGATACGTTTTATTATTCCCTGGTGCGTCTGATCCTGATTCCACTTCTTGTGCTGATCGGCTGCCGTCTCGGTCATGTGGATACTCTGGTTATGGAGGTGTCGGTGGTGCTTTCCGGTATGCCGGCGGCCAGTGTGACGGCCGTTATGGCGTCCAAATACAAAAAAGAGGAGATTTTTGCCACGAAATGCGTGGTGCTTTCCACGTTGCTTTCCATGGCCACGGTGCCGGTGTGGTGCCTGATCATGGCCTGAAGATGAGATGACGCGGCTGCGGCATGAAAGTTGTGCGGCCAGTCACGGCTTGCGGACGAAAGAGAATCCTATAAAATACAGAAAGAAGGTGCCTGTCCATGGAACGGAACAAACGGTTGTGGACAATTTTTATTACCATGGCGAAGATTGGCCTGTTTACCTTCGGCGGCGGCTGGAGCATCATTGCCCAGGTGCAGAGTGAGTTCGTGGAAAAAAGAGGCTGGATGACCGATGAGCAGATTGTGGATTTCATGTCCCTGGCTAAATCATTCCCCGGGATCATGATCATCAACATGTCAGTGTTTTCCGGTTACGCCATGGCCGGAATCCCCGGCGCTGTGGTGTCGGCTTTCGGCCTGTCTCTTCCGGCGCTGATTGCCATCGCTGTGGTTACCTATTTCTATTCGACATTAAGAGACAATGTGTATGTGGCGAAAATACTTTCCGGAGTCCGCAGCGTGGTGATTCCCATTATCATCAGCGCCTGCGTGAAGATGTGGGACACTGCCGTAAAATGGAAGAGCTCCTGGGTGATTCTGACAGTCAGTTTTCTGATCTGCGCTCTGACCGGCTTCAGCAAGCTGCTTCTGGTGGTCATTGCGCTTCTGGCGGGGCTTCTGATCTGGAGAGGGAGGATAGAAGATGATTTATCTTAGACTGTTTCTTTCTTTTATGAAAATCGGTTTCTGCAGCTTCGGAGGTATGACCATGATACCGGTCATCAATGACGAGGTGCTGCGCTACGGATGGATGACGCCGTCTGAGGTTCTGGATATTGTGGCGGTGGCCGAGATGACGCCCGGTTCTCTGGGCATCAACTGCGCTACCTTTGTGGGACTCCGTACGGCAGGGATTCTGGGAGCGGCCTTTGCCAGTCTGGGCGTGATGATGCCGTCCCTGACGCTGTCTCTTTTGGCAGCTCATTTTATCATGCATATGAAGGGAAACAAATATCTGGAGAGCGCCATGCGGGGCGTGCGTCCCGCCAGCCTGGGCATGCTGGTGGCTGCGGGAGTGACCCTGAGCCTGTCCACCTTCTGGCCGGAGGGAGTTCTGTCCTGGAGCACCCTGTCTCTGGGCACCTTCTTCGGAAACGTATCCTGGAATCTGGTGCTGATCGCGGTGATCTCAGGAGTGATTCTGCTGAAGTTCAAAGTGTCAATACCCAAGACCATACTGATCGCGGCCATTCTGGGACTGGTGCTGGCGTGAACTTCAGCAAAGCGGTCTGCAGGCTTCTCTGCGGAGTGCCGCCTGGTGAGACGTTCATTGGCGCGGGCTGCTGCTACGGTATAAACGGATTCTTCTGCTCGGTCAGCATGAAGATAAAATCTTTCATATATTTGGTGAGATACCGGTCCTTCCGGTGACATATGTAGAAGTGCCGCTTCCGATCGATGTCGATAAGCGGATACATGACGCAGTGGGGCAGAAGATCCGGCGTCATCTCGATATAGTTCTGAGGGCAGATCATCACCGCGTTGCAGGCGACGGCAGTGCGCTTGGCCACCTCAATGCTTATGGTCTCAAAAAGAATCTTGGGATGCATGTTCTTGCGGGCGAAAAGCATGTCCTGAGTCTTGCGGACGCTGTGGCCGTCCTTGATATTGATAAACATCTCGTCTTTGGCTTCTGTGATGTCGATGGGCGTTCCGGCGGGAATCCGCTTGGCAATGTTGGAATCCGGACCGGTCAGGAGCACCAGTTCTTCGGTCTCCACCAGAATATATTCCAGCTCTTCATGGCGCGGGTGGGTAGTCAGACAGGCAAAGTCCACGGCGCCTTCCAGAACCAGGGACTCGATCGTCGCTGAACCATGTTCCAGAATCTCAATATCCACCAGAGGATATTTCTGAATAAATTTAGGCATGACGTAGGGAAGAACCTGCATGGCCCGCTGTACGGGGATGCCCAGGCGGATGGTTCCGTATTCCTCGTTGTGGATCTCATTGATCTCTTTCTGCAGGTTATTGTTGATGGTGAGAATCTGCCTGGCGGCTTCGATGTATTTCTGGCCGGCGTAGGTCAGTGTGATGGGATCGGTGTTGCGGTTGAAGATAGGCATTCCCAGATTGTTTTCCACCAGTTTTACCATCTGGCTCAAAGAAGGCTGTGATACGTAAAGCTTCTTGGCGGCGGCGGTAATGCTGCCTTCCTGCAGGATTGTAAGCATATATTGTGCGTGTTTGGTGTTCATGAAACATTCTCCCGTACTTCAGTTTTGACAATTCTACCATATTTTTTATTGAGAATCAATCAGAATACTTTCTTTCATGCATTGGATAAATACCTGATCTGCTCTGGAAAGAAAGCTGTCCTGTGTAGTGGCGATACAGGTATCCCACCAGGCCCGGTATTTTTCTTCAATGGACAGAAGAACCGGGGGCGTCTGTTCCGTGGTCAGGCGGGAATACCGGAGGGGAACCATGGTGATGCCGATTCCCTGGCCGGCCAGCAGCTGGGCGGTGGTATGATTCCGGAGGGTCATGACCGTGCGGATGTTCTTGATTCCGGCCCGGCGCAAAACCGCGTCTGTCACCTGACGGATTCGCTGTTCCGGATACAGCCGGATCATAGGCTGTCCTTCCAGAAGGCGGATATCCAGTATGGGATAAGGAGAGCCTGCTGATGGTTCGGCGCTTGAAACCAGGGGATGATTCGGCGAGAGAACGACTACGAAGGGGTCACGTTCCAAAATCTCGTAACGGATCCGGTTTTCCTGAATCTGGGCAGGGGCGTGCATGAGGACGAAATCCAGTTCGCCGGTGAGAAGGCGGCGCTCCAGATTGGCGGTGTTGTCTTCCGTCACGTGGACCTCCACAGAGGGACAGATTTCCACGAAACGGCGCATGGCCCTGGGAAGCACGATGCTGCCCAGGTGGTTGGTGATTCCCAGATGGATTCGCCCGGTCTTCAGATTGTTGATATCGCTGACTTCGATTTCAAAATTTTCGTACATTTTAAGAATCTGACAGGCCATATAGTAGTAGCGCTCGCCGGCAAAGGTGAGAGTCAGTCCGTTGGTGGTTCGGTTGAACAGGGGAGTGCCGATCTGTTCCTCCAATTTCTGGATTGCCTGACTTAAGGAAGGCTGTGCCACATAAAGCTTCCGGGCCGCCCCGGTAATGCTTTTTTCCTCGGCAATGGTTTTAACATATAAAAGTTCACGACTGGTCATAGCAGCCCCACCTTTCTCTGGTATTAAAAAGCCGGCAGCCTCCCCTGCGTTTTTTATCCAATAAGCAGGCGGGAGCGGCATGATTCTGACATGTAATAGGAAAAATCTATTGATTCTATCATAAATATAGTATTTTACAATATTATACCATTGTGTTATGATAAATGCAACAAAGAGATAACGCAAGGTTACTCTAAAAAATAAAAACAAAGCAGGAGGTATTCACATGGTAAAACTGTACGACGGCGGCGTGTATCTGGTGAACGGAACAGAGATTGTTCCTGAGAGCGAGGCTGCAAAGGTAACAGCGCTGACCGGAAAAGCTGTCAGCAGGGAAGACGCGAAGAAGGGCACGATTGCATATGGCATCCTGGAAGCCCACAACCAGAATGACAATATGGAGAATTTGAAGATTAAGTTCGACGCCCTTACATCCCATGATATTACATACGTAGGCATTATCCAGACGGCGAGAGCTTCAGGTATGGACACCTTCCCCATGCCTTATGTCCTGACCTGCTGCCACAATTCCCTGAACGCGGTAGGCGGAACCATCAACGAGGATGACCACATGTTCGGTCTGACCTCCGCCAAAAAGTACGGCGGGATCTTCGTTCCTCCTCATGTGGCGGTCATCCACCAGTTCATGCGTGAGATGTACGCAGGCTGCGGCAAGATGATCCTGGGCTCCGATTCCCACACCCGTTACGGCGCTCTGGGAACCATGGCCGTAGGCGAAGGTGGCGGTGAGCTTGACAAGCAGATCCTGGGCGACACCTGGGACAACGCCTACCCCGGCGTAATCGCCATTTATCTGACCGGTAAGCCCAATCCCTGGGTAGGTCCTCACGATATCGCCCTGGCCATCTGCGGCGCCGTCTATAAGAACGGATATGTGAAGAATAAAGTAATGGAATTCGTAGGCCCCGGCGTTTCTTCCATGACTACCGACTACCGAAACGGCGTGGATGTTATGACCACCGAGACTACCTGCCTGTCCTCCATCTGGAGAACCGACGAGGATACCAAAGCGTTCTTGACCGAGCACGGAAGAGGGGAAGAGTACAAAGAGCTGAATCCGGCGGATGTGGCCTACTATGACGGCTGCGTTTCCATCGACCTGTCCACGGTAAAGCCCATGATCGCCCTTCCGTTCCATCCCTCCAACGCTTACGAGATCGACGCTCTGTATGAGAATCTGGAAGATATCTTAAGAGAGACCGAGAAAGCGGCCGAGGCGGTAGCCCAGGGCAGGGCCCCCTATACGCTGCTTGACAAAGTAAAAGACGGCAAGCTTCAGGTACAGCAGGGAATCATTGCCGGCTGCGCAGGCGGCAACTACACCAACGTGGTGGAAGCCAACAATCTGCTGAAGGGCAGGATGATCGGCGCGGGTGAGTTTACTCTTTCCGTCTATCCGTCATCCATGCCGGTCTATGTAGATCTGGCCAACAAGGGAATCATCAGAGATCTGATGAGCGCAGGCGCGGTAGTGAAGA
>CANQBN010000143.1 GCA_947588855.1 uncultured Lachnospiraceae bacterium
CCGCGCGCACAATGGATATCAAATATTCACTGCGGCATTCTGCAACAGCCCCTGTAATTCGGTTTCTATGAAATGTCAATTGCCGCGGTTACTTTCCGCCGCAGCCGGTACAGCCGTCAAAACAGTAAGTACACAGCTTTGCCTTCGGCAGACCGATGGATTCCACCAGATCATCCAGCCTGTGGTACCTTAACGTGGTAAAATTCTGCTGCTTGCAGATATCCTGAAGCATGGCGGCGTAACGGTCGCTCTCCGGGTCCGCGTACTCCGTCAGAGTCTTCTCCGCATTTTCCCCTTCCCTCTGCAGAATGACTCTTCTGGCGATCAGATCCAGATCGGATTTGGAGCGGGAGAAATTCAGATACCGGCAGCCGTACACAAGAGGCGGACAGGCCGGACGCACGTGAACCTCCTTAGCGCCGCTCTGATAGAGGAATTCCGTGGTCTCTCTCAGCTGGGTGCCCCGGACGATGGAATCATCGATCAGCAGCAGCTTCTTGTTCTCTATCAGCGCCTTTACGGGAATCAGCTTCATCCTTGCGATGAGATTTCTCTGATTCTGACTGACTGGCATGAAAGACCTGGGCCAGGTAGGCGTATATTTGATAAACGGTCTGGTAAATGGTATCTTGGATTCATTGGCATAGCCGATGGCGTGGGCCGTCCCGGAATCCGGAACGCCAGCCACCATATCCGGATGAACGTTACCGGCAGCCATATCTCTTTTCGCCAGAGCGCTGCCGCAGCGGTAGCGCATCTCCTCCACGTTGATTCCTTCGTAGGAAGACGGCGGGTAGCCGTAGTATACCCACAGGAAGGAACAGATCTGCATCTCTTCTCCCGGCGCGGCAAGCTGTTCGATGCCGTCCGGCGTCATCTGCACAATCTCCCCCGGGCCGAGCTCACGTTCGTCCGCGTATCCCAGATTCATGTAAGCAAAATTTTCGAAGGAAACACAGTACGCCCCTTCTTTTTTACCGATAACCAGCGGAGTTCTCCCCAGCCGGTCTCTGGCGGCAATGATACCGTCCTTCGTCAAAAGCAAAAGGGTCATGGACCCGTCCACGATTTTCTGTACATACTGAATGCCTTCCACCAGACTGTCGCATTTGCAGATCAGAGACGCCATCAGTTCCGTCACATTGACCTGGCCGCTGGTCATCTCCTGGAAATGGGTATTCCCCTGGGAATAGACCTGCTTCAGCAGCTCGTCATAGTTGTTCACCTTGCCCACCGTCACAATGGCAAAGCTTCCCAGATGGGACTGTATAATCAAAGGCTGCGGCTCATAATCAGAGATACAGGCAATTCCATAATAGCCCTTCATATCCTCTACGTCCCGCTCGAACTTGGTCCGAAACGGCGAGTTTTCAATATTATGGATTGCCCGGTTGAAACCGTCCTCCCCGTATGTGGCCATCCCGCCTCTTCTGGTTCCCAGATGAGAATGATAGTCCACTCCATAAAACAGTTCATGTGTACAGTTCTGTCTCGATACGACTCCGAAAATTCCGCCCATGCACGATTCTCCTTTTTGTATGCTTCCGCAGCCACCCGGTCAGACAACCGCAGTGTACCGGTCTAAAATTTAGCAATAGCAGTGTAGCATAAAAGCAGGTTACAATCAAGTCATAACCTGCTTTTCATACAAAATTCAGCTGTCAGGAAAAATCAAGGACGAACTGGTTCTCCTCCTCATCAAGAATCCTGGCCGTCTCCTCCGGCCGTCCGGTGATCACATTATCAACGCCAAGTCTTCTCATTCTCTTCACATCATCGTCCGTGTCGACGGTCCAGGCGTGAACTTCCTTGCCTCTGGTATGCAGCTCGGAAATCATGGTAGGCGTGATGAACATGGTCTCGATACTGAAGAAATCCGCTGCCGGAAGATCGTAGTACAATCCGGCTCCCATGGCCATGATATAACCGCATTTCAACTCCGGGGCCAGTTCCTTTACCCGCTCCAGCGCGTCATACTGAAGGGAAGAGATGATACATTCATCCTCAAAACCATTCTCGCGGATAATGCGGACCGTCTCATCTGCCAGCGTGGGAGTCGTCCCCTTGATCTCGATATTCAGTTTTATCTTCCCCTTGCAGAATTTGACCACTTCGTCCAGTGTGGGAACCGGCGTTCCGACAAATTTTTCCTTATCCGCGCCGGTATAGCCCTTGCTGGCGTCCAGTTTCTTCAGTTCGTCATAAGTAATATCCGTCACATTCACGTTGACTCCGGTACACCGCTTCAAGCTGGTGTCGTGGGTCAGCACCACCACGCCGTCCCTGGTCTGCTGGACATCCAGCTCCGCGTAACCGGTAACGCCGCTGTCAATGGCCGCCTGAAACGCCGGTATGGTATTCTCCGGCGCTACGGCGGAATAGCCCCGATGGCTGGTAATCTCAATCCGGTCACCTCCCAGTGCTTCCCTCAGTTCTGTCTCTCCCTCGGCAGCATAGATCAGCAAAGGAAGACTGACGCCCGCAAACACTACCAGGGCATACATGGAAGCCACGATCAAACCATGACCGGAGACGCGGGTTCTCGGAACCGCCTCAGGCGCACACTCCGGACAGGCCTCTCCATCCTGTTTTTTATATCTGTGATTCATAAGAGTCAGATAGGCATACTGCGCGAAATTGAGCACACAGTTTACGACAAAGATCATGATCGGATAGAGGCAGTACTGCATAATAAGTCCGAAAGCCCCTGTCCACTCTCCCGCTTCACCTCCGATCAGTATCAGTATGACGACAACCAGCATGATCGTCACAAACAGATAGAAAAACGCCAGCAGCATATGCCAGAAATTGTTCAGCGCCAGTTTCACCACGCTTTTGATCCGGCGGCCGCGGACCAGACGAACGCTTCTGCGGGCAGCCTCCGGAAGATCGCACTGCTCCAGAATGAAGTAATGAAATACGAACATCCATTCCATCACCCAGAACAGCAGCGCCGCAAAAACAATGCTGTACATGGCAAAATAAACCGGCTTCTCCCGAATGACTTCCATGATATACGCAGGCACCACGATCTGACTGATCATATCAGAGGTCAGAAACGTGTTGGTAAAAGGCACGATCACCGCGGCGAATACCAGAAGCGGCAGGTTCTTCGGCTTGTAGATATGGCGGGTACTGAGCGCCGCTCTGCGAAGCAGGGCAATTAATCCGATCTTTTTGTTTTGATACGCGCATTCCAGACAGATCAGGACCGCGGAGATCTCCATCAGATTCCAAAACATGTATCCGACGGCAATCACCATAAGCATCAGCCAGATCAGCGGACTAAACAGGACATCCGCAAGGTTGCTGTTGGAAATAAACTGTGTTCTGGAATGAAGAAGAGCCTGGGTCCACAGAAATCTTCCCGCCGGAGCGACCGCCAGCGAAAAGATTCCCTTGTAAAGCAGCAGAAACAGAATGATCGTAGAAGTCGGCCTGCGCAGCCGCTCTTTCTTCCTTCTTTTCTCTCTCCATTTCTCAACAAAGCCTACCATTCTTTCCGTATCTCCTCTTCCTTCACATCATAGAGGGTCATAAACTCTCTCAGATCCTCATCACGGCGGATCAGCATAAGATCCTCGAATTTTCCCGTCGCCGCATCCTTAAATCCGGCCACCTTCTCTCCGGTACAGATACTGGCTCTCACCACCGGAATCTTGCCGGTCTTGTCATAGGATATTCTGGCTGTATTCTTTTTCTTTCCAAATATCATATTCTCCTCCCCGAACCCGAAGGTCCCAGTCATAACTCTGTCCTATCCGGACTTTTATATCGTGCCCGCAGCAAATCCGGCCTGCCACATGATACTGCGCATCACAGAAAACGCCCCTTCCACAGAAATTCCATAAAAAGCGGCACCTGCTTCTCCCAGTCCGCCTCACAGTGATTTCCACCTGTCTGGCAGTAAATCTGCGTCGCCGCGCCGTGCATCCCGATATATTTCGCGATCGAACGATTTCTCCGGGAAGTATAACTGACAGTATCCTCGTGCCAGTGATCCGTGACGCCTCTTGCCTCCCTGGTTCCCCAGGACAGGTAGACTCTGGTATCCGAATCAATATAACAACCTTTCAGATCTCTGTAGATATTGGGCATGCAGAAGCCTACGGCGCTGGACACGCAGGCCGCTTTGGAGAAACACCAGTTATACCGAATCACGCCATAGAGAGCCATAAGACCGCCCATGCTGGAGCCTGCAATTCCCGTACATCTACGGTCCGGATAGGTTCGGTATTCCCGATCAATGAAGGGCTTCACTTCTCCCGTAATCCACTGAAAAGTAGCGTCGCCTTTCGGCTCCATACGGCTGAAAAATCCCCAGGCGACTTTATACGGACAGTACTCTCCCAACCGCTGGTTTTCCTCATGTCCGCACTCGATTCCCACAACGATCATCGGCTTATCCCAGCTGTCAAGGAATTCCTTCAGCCCCCAGCTTTTGCCGTAGGTCGCGTCGCTGTCATAGTACAGATTGTGGCCGTCAAAAAAATACATGACCGGATACCGCTCGTCCGTGCCATAGTAGGAATCCGGCAAATAAATATGTAACCTCCGGTTCTGCATGGCCGGAGGATACCAAAAGTCCTGTTTTATTACCATTCTATTGCCTCGTGGAATTTGAAACTCTTAAAACCGGCCGCGCTGTCAGGCCTCATAAGCTGCCCGGACCGCCTTAGCCAGCTGATCCGCGCAGGAAGTAGGCCTGGGGCCGCAGGTATTGCCTGACAGAATAGACTCGATCTGTTCCACTGTCATTCCCTCAACCAGTTTTGATATAGCCTTCAGATTGCCGTTGCAGCCGCCTACAAAGCTTACGTTGTGAACTACGTTGCCGTCCAGATCCATACTGATCACCTGTGAACAGGTTCCCTTAGTCATATAATCGAAATGTTTCATTTGGATTCCTCCTTAATTCCCATGAAAATATTATTTTCAAAAAGATAAATACACCTGGATTATAAATCTTCCGCAATATAAAAGTCAAGGAAAACACCGACCGTGGACATTTAAAAATCAGCAGTGACACGATCCCTCTTACCTTTCAATCGTTTCGAGAAGCTTTTCCATCTCCTCTCTGGTAGCCAGTCCCTCAGAAAAGGCGGATGCGGAGCCTGCGCATAGTCCCATGCGGAACGCTTTCTCATAATCTCCGCTTGCCAGATAACCGGCCAGGAATCCTGCCACCATGGAGTCCCCGGCTCCTACGGAATTGCGAACCCTCCCTTTTGGCGCTTCCGCCTGAAGGATCCGTCCGTCTTCCGCAGCCAGAACCGCGCCCTCACCGGCCATGGAGACAAGAACATTGGCGGCGCCTGCTTTCTGCAGCCTGCGGGCATAAGACGCCGCTTCCTCCCGGGTTCTGATCGTCACGCCGTAAATCTCACCCAGTTCATAACTGTTGGGCTTTACCAGAAACGGATGATATCCAAAAACATCGGTCAGCGACGTTCCGGAAGCATCCACAATAATTCTCAGTCCCTTCCCGGACAGCCTCTCCATAATATCTCCGTACGCGGTTTTCGGCATACTTGCGGGAACCGTTCCCGCAAGCACCAGAATATCTCCATCGGAAAGCCTGTCCAGCCGCCTGTACAATTCCAGGATATCTTCATGGGAAATCACCGGTCCCATGCCGTTAATCTCCGTCTCTTCATCAGACCGCACCTTCACATTGATACGGGAAAGACCTTTCCTCACATGAATAAAAGACGAATTAATCCCTCGGTCCTCAAGGAGCCGGACAATCTCCTTCCCTGTGAATCCGGCCGTAAATCCCAGAGCAATGCTTTCATATCCCAGATTCTTAAGAACCAGAGATACGTTGATCCCCTTACCACCGGGATTCAGAATCTCCTTTGTCGTGCGGTTGATTCCGCCGGGTCGGAAATGGTCTGTCGATACGATATAATCCAGAGATGGATTCAATGTCACAGTATAAATCATGGATTCTATTCCTCTATCGGTATGTCTGTCCTGTCAGGACTTGGACAGGCCTCGCTGCCGTTCCATCAGCATCCGCTTCAGATACCGATACCGCACTTCCTTTTCATGCTCCGCAAACTGTACCTCCCGGAACTGCTCCGGATTGTTCTCATAGGACAAGTCCTCATCGACAAACTGCTCGCTGGTCAAGTCGAATACGCAGTCTCCCACCACATTGTAACAGTGAAATCTTCCGGTGGGCAGAGGCACACCATACACTTTGCCGCCAAAAATGTCCTGGGCCAGAAACGCCGTGATGGAACACTGTCCCAAGGTCCTGTTGGCCTGGCTCCAGCGGTCTTTCATTCTCGGAGAACAGGTCTCCAGACACCACACATCCCAGAGAGCGTCATACAGATCTCTGGGAGTTTTGATGCCGGGGTACTGATTGGAAACCGCGGGAACATCCGCCCCCATCCAACCGTAGAAATTATATGTTTTCATAATGCAGCCATCCTCCTCATTTTATCTGGAATTTCAGTTACTTGTTAATCTGCGCAAAATAGTATTTTATGTCAGACATTTTTCTTAAATCTTCCGCTCCCGCCATGCGAATTCCCGATACCGCCTCATCGGTTCTTCCAGAGAAAGGATTCCGTCAGTCGCTCCCATACACTCCACCACACAGGAAGCAGCTGCGCAGGCAAACCGCCCGCACTCCGCAAGGGGCATTCCCTCAGACAGCGCCCACAGAAATCCGGCAGTAAAGGTATCGCCGGCGCCGGTAGTGTCAATACAGTTCTCCACCGGCCAGGCGGGAATCTCATACATCTCATCCTTCGTGCGGATCAAACAGCCCTGCCGCCCCCGCTTGATCACCGCGCAGAAGACCCCGGCCTCATTGAGCAGCTCCGCATTGCGGTGCGGATCCTCTTCTCCCGTGAGAAGAGCGATTTCCGCCTCATTGGGCAGAATATAATCAATAAATGGCAGGAACTCTTTCATATCCGCAAAGCGCTCGCCATGCTTTGCCTTTGTCATATCCGCTGCAAGAATCCGCCCCGGTTTCTCCTTGATCCTGCAGAACAGCTCCGTCATGGCTGAAATATTCATCTTTTCCGAGACAAAGATACTGGCAAAGCTGACAATATCACGTTCCTGCAGCAGCGCATTTTCCCGCTGAGGATTCTGCGAATCCATCTCTTCCAACTGCCTCAGCACATCTTCCTTCGCAAGCCTTCGCTGGCTGCTCTGCGGATTTGTCAGAAAATACCGCTCGCCCCGGCCGTCAATCAGCACGATATTGACGGATGTGGCGATTCCCGGCTCCACAATCACATGGTCGGCGGAAATCCCGTTATCCTTCATAAAATGCAGTATCCGTGTCCCGGCTTCATCCTGTCCCACCTTGGAAATCAACCGCGGCTTCTTCCCGAAACGCGCCAGCACAACCGCCTCATTCAGACCGTCCCCGCCAAAGGTCAGCCTTGTCTCCTGAACCGGACAGGAGCCGGTCAGAAATACTTCCGGCGTAACCGGCCTGGCCATCACGTCCATAACCGAATTACCGATAACCGTAATCATCTTTTTCATAACCCGAAACATTCCTCAGATACTGACGGCGCATTCTATATTTGCGCTATCATTTTAACATTAAAGCACCCGCAATCCTAAAACACCTCAAGCCCGCGCCGCCGGTTTTTAATCAAACAATTCTCCGCCCGCCATAAAGACGGGTGTCCGTAAGAAATTTGATTTTCCACTGTTGTTCTCGCCAATTAATGTTACAATCTTTCCGAGCGTCACATCAATGCTTCTAAGGTTCCGATAATTTTCAATTTTCATCCGACTAATTCTCATAATGATACCTCAT
>CANQBN010000144.1 GCA_947588855.1 uncultured Lachnospiraceae bacterium
AAAAAGTGGGGGAATTTATAAAAAAGGAATCTCAGAAGCCGCATGAAATAAGGCTTAGAGATTCCGAGAGTTTATATGAATTAGGAAAAGGAGGAATTGCCATGACAGATATTAATTTTTTGCAGGAGGCGGCCGCTAACCGTCAGATGATGGAGGAGGCCAGGCACTATCTCCACGCGCACCCGGGAACTGGGTTCGATCTGGAAGATACAGTGAAGTTTGTGAAGAAACAGCTGACCGATATGGGATATGAGCCGAAGGAGTGCGGGAGGGCTGGTCTGGTCGCTGTAGCGGGAGGCAGACATCCCGGGAAGGTATTTATGATTCGCGCAGATATGGATGCTCTGCCTGTCAAAGAAGAATCTGGAGTGGAATTTGCCTCCGATAACGGAAAAATGCATGCCTGCGGACATGATATGCACACGGCTATGCTTCTGGGCGCGGCGAAGCTTCTGAAAGAACATGAGGATCAGATTCAGGGGACGGTGAAGCTGATGTTCCAGCCGGCAGAAGAAATCTTTCAGGGCTCTGACGATATGATTAAGGCAGGCCTTCTGGAGAATCCTCATGTAGATGCGGCTTTGATGATTCATGTAATGGCAGGCGTTCCCTTCCCCATAGGCACAGCGGTGGTCTGCGATGGTGGAATCAGTGCTCCGGCGGCGGATACCTTTGAGATTAAGATTCAGGGAAAAGGCTGCCACGGTTCCATGCCCAACAATGGCATCGACCCGATTACAGTGGCTGCCCATATTATCACGGCGCTTCAGGAGCTTCACGCCAGAGAGCTGGCGATGATTGATGAGGCGGTGCTTACCATAGGAAGCATCCATGCCGGCGTGGCCCCCAACGTGATTCCCGATACGGCGGTGATGAGCGGGACCATTCGTACCTACGATGAGGAGATTCGGGAGTTCCTCAAGAAACGTATGGAGGAGATTTCAGTTTCCGTTGCCGCGGCTTTCCGGGCTTCTGCCCAGGTGACTTACGGCAGCGGCTGTCCCACGCTGAAGAATGACGGTGAACTGTCGGCGGCAGTAACCGGTTATATTAAGGAACTGAATGGCCCCGGAAAATGCTTTACCACCGGTCAGCTTCAGTCAGCTTCAGGAGATTCCAAAGCTTCCAAATCTACCGGTTCGGAGGATTTTGCCTATGTGAGTCATCAGGTCCCGTCCATTATGCTTGCGCTGGCGGCGGGCGGTCCGGCAGAAGGCTGTGCGTATCCACAGCATCATCCCAAGGCCAGATTCTCCGATGAGGCTCTTACCACCGGAAGCGCTATCTATGCCTATACGGCTATGCGGTGGCTGGAAGAGCACAAAGGAAATGAGTAGGATTCAAAATTCCGGAAGAATACAAAGAAACCGAATGAGATGCGATAATGTGTCGGTAATAAAGATAGAAAGAAGGTAAGTATTATGGCAACTATGAAAGACATAATCTCCAGCCCGCTTCTGCTGGCGTTGGTAGCGGGAGGCCTGTTGTATATCGTGGGCTTTTCCCTGGTTTATCTTAAGAAAGCGTATACCCGCTGTCTGGAGCTGGGAATCAGTAAGGAAGATCTGAAGAGCGTTATCAAATCCAGCCTGATTTTCTCTATTGTTCCCAGTTTGTCCATCGTGGTGGGACTGTTCGCCCTGGTAACGGTTATGGGAGTAGTGTGGTCCTGGTGGAGACTGTCGGTGATCGGCTCTCTTTCCTACGAGACCATGATTTCCAGCAGCGTGGCTACGGCCGTCGGGTTTGAGAACAGCGCTCAGATGCTGGAGCAGGCCAGCGGCCGCCAGTTCGGCGTGGTGATGATTCTTATGAGCGTGGGCATGCTCAGCGGATTTCTGGTGCTGATTCCTTTTGGAAAGAAGCTGTCAAAAAGTGTTGACAAGTCGGATACCGGCAATACATGGAAGTATGTTCTCAGCGGAACTTTTATGCTGTGTCTCTTTGCTGTATATATTCCTGTGCTGATCTTCGGCGATACGGTGCAGATGCTGGTGATGGTGACCGGACTGATCATTGCTGTTGCGCTGGGCGTTCTGGCTAAACGGCCGGGACTGAAGTGGCTCAATGAATTTATCATGGCGTTTTCCATGATCGGCGGCATGGTTTCGTCCCTGCTGTGGGTTAGTCTGTTCAGGTAAATAAGAATCAGGAGGTGCAAAAATGAGTAAAAATACGAAAACTGCAATGTCTATGGATCCCTTCCAGGCCTGGTGCCACAGATGGGGCCGGGTAGGTACCGTGATCGCCCTGGTTTATATGATTGCCATTCCCTTTATCGTGCTGGCATATTATGACAGTGTCCCATCAGTGGGGGAAGTTATCAACCTGTCTACGGTCAGCATTTTGCTGATCTACATACCGGTAGGATTTTCGGAGGCGCTAAGCTATACGCCGATTCTGGGCTGTTCCGCTTATCTGACCTTTATTACCGGCAATATTATGAATCTGAAGCTGCCCTGCGCCGCCAACGCCATGAAGCTGGCTGGAAAGGAGCCCAATACGCCGGAGGGCGAGGCTATCTCTTCGGTGGCTGTGGCGGTCTGCTCCATTATGACCATCATTATTCTGGCTCTGGCAGCTCTTCTCAGCACCTGGATCATGCCGGTATTTGAACTGCCTGCTGTCAAGACCGCGTCGGAATATCTGATCCCCGCTCTGTTCGGTTCTCTGACGCTTGGGCTGTTCGCCAGCACCAATTCCGGCCAGAAGGTAGTGAAAAATGGAATTGCCGGCGTCGTGCCTGTTCTGGTGATCGTCTCTATTCTGGCTCTCGCTGTAAGGATTCTGGGAGGAGGCTCCCTCTTCGGTGCCGTAGGATTTCTGATTCTGTTTATGCTGCCGATCGCCATCATTTCTTCCCGGATCATGTGGAAGAAGGGGATCATCAAGGTGGTAGACCGGGAGACAGGAGAATAAGAGGCAGAACAGGAAGCAGAGGCACAGACCGCTGCCGGAAGGCGGAGGATCGTGCCGGCCGATATCCGGATTCCTGTTTTTCGTGGGAAATGCCTTGACAAAACGGGCGGTATTCTGTAAAATGAAAAAGCACGTTCGGAGAGTTATCGAAGTGGTCATAACGAGGCGGTCTTGAAAACCGTTTGTCCGCAAGGGCGCGTGGGTTCGAATCCCACACTCTCCGTGAATATACGAGACTGCTGCAGAACGTTACGGGAAATGTCTGCAGCAGTTTTTTGTATTACGTCAGTATGCAAAAACGCGCCAGTGACGCTTTGTTTGTATTACGTCAGTATGCAAACAACGCGCCAGTGACGCTTTGTTTGTATTTAAAAACGGAAGTAGATGAACGGGTTATAAGATAATCCGACTATGTATATCACAGAGATAAACCACAGAAGGAGATAACATAGCCGATTGACAGCCGGTATGCGCATGATTCTGGTCCGGCCGATTTTTTTGGCAACAGGTGTGCAGGCCAAAATCGCCGTGAAGAGTGTGATGAAAAACATAGGGGTAAATTTTGAGACGACGGAAGGGTATTTGAAATCATCCAAATACAGACAGAACATGTCCCGCAGATAGTACATTGCCCAGTAGAGGGATACTGCCCGAAAAAATACCCATCCGACCAATACAACGGTCAGAGTGTAAAGTCTGGCGGCAAAATCGGGGAGACGGTTGATAACTTTGTTAAAACCGGCTCTTTCGATGATTAAAAACAGCCCGTGGAACATTCCCCATGCGATAAACTGCCATGCGGCCCCATGCCAGAAGCCGGTCAGAAGAAATACAATGAACAGGTTGACATATGTGCGGAAGCTGCCCTTTCTGTTGCCGCCGAGAGGAATGTATACATAGTCGCGGAACCAGGAGGACAAGGAGATATGCCATCTGCGCCAAAATTCCTGTACGCTTCTGGCCATGTAGGGATAATTAAAGTTTTCGTTAAAACGGAACCCGAAGATCAGTCCCAGTCCGATAGCCATATCGGAATAAGCTGCAAAATCAAAGAAAATTTGCAGCGCGTAACAGATTGCTCCTAACCAGGAGTATACCGTGTTCACCCGGGGCCAGAGACCGAATACGCTGTCGGCCATGCTTCCCATATAGTTGGCTATGAATACTTTTTTGGAAAATCCGATGATGAAGCGCTTAACACCGGTCTCGGCCATGTCGATGGTGGTGACGCGATGTTCTACAGCTTTATTAACGTCGCGATAACGCACGATGGGGCCTGCGATCAGCTGGGGGAACATCATGATATACATGGCCAGTTTGGCGATGTTTCGCTGTGCCGGCACATCGCCGCGGTACACATCGATTAGATAGGACATAATCTGGAAAGTGAAAAAAGAGATTCCGATAGGCAGTGAGATCTCTGCCACGGTGAAGGCAAAGGTTTCTGCTCCGAGAAAGTGAATCAGTTCTTCCAGATTTTCCAACAGGAAATTCAGATATTTAAAAAAGCCCAGGCATCCCAGATCAATCAGAATGCCCAGCAGAAGGAACTGTTTTTTAAAGCGGGTTTTGCAGATGAGCATGCCGGACAGCCAGTTCAGCAGAATAAGTATCAGAAGAAGCAGCAGATTACCCAACCCGCCCCACGCATAAAAAACTATGGAAACGATGAGCACGACTGCATTTTTTAGGGACATCCGTCCGGATTTTTCCGCCAGAAAATAGAGGGTCAGGGTGACCGGCAAAAAAGCGAAGATAAAAATAACCGATGAAAAAACCATACAACCGTCTCCTTTGTCCCTTTTAATAAACTCGGTCCAAATATTCAGGGTGTTCTATCAGGTAGTCGATAAAACCGAAACTCATATCGCCGGCCATAGCCTCATTGACCTCCAGAATCATGATGTCTGTCTGCCCTATCAGCGGGTCCAGGTCAACTTCATCGTAAGAGGTGAAGGAAGACAGTATTGTCTGTTTGCTGTATCGATCAACATAATAAAATCTATTTTCATAATGTACGTCCTGATTAAACATTCCAGCAGTAACTAAAGAAGCTAAGCTTGCGCCCATAAAGCTTCCTCCGCGCAGAAAAACATTAGGAGTATCCTTTTGCTCAGTGATTGTCAGGGCGGCGTCAAAATAATTGTCTCTGGGTTCCTGCAGCAGATTCAGACTTGAATAGATGTCTGCGTCCGGCCAGATGGGAGTATCCAGTTTCTCCTCGCTTGACAACGATACGGTGCTTAAGGTCCATCGCCTGCTGGTCTGATTGATATATTCAGAGAACGCGGCGGCACATATTTTGCCCCAGGGATAGGACCAGTGTGTGCCGGTAGTGTAAAATATAGGGGCATGAAGATCATTTTTGCTCTGCTCGATAAATGTGCAGCAATCAAAATAATGCAGATGGGAATCCTCCAGCATATCCTTTAAGCGGTCATAATTTGTCGGGGTATCCTTTTCGAGGATTTTATATCGCCATGGAAGATATTCTTTCGTGAAGCGGACTTTGCCGGGAGTGATGAAAATGTAAAGTTCTTTATCATATTTGTCTAAAACATTCTGCAGATATTCCAGTTTTGCCTTCAGATCTTCAAAGTAGGTTTCATCACGCGGTTCAACCGTGGGAAGGTATTCGTCAATGTATTCGGTTTCAAAAATATAGTTGTTTTTTCCAATTACAATGTTGGAATTAGGCGATTCTTTCAAGAGACTATACATCAGCTGACTGCGGATTCGAATCAGCAGGTTGCGGCCGTAGAAATGGGATTCAAACCAGGAGGTAAACTGCTCTTGAAAGGAGCCGTTCCAAAGGGCTTCATTACTGATCTCAGGTAATGGATGTTCCTCTGTTACTCCGTCTAGAATAAAGTATTTATCCAGATGGGCGCCTATAAAAGGATAGAGTGCTGTCAGAAGGAAAAAGGACAGGATAAATAGAACGGCGCCTGCGTTTCTTCTTTTTTTCATGTGGTGCTTTCCCTCTTTTTTATTTTCAGATACCGTCCAGATTATAACATGTGTTTTTAAAGCGGTCAACAGAAGTGCCTTTTAACGTGGGAGATTGTTTGATACTCTTGCAGTTTAATAGTTGGGAAGTGCTCAGAGTCCTGACTCAAGGGTTGCACCGCTTGCACGGATCGTAGCCCATAGCGATCACTTCATCCCTTGTTCCGGTGTAATAGGATTTGTTTTTGTCCTTCATCTGTTTTACGCTGGAGCAGGACGGGTAATGGAACTTATGGGTATTTTTGTTCAGGATGTAATCAGTGCCCGCGGGAGTCGGTGTTGTCTCTGCTTTGGTGACGCGGGTATCTTCAGGTTCCTTTTCGTCTGTCGCTGCAGTTTGTTTAGACTCGGAATTGCCCTTTCCTGCCGCAGCCAGTGTATCGGCATCGGCGTTCCGCTCGACGGTGAAGGTGACGGATTTCCCGTCGCTTTTGCAGATCACGTCCCCCTGCAGATCCGTGCGGAACACTTTCACATCAGCGTCGCGCAGGCGGCTTAAGGTATCTTCCGCGGGATGTCCGTAGGAATTATTTTTGCCGACGGAAATAACTGCGTACTCCGGCATGACCTCCCGAAGGAACGGATAGGTCGTGGAGGTGTTTCCGCCGTGGTGACCCACTTTCAGGACCGTACTCTTCAGAGCGCAGCCGGAGTCCAGAACGGCCTGCTCTTCTTCGCGCTCCGCATCGCCGGAAAAGAGGAAGGACGTATCGCCGTAGACAATCCTGAGGATGATCGACGAATTGTTCGGATCGTCTTCCTCAATGGTGATCGGTCCGAGAACCTGAACCGACGCGCTGCCCAGCGAAAACTTGTCTCCTGTGGACGGAACGGTGATGTATATATTTTGTTTCCCGAGGTAGGTCACAAAGTTTTTGAACGCTTTACTGTCAAAGTTTGTGACGGGGCAGAGCGCGTGATCCGCAGAGGCGTAATTCAGGGCGCCGGCCAGACCGCCGGCGTGGTCCTCGTGGGCGTGGGTGCAGACAATATAGTCCAGATGCTTCAGGGAATGGGACTTCAGGTAAGAGTAGATCAGGCTGGAATCCTCTGCGTTGCCGCCGTCGATGAGCATGGTTTTGCCATCGCAGAGAACCAGTGCCGCATCCGCCTGCCCAACGTCGATAAAATGGACTTCAAAGGAGGAGGCATCTGCGGTGCTGTCCTTGGACAGGGACGTCGTTTTTGCCGCTGTTTCTTTGGCGAGGATATCCATCCTTCCGAATCCGATCATCAGGATCATAGCGAACAGCAGCAATACAAGCTGCCTTGCGGTTTTTCTCAGTGTTCTTCCCACAGTCGGCCTCCATTCCCAGAGCGTTTTGAAAATGCAGAATATTCTTTAATATTATATGTCAGGAAGCGATTGTTTTCAAGAATATATTATTTTCAAGAATATTGTACCCAAGAATATTTTTATCGCGGAACAATCGTTGCTGTTCGAGTCTTTATTCTGGCAAACCACAGATATGCGGAGTTTTCTTGTCAAATCGTTTAAAAATAGAGCTTAAAAATAATTTATAAAATATGATTGACAAATCCAATTGCTTGTGATAAACTGTCTTTTGCTGTGATTGGTACGTTTTTGGTACGGTAGACTGACTAGGTACTGAGGCAACTCCATTCATAGTATTTTTTTGACTCAGGCATTATGGGCAGAAGTACCCAAGTGGTTGAAGGGACACCCCTGGAAAGGGTGCAGGCCGTTAATAGCGGTGCGAGGGTTCAAATCCCTCCTTCTGCGCTGACTCGAAAGAGTCGCAGGACCTTGACAATCGAAGACAGAACAGTATGCAAGACCCTGAAAATTCTTTTAAGAGAAATTCAGAGAAGTATG
>CANQBN010000145.1 GCA_947588855.1 uncultured Lachnospiraceae bacterium
TACATACGTTGCAGATCTGAGTCTGCCCGCGGGTGAACATGGCGGAGCCGTGTACCCTGGGGATAATATCAACTTCTGCCGCCAGAGGACGGATCTGATCCATCTTACGGCCGTCCGGACGCTTCTGATCCTGAAGAATCATCTTGCGAACCGTCTTCTTCTGGTACTGATAGACAGCCTCGCCCAGGATTGCCAGCCACTCTTCGTTGTCGGCAAAAGCTTCTTCCAACTTGGCGGTGATGGCACTGATATTGTTCTCTCTGGTCTCCTTATCGTCTGTAAATACGGCCTCCTCCATCTCAGCGGGAGGAACGATCTCCCTGATAGCTGCGAACAGCTCCTCAGGAACGGCGCAGCTGGTATATTCGTGCTTGGGCTTTCCGACCTCAGCCACGATCGATTCGATAAAGGCGATGATCACCTGGTTCACTTCATGGGCCCGGTAAATGGCCTCGATCATGGCGTCCTCAGGAATCTCGTTGGCGCCGGCCTCAATCATGATGACCTTCTCCTTCGTAGATGCCACAGTCAGATTCAGGTCGCCTTCCTTCCACTGCTTCTGGGAAGGATTGATGATAAACTGTCCGTCCACCATGCCCACCTGAGTCATGGCGCAGGGGCCGTCAAAGGGAATATCGGAAATGCTGGCGGAGATCGCCGCGCCCAGCATGGCCACCAGCTCCGGGCGGCACTCCGGGTCAACGCTCATAACCAGATTGTTCAGGGTCACGTCATTGCGGTAATCCTTGGGAAACAGAGGCCTCATGGGACGATCGATGACACGGGAAGTCAGGACCGCATTCTCGGAAGCCTTGCCTTCTCTCTTGTTGAAACCTCCGGGAATCTTGCCTGCCGCGTACATCTTCTCTTCATACTCTACGCTCAGGGGGAAGAAATCGATTCCCTCTCTGGGCTTGTCAGATGCGGTAGCCGTAGACAGAACGACGGTGTCTCCGTAATGCATGAAAGCCGCGCCGTTAGCCTGCTTCGCCACTCTGCCAATATCAACGGTCAGGGTTCTTCCGGCCAATTCCATGGAAAAACTTTTGTACATGTCTTATTCTCCTTACAACTAAAGATAGGGTGAAGAAGCCTCCACCCTAAAATTTTGATTATTTTCTGATGCCTAACTTCTCGATCAACGCACGATAACCTTCCAGATCCGTCTTCTTCAGATAATTCAGAAGACCACGTCTCTGACCTACCATCTTCAGAAGGCCGCGTCTGGAATGATGGTCCTTCTGATTCACTTTCAGGTGCTCGGTCAGCTCTGCAATTCTCTCGGTCAAAATCGCAATCTGAACCTCCGGTGAACCGGTGTCGCCGGGCTTTCTGCCATACTCAGCAATAATAGCTGACTTCTTTTCCTTGGAAATCATGATAAATCCTCCTTATTCTCTACTGACCGAAAACTAAGTAACCGGCTGGAGTTGTGCGCAAAATACGGACTGAGAAAGCCCGCCTGTCTGCGCTGTATCCGGAAACTGAGCCCGCGGCGCAATTTAATACCGATATATTCTAGCACAGCGATTTATGGTTGTCAAGATAAGTTTGCGCATATTCTTTATCTCGCTGCAGCTGGGCCTTCAGTTCCTCCAAAGAATCAAACTTCCGTTCCGGACGCTCAAAATTCAGCAGTTGAACCTCAATTTTCTTCCCATACAAATCTCCGTCCCAGCCAAACAGATGGGTCTCAACGCCTGCCGGCGCATGTCCCGCCACCGTCGGCTTTCTTCCGATATTGGTGACTCCCCCGTAATACGTTCCGTCAACCAGAACCTTTGACACGTAAACCCCGAAAGGCGGCAGATATTTTTCCGGCTGGGGAACCAGGTTCGCGGTCGCGAAATCCAGGATCGGACCTCCCATATGATTTCCGTGGACCACAGTCCCGTGAAAGGCATAGGGCTGACCGAGCAGCCGGTTGGCTCTTTCGATATTTCCCTTGTCCAGCTCTTCCTTCACGTAGCTGCTGCTGATTACCCGGTGGTCATCCTCCTCCTTGACGATGATCTCCACCTGATAACCCAGCTCCGGCGCAAGCCGCTCAAGCATCTCCGCGTTGCCGGCCCTCTGATATCCGAACGCGCAGTCGGTACCCACCACAATCGCTCTGGCGTTCATCTTTCCCAGAAGAATGGTCTTCAGAAATTCTTCCGCTGGCAGATGGGACACTTCTCTGGTAAACGGATATTCCACCAGATAATCGATGCCCATCTTCTCCATGCCTGCCCGGCGCTCTTCATTGGTGGTGATAACCGGCTGACGGATTCCCTTCAGACACACCATGGGGGACATATCAAAGGAAAATACCGCCGTCTTATAGCCGCAGGTCTTCTTCCATTCCAGCATCCTCCCCAGCAGCTTCTGATGACCCTTGTGACGGCCGTCAAATTTGCCGATGGTGACGACTGTCGGCTCCTCTATCTGAAACATTGTATCGCTGATGAAACACTTCATCCTGCTGCCTCCGTAGCAATAAATATCTTCTCCGGCTTCAGTCTGCTCCGCTCCTTCTCATATAGATAAATACCGATAAAACGACCCTGGCTGTCATACAGCCGGTATCTGTCAGTCTTAGCCTCTTCCCAGTCGAATACTGCCTGGGACAGCTGCAGAGCGTTTCCGTTATGAGCCAGCCTGTTTGATTCCGGAAGGGTTTGAACTGCAGGGCAATCATCAAACATTTCCTCTATAGAAGTTATATGAGTCCTGAGATTCCCCTCATCCCGCAGCCGTTCCACCTGCCCCAGCGTCAAAGCATTTTCCAGAGAAAACCGTCCGACTTTCATCCGGAGAAGACTTTCCATACAGGCGCCGCAGCCCAGTTTCTGTCCTATATCATGACAGAGTGTGCGAATGTATGTCCCTTTGGAACATTCCACCGTCATGACAACACGGGGAAGCTCGACAGAATCGATATCAATTCTGTAAATAACCACGGGCCTGGCTTTTCTCTCCACGGTCTTTCCCTGCCTGGCCAGCTCATAAAGCTTCTTTCCGTTCACCTTAAGCGCGGAATACATGGGAGGAATCTGTTCATAACCGCCCACAAACTCATCGATGACTTCCGCTATCCGGTCCGGCTCCGCCTGAACCGGCATCTGGCCTATCACCTGTCCGCCGATATCCTGCGTATCCGTCTCCACACCCAGAAGCATCACTGTCCGGTAAACCTTTCTCTCATCTGTCAGCATACCGCACAGCTTTGTTCCATGGCCCAGGCACACGGGAAGCACTCCCTCCGCCTCAGGATCCAGAGTCCCTGTATGGCCGATCTTCCTCATCTTAAGGATTCCGCGAAGTTTAGCCACCACATCATGGGAGGTGAAGCCTTTTTCCTTATATATATTGATAACGCCCTCAAACATCCGAATTCTCCCGGTTCTCACGAAGCTGCTTCTCAATATGAGCAGAAAGATTGTTGATCACATCGTGAACGCTTCCGGTCATCGTACAGCCTGCAGCGCGCACATGGCCGCCGCCGCCGAAGAAAGCGGCAATTCTGCTTACATCCACCAGATACTTGGAACGAAGGCTTACCTTGTAGGTCATGACATCCGTTTCATACATGAAAACGGCGCATTCTACTCCATCGATCAGACGCAGCTGCTCTACGATTCCGTCCAGATCGCTTCTTGTCACTCCGTAAAAATCCATGTCTTTCTTGTAAACTACGGAGAACACGCATGTTCCGTTCAGGAATGTAACGCTCTCCAGAAGGGCGCGTCCCATGATCTGACTCTGGCGGTATGTTTTTTTATAAAAACTGTCGTCTATAATGCTGCTGAAATCGATTCCCTTTTTCATAAGCTTTCCGGCGATTTCCAGCGTCCTGGCAGTCGTATTGCTGTATTTGAATACTCCGCTGTCATGGATAATACCGGTATACAGGCACTCGGCCGTCCTTTTGCTGACAGCCGCCTCGTCAAGCTGAAGATATAAAAGCTCGCATGCGGAACTGGCATTGGCATCAATAATGTTCTCGTGCGCGTATCCGGAGTTGGTCACATGATGATCAATGCAGATGCTTCGCAAAGCCCCGTCAAGATACGGCTTAAACATTCCCAGACGCTCTTTGTCCGCGCTGTCCAGGCAAATGCACAGATCCGGTTTGGGACACTGCTCAGGGACGCTTTCAATCTTATCGTATCCGGACAGGTAAGCAAATTTCGCAGACACCGGTTCCAGATAAACCGTCACTTTTCTGGAAGCGTCACGCTCTTTTATATAATTGTAAACTGCCAGGCAGGAACCGATGCAGTCTCCATCCGGGTTGGTATGACCCAATACGGCTATAGTACCTGCCTGTTCAATCAGTTCATCCAGTCTCATCATTCGCTCTCACCATCCGCTTCCGTCTCTCTGTCCTTTAAATCCTTCGTCACATCATCGATCATTTTCGTCATGGCAACGCCGTATTCGATGGAATTGTCCGGAAGAAACGTGATCTCAGGCGTGTTCCGCAGGTTGACCCGTCTGGCAAGCTCCCGCCGTATGAAGCCTCCCGCCCGATTCAGCCCGTCAATTGCCGCCTTCTTTTTTTCCGGACTGCCTAACACGCTGATATAGGCCTTACAGTATTTCAGATCAACGGTCACTTCCGCATCCGTCACCGACACCATTACACCCTTAAGTCCGGGATCCTTTACCTGGGTACGGATGATCTCGCTCAGTTCCCGCTGTACTTCCATATTGATTCTTGTATTTTTGATACTGTTTTTGCGCATGATATTCCCTTCCCGCCGGTCGTCCTCAGACCCTGAACCGGCTCAAAAGCCAGGGGAATTCCCTATCTGGGAACTTCCACCATGGCGTACGCTTCAATCATGTCGTCCTCCTGAAGGTCGTTGAACTTCTCAAAGGACAGGCCGCATTCATAGCCCGTGGCTACTTCCTTCACATCGTCCTTGAAACGCTTGAGAGACGCCAGCGGACCCTCGTAAATCTTCTCTCCGCCTCTGGTGATACGGACAGAACAGCCTCTCTGCAGCTTGCCGTCCAGTACGTAGGAACCGGCGATGGTGCCCACTCCGGAGGCCTTGAAGGTCTGACGGACGACAGCGTGGCCGATAACCTGTTCTTCATAGACCGGATCCAGCATGCCCTTCATGGCAGCCTCCACATCCTCAATGGCCTGATAGATGACACGGTACAGGCGGATATCCACCTTTTCCTGCTCTGCCACGGATTTGGCGGTCGCGTCAGGCCGCACGTTGAAACCGATGATGATCGCGTTGCTGGCGGAAGCCAGAGTCACATCGGACTCGTTGATAGCGCCTACGCCGCCATGAATCACCTTCACCACAACCTCCTCGTTGGACAGCTTGCCCAGAGACTGCGTCACCGCCTCCACGGAACCCTGTACGTCCGCCTTGACGATGATCGGCAGTTCCTTCACGTTGCCCGCCTGAATCTGGCTGAACAGATCGTCCAGGGATAATTTGGCCTTGGTATCCTCGATTAGTTTGCTCTTGCCCTCGGAAATGAACGTATCGGCAAAGCTTCTGGCTTCTTTCTCATTGGCTGTCACCACGAAGATCTCCCCGGCTCCCGGCACGCCGTTCAGTCCCAGGATCTCCACAGGAGTAGAAGGAGTCGCTTCTTTGACTCTCCGTCCTTTATCGTCCATCATGGCGCGGACCTTACCATAGCAGGCTCCCACGGCAATGTTGTCGCCTACCCGCAGAGTTCCTTTCTGAACCAGGACCGTTGCTACCGGACCTTTTCCTTTATCCAGCTCCGCCTCAATGACCAGTCCTCTGGCGTTGCGGTTGGGGTTGGCCTTCAGCTCCTTCACCTCGGAGGCCAGAAGAATCATCTCCAGAAGGTCGTTAATGCCTTCCTTGGTGTGAGCGGACACAGGAACGAAAATCGTGCTGCCGCCCCAGTCCTCGGGAACCAGCTGGTACTCGGTCAGCTCCTGCTTCACACGCTCCACGTTGGCACTGGGCTTATCGATCTTATTGATCGCTACGATAATCTCCACGTCCGCCGCCTTGGCATGGTTGATAGCTTCGATGGTCTGCGGCATAACGCCGTCATCGGCAGCCACCACAAGCACCGCAATATCCGTGGACTGAGCGCCTCTCATTCGCATAGCCGTGAACGCTTCATGTCCGGGAGTATCCAGAAACGTAATCTTCTGTCCGCGGATCTCCACCATGTACGCGCCGATATGCTGGGTAATTCCGCCGGCTTCATGGGATGTAACATTGGTCTGGCGGATAGCATCCAGAAGAGACGTCTTGCCGTGGTCAACATGACCCATAACGCAGACTACCGGCGGCCTGGTCACCATATCTTCCTCATTCTCGTCTTCTTCCTTCAGAAGTTCGCCGATGACGTCTACCTTCTCTTCCTTCTCACAAAGGACCTCATATTCCATGGCGATTTCTTCCGCCTGCTCGTAATCAACCTCCTGATTCAGAGTCACGACAGTTCCTTTCATAAACAGCTTCTTTACAATGGCCGACGGCTGAAGCTTCATCTTCTCCGCCAGTTCCTTGATGGTCAGCTTTTCAGGAATCGTAATGACCTTGATGGAATCCTCCACCTTAGCCTCTGTATTCTTCTGAGGCATGATGAACGGATGCTTATTGGAAGAGGATTTCCCCTTATTCTTGGGGCCGTCCTCATTCATATTTTTCTTATTATCGTAACGGTCGTTCTTGTGCGCGTTCTTCTGGGCGCGGTTGCTTTGCGGCTTGGAAGCAATCGGCGTATCAAAGGATCTGCTGTCCTTCTGACCTGAACGTCCGCCCTGGCCTCTCCCGGCCTCACGGCTTCCTCCGAAGCCGTCGCGGCCCTGACCCCTGCCGCCATCACGACCGCCTCCGAAACCGTCCTGTCTCGACGATCTTCCGCCTTCGCGGTTGCCTCCGAAACCACCCTGTCCTCTTCCGGTCTCGCGATTTCCTCCAAAACCGTCACGGCCCTGACTTCTTCCGCCTTCACGGCCTCCGAAGCCGTCCTGTCTCGGCGGTCTGCCGCCCTCGCGGCTGCCTCCGAAACCGTCCTGTCTCGGCGGTCTGCCGCCTTCACGGTTGCCTCCGAAGCTGTCCTGTCTCGGCGGTCTGCCGCCTTCACGGCTGCCTCCGAAGCCGTCCTGTCTCGGCGGTCTGCCGCCCTCGCGGCTGCCTCCGAAACCGTCCTGCCTCGGCGGTCTGCCGCCCTCGCGGCTGCCTCCGAAACCGTCCTGTCTCGGCGGTCTGCTGCCTTCACGGCTGCCTCCGAAACCGTCCTGCCTCGGCGGTCTGCCGCCCTCGCGGCTGCCTCCAAATCCGTCCTGTCTCGGCGATCTTACAACCTCCCGATTCTGCTGAGGTCTCGCGGCAGGCGCAGCGCTCTGACTTTGTACCCGCACCGATTCCTGGGAATTCGGCTGAACCGATTCCTGCAGCCGCGCGGAATCTCTGGTCCCTGACACCGGCTGGCTCTGTGGACGGTTAACCGTCCCTGTCTGGCCCTGCGGATGAACTCCCGGCACCGGCTGACCCTGCGGACGCATACCCTGGCCCGGCTGACCCTGCGGACGCATACCCTGGCCCGGCTGACCCTGCGGA
>CANQBN010000146.1 GCA_947588855.1 uncultured Lachnospiraceae bacterium
GAATTTCCGGCCGCGCGGACCAGCTGGCCGCCCTTGCCGGGATACAGCTCTATATTGTGAATCTGAGCGCCGACCGGAATCTCACTAAGCGGCAGGCAGTTGCCCAGCTTTGCTTCCGCATGAGGACCGCTCATAACCTTCATACCATCGGTCAGTCCCGCGGGAGCCAGAATATAGGACTTTTCTCCGTCTGCATAACAGATCAGGGCGATATTGGCACTTCTGTTGGGATCGTACTCAATACCGATAACTGTTGCCGGGATACCGTCCTTACTATTTCTCTTGAAATCAATGATTCTGTATTTATTTCTATTGCCGCCGCCATGATGTCTCACGGTAATCTTGCCCTGGTTATTGCGGCCGGCATTCTTCTTCAGAGACACTGTCAGGGACTTTTCAGGAGTTTTCTTGGTAATCTCGCTGAAATCAGAGCCTGTCATGTGTCTTCTGGAAGGTGTATATGGGTTATAAGTTTTAATTCCCATGATGAACTCCTTTCTTCGCTTGCACCCTGCTTCACAGGATTTTCAGAAAACGCATCCGGGCGTTTCCTCTTACTGCGTATTCCTTCTCCTTACAGTCCGGAGAAAATCTCGATTTCCTTGCTGTCTTCAGTCAGCCAGACAATGGCCTTTTTGGTTTTGGCAGTCTTACCAACATTCATGCCTCTTCTTTTGGTCTTGCCAATCCGATTCATGGTATTAACCTTAGCCACCTTTGTTCCAGGAAACATCTTTTCAACAGCTTCCTTGATCATGGTTTTATTAGACTCCGGATGAACCAGGAAGGTATATTCCTTCTCTCCCATGTTCTTCATGCTCTTCTCGGTGATAACCGGTTTTAAAATAACGTCATAATATCTGATGTCAGCCATTATGCGTACACCTCCTCAATACCTGCAACAGCCGCCTTGGTCGCTACTACGGTGTTGTACTTCAGAATATCGTACACGTTAATCGTGTTGACATATGCCGTCTTAACATCCTGAATATTTCTTGCGGAGAGAACAGCGTTCTTATTCTCACCATCCAGAACCACCAGGGCCTTCTTCACATTCAGATTGTTCATAACATTTTGGAACTTCTTAGTCTTAATCTCATCAAAATTCATCTCATCAACAACGATGAACTTATTCTCCTGCACTCTGCTGGTCAACGCGGACTTAAGAGCCAGTCTCTTCTCTTTCTTATTCAATTCGATTGTGTAATCTCTGGGTGTGGGGGCAAACACTACGCCGCCGCCCTTCCACTGAGGCGCTCTTGTGGAGCCCTGTCTGGCATGACCGGTTTCTTTCTGTCTCCAGGGCTTTCTTCCTCCTCCAGATACCTCGCCGCGAGTCTTTGCTTTCTGAGTCCCCTGACGTTTATTAGCAAGCTGCGCTACTACCGCCATATGAACCAGATGTTCATTAATCTCAACACCAAATACAGCGTCATTCAGTTCCAGCGTGCCTACTTCCTTGCCTTCCATATTGTAAACAGATACGTTTGCCATCTGTGTCTTCCTCCTTTCCTGTCATCTCATCAAGCAATGGTCTTAACAGTTTCTTTCAATGTTACCAGTGCTTTCTTAGGTCCGGGAACAGCCCCCTTAACAAGAATCAGATTATTCTCAGCATCAACTCTGACAATCTCCAGATTCTGTACAGTTACCTTTTTGGCTCCCATATGGCCAGGCATGCCTTTTCCTTTAAAGACGCGGCCTGGGGTCGTAGCTGAACCATTGGATCCCTGATGACGGTGGAATTTAGAACCATGTGCCATGGGGCCTCTGTGCTGGCCGTATCTCTTAATGGTACCCTGGAAACCCTTGCCCTTAGAAATAGCAGTTGCATCAATCTTATCGCCCACGGCGAAAATATCGGCCTTAATCTCATCTTTCACAGAATACTCATCTGCATTCTCAAAGCGAAATTCACGAATGAACCTCTTATAAGAAACGCCTGCCTTGTCAAAATGCCCTTTTAAAGGCTTATTGATCAGCTTCTCTCTCTTGTCCACAAAACCGACCTGAACTGCTTTATATCCGTCATTTTCCAGGGTTTTTACCTGGAGGACGCAGCAGGGACCGGCCTGAAGGACGGTTACCGGAATCAAAGCCCCATCTTCATTAAAAATCTGGGTCATTCCGATTTTGGTTGCTAAAATTGCTTTCTTCATTCCTTTTACCTCCTGTTTTTGTCTACAGCGGAACACACGGCAAATCTGTGTGTTCATCCTAGAAACAGTCATATACGTGGAACACTATGACTCCGGAAAACCGGAGATGTTGATTCCTGACGGAATAAGTGTTGCTTCTATATAAACTATTCTGGGTACTAAATCACGGCGGATTCGCTTTTACTCTTACGGGAAACCCGAACTCCGCTTCGCTACGTTTGCGTAGCGCAGAAATAATCTGCAGATTATTTCTGCTTCATTTTGATGTCGATGTACACGCCAGCCGGCATCTCAAGTCTTGACAGCGCCTCAACCGTCTTGGGATTGGGGGAAGTAATGTCAATCAGTCTCTTGTGCGTTCTCTGCTCGAACTGCTCGCGGGAATCCTTATACTTGTGTACTGCCCTCAAGATCGTAACAACCTCTTTCTTAGTGGGCAGGGGTACCGGACCGCTCACCTGAGATCCTGTCTTCTTCACGGTCTCAATAATCTTGCTTGCGGACTGATCAACCAGCTTATGATCATAAGCCTTCAACGTGATACGCATTACTTGACTTGCCATAAAAAAAGTCGCCTCCTTTTCGCACTTGTTAACCTAAGTACGACAAGCGGTGACTGTACACATGCCCGGGTGTGTCGCAACTCCTTGAAACACCTCCGAACCCTACGTCTCTTGCCTTGCAGAAACTCATGTCGGTACAGTGACTTGTCGCCAGTTTTCGCAACTTGACATTCGCTCCACGGAAAACCTGCCTCACATGGGCAGCAACCTCTCGCTTCTCAGCTATCATGCCACAGCTTTGAGAGTATACCACACTTTCTTAGTAAATGCAAGGATTTTTTCTCATATTTTCAAAAAAGAAGGGACCCGAATCAGGCCCCTGTCTTACAAATATTCGCCAAATACTATCTTGTCTTCCAAATCGGCTCTGTCGCTGCTCTCCAGACACCACCCGACACATTCTCATCATTGACCTTTACCAGTCTGCCGCCGTTATCAGTAACATACTTCGTGCCGTCGGCAGATCTGACGCCTGAAGTGCTCTTGACAACCTTGCCTGAAGCATTCACCAGATACGTACCGTGATTAGGAATGGTAACAGGCTCATACCTGTTGCCGTCCTCCGCTTTCTGCAGCAGTCCCATATAATACAGATTACCGCCGTAAACACCGGTAGTTCCCCTACCGCTGTCCGCAAAATGGAATGTTGCCTTGGTTCCGTCAGCCATCTCAACATCTACACGGCCCTTAACGGGGGTGCGGGTCACTTCATCAAAAAAGTACGTTGTATATTCATCACCGCTGATCCTTACACGGTGAAGACCATATACGGGATTCCCCAGATGATTGAACAAGTATGTCTTACCGTTAATCGTTGTAAAATCGCTGACGCTCGCCTCTCCGGGCTCCTTTCCGACCTTAGGCGTTCCAGTGCTGGAAAAGTAAAACCACTCCACTTCATTCTCATACTGTCCCGCAAGCTCATCCGGCGGCGCGGCGGAATACCATCCGGTCAGGCTCTTACCGCTGCTGTTATAAAAACGATAGCTGCCGATACTCTCTGAACCAGCACTGCTGGAACCCACATTCACCCAGCCAGTCTGCATGGCTCCGTAAGAGTTAAAACAGTAATACACGCCATCAATACGCTTCTCGCCGTACTCCTCTCCGTTATTTGGAACATACTTTTTACCACTGGAATTGAAATAATACCAGTATTTACCTTCGTTCTCATCAAAAGGATCTCTCTTATAGTCTCCTTCATTTTCCGGAGGATACAGCAGATGCCATCCTATGAACGCGCCTCCATCGTCACCGCAATAGTACATGTTATCGTCTACCCAGCCGGTTTCCATTGCGCCGTTCGTATCAAAATGATACCATTTGTTATTAATCTTCTTCCACGTATCCTGAACTGCTTTTCCATTCTCCTGGAAATAGTACCAGCGGGTGCCGTCGTAGTCGCTGTAATAATAGTAATTGCCGGAATCAATCTGCTTCCATCCGTTGGATACCATAATTCCGTTCTCATCCACATAATACACGTCATCGACCCAGCTGTTCACCGCCATATGGCCGCCGCTGTCCAGATATCTCCAGAGATTGTCCGCTCCTTTCTTCCATTCGTTAACTGCCAAAGCTCCGGAAGTCTCCTCATATATCCACGACCCATCTTCTATTCTCCAACCGGCAGCATAGGAAGCAACAGCAGCACTCAAAGCCATTGCAGCAGACAACGATATCACTAACCAGCCTTTTTTCATGATATAGTTCCTCTCCTTCGTAATTCGTCCAATATCCTACCATATATTGTATCAGGGTGTTTACATTATTTCAACCTAAAAATCTTTCGATTCTATTACAATTCTCATATTTTTTATTGTCCTTTTTTCATTTTGCCTTCACCTTGACTCCATACCCCTTCCTTTAGTATAATCATAGGGAAAATACACAGGCGGAGGGACCAAAATGTGGGTAGCTGACAACTGGAAGGACTATGAAATAATTGACTGTTCGACGGGAGAAAAACTGGAACGCTGGGGAGATTATATCCTGATTCGTCCGGATCCTCAAATTATCTGGAACACTCCCCGGACTCATAAAGGCTGGCTGCATCCTGACGGGCATTACCACCGCAGCTCCAGAGGAGGCGGCGAATGGGAATTTTTTAATCTGCCGGAGCAATGGAGTATTTCTTACAGAGAACTGACCTTCCATCTGAAGCCTTTCAGCTTCAAGCACACCGGACTCTTTCCGGAGCAGGCAGCCAACTGGGACTGGTTCAGTCAGCTAATTCGTGAGGCCGGGCGTCCCGTCAGGGTCCTGAACCTTTTTGCCTATACCGGCGGCGCCACATTAGCGGCGGCGGCGGCAGGCGCAAGCGTAACTCATGTAGACGCCTCAAAGGGCATGGTAACCTGGGCAAAAGAGAATGCACGCTCCAGCGCGTTAGAGAATGCTCCCATCCGGTGGCTGGTAGACGACTGCATGAAGTTCACCGAGAGGGAGCTTCGCAGAGGAAGGCGCTATGATGCCGTCATCATGGATCCTCCTTCCTACGGAAGAGGGCCGAAGGGCGAGGTCTGGAAGATAGAGGATGCCATTCATCCTCTGATTCACTCCTGCGCGCAGCTTTTATCTGACACCCCGCTATTTTTTCTGGTCAATTCCTATACCACAGGTCTTGCGCCCTCTGTTTTAAACTATCTTCTTGCTCTGGAAGTAAAAGGCAGATTTGGCGGCACTCTGGAATCCGATGAACTGGGACTGCCTGTAGGCGAAACCGGACTGGTTCTCCCCTGCGGCTCCTCCGGTCGCTGGCATGGTTAATACAAGCAAAGCGTCACTGGCGCTTTATTTGCATACTGACATAACAAAACGACTGATCTTTTCCGGTCAGCCGTTTACATATCTCCCGCCAACCAGCAGACGCCAGATTCCGGGGCAATATCTCCGAAGCGCTTTCCCCGCCCCACAGCTGAACGCGACTACTAATACCGGCATCAAAAAATAAAGAAGAGACGCGGCCAGCCAGTTCCCGGGGAAAACCGCGGCCGCCGTCTTATTAATAAGTCTTACGATTGCAAAATGAACCGCATACAGAAAAAAATTCTCTTTCATAAAGTTAAACGGTTCTGAAAACCAGTTAGGATCGGCTATCAGCCACAAGGCAATCGGTACCAGAAGCCTGGGGGTAACCTGAGCGAACGTTCCTCCCGGCCACGGCAGATTGGCCAGCACCAGAGCTGCCACCATTATTATCAATCCTATTTCTGTTTTCCTTCCGTTTTGCTCTCCTTCCACCCAGTTTTTCAGGTGAAGAGCTCCATACGCTCCCGCGCAATAATAGAGCAGCGCATCCAGATTAAGCTGCGGTATTATGATTCCTCCCTGTGCCAGTAAATAAAGTACCGCTATTACTGCCGCTCCGGCAAAAGCTCTCTGCAGGAGAAAATAGATCACAGGGGCAAGGGCAATCAGCAAAATCAGCTGATATACATACCAGAACACATACAAATAAGAATAATGAACAACCGCGTCTATCACAGCCAGGATGCCAAACGGAATCTTCCCCTTCCCCATCACCTTACTTATAAACGGCAGACGGCTTCCGATCACATACCCCAGATAATAAATCAGATTCCACAGCACGTAAGGAATCAATATGCTGCGAATTCTCATACCCCACTTAACCATCAGCTTATCCATGGAAAAATTTCGATAAAACAGATATGCCGATATCATAAAAAAACCCGGCACCGCAATCTGCGCAACCGAATCTCCAAAAAACTGCTGTATAGCCTTCACCCTCTCCAGCTCTGCGCCGGGTCCCAGAAATAACTCCGCGTTAAGAGAGTGCACCCAAATTACGAGCACACTGAAGCAGAACGTAAACCATGTGATCTTATTGCGGAATCGTCTCTCCATAACAAGTATCTCCTGCTGCGCATGTTTCTGCTGCATCCGTTAACTTTTACCCAACACCTCCAAAAGCTCCGGCAGTCTGTGAATAACATAGGTAGGCATAACCGCTCCCGGCTTTCCAACAGGATCTCTCACAAACCAACAGGTATCCAATCCGGCGTCATAGCCTCCCTGAATATCCGACGTCAGAGAATCTCCGATTACCAGCGTTTTCTCCGCCTCAAACCCAGGAATATGGTTTTTTACATAATCAAAATATTCCTTCGACGGTTTGTTTGCCCCGATTCGGCCTGAAAGAAACATATCCAGAAAAAACGCTTCCAAACCCGACTCCCTTATCCGATACACCTGGGAATCTTCCAGACCGTTGGTTATAATATAAAGCCTGTAGTCATCCTTCAGTTTCTCCAGCACCTCTGTCGCGTGTGGAATCATCTGAATTCCTTTGTTCAGGTACTTCCGATACACGCTCTCCCACTGCCGGCCGTCCACCTTCCGGCCATATCTTTGCATAAGCGTGGCAAACCGCTGATTAACGCCCGCTTCCGCCTCAATCTCCTGCCGTTCGATCCTCTTCCATAACTCCAGATTCAGACGGCGATATGTCTGAAACAGCTCTTCCGTGTAGGGTTCTCCCAGTTCCTTCAGCATGGCCCGGAACGAGTATGCTTCATTGGCATCAAAGTCCAGCAGAGTATTGTCAGCATCGAACAACAATGTGGTATATTTCATATTCCCTCATTTCTGTGAATCGCTGCCTTCCCTGATTTTATTATAAGGGAAGGGACGCCTTCTTGTAAATCAGTTTTTATACAAAAAGGCTTCCGGGGAAGAATCCCCAGAAGCCCTGATTTCCAGCATCTTACTTGAGCTGTATCTTTTTATTATTCGATGATGGAAACAACTCTGCCGGAACCAACGGTACGGCCGCCCTCACGGATAGCGAAACGAAGACCCTGCTCCATAGCTACCGGATG
>CANQBN010000147.1 GCA_947588855.1 uncultured Lachnospiraceae bacterium
CGTTCTTATGATATCTATTCCCGTCTGCTGGAGGATCGGATTATTTTCCTGGGCGAGGAAGTGAATGAAGTTTCGGCCAGCCTGGTGGTGGCCCAGCTTCTGTTCCTCGAATCCGAGGATCCCACTAAGGATATTAATCTGTACATTAACAGCCCGGGCGGCGTGATCACAGCGGGCATGGCCATATATGATACCATGAATTATATCAAGTGCGACGTGTCGACCGTGTGTATCGGTATGGCAGCCAGCATGGGCGCGTTTCTGCTGGCCGGCGGCGCCAGGGGCAAGCGGTTTGCCCTGCCCAATTCGGAGGTTATGATTCACCAGCCCAGCGGCGGAGCCCAGGGACAGGCTACGGAGATCAGTATTGTGGCGGAGCAGATTTTGAAGACAAAGAAGAAGATGAATGAGATTCTGGCGGCCAACACAGGGCAGCCGATTGAAGTGATTGAGAGAGATACCGAGAGAGATCACTTTATGACCGCGGAGGAGGCCAAAGCCTACGGAATCATTGACGCGGTAATTGCCAAGCACTGATGGCAGAGAATAAACCTTTATGAAAGAGAGGTGCTGACATGCCCGGCAGAGTGGATGACAGAATCCGCTGCTCTTTTTGCGGCAAGAGCCAGGAACAGGTTCGCAAGCTGATCGCGGGAACCGGCAATGTGTTCATTTGCGACGAGTGCATTGAGTTGTGTTCCGAGATTCTTGAAGAGGAATTGGAAGGTCAGGATCATGACGAGGATCTGGGCGACATCAATTTGTTAAAGCCCAAGGAGATCAAATCATTTCTTGACGATTATATCATCGGCCAGGAAGAGGCCAAGAAAGTGCTTTCCGTGGCCGTTTACAACCATTATAAGCGCATTACTTCCAGAAAGAATATAGATGTCAATGTTCAGAAGAGCAATATCCTGATGCTGGGACCTACCGGAAGCGGCAAGACTTACCTGGCCCAGACTCTGGCAAAGATTCTGAATGTACCTTTTGCCATTGCTGACGCGACGGCCCTTACTGAGGCCGGATATGTGGGCGAGGACGTGGAGAATATTCTGCTGAAGCTGATTCAGGCCGCGGATTATGATATCCATAAAGCGGAGTACGGAATCGTCTATGTGGATGAGATTGACAAAATCAGCAAGAAATCAGAGAATGTATCCATCACCAGAGATGTGTCCGGAGAGGGAGTCCAGCAGGCGCTTCTGAAGATCCTGGAAGGTACGGTTGCCAGCGTTCCGCCACAGGGCGGGAGAAAGCATCCGCATCAGGAACTTCTGCAGATTGATACGACCAATATCCTGTTTATCTGCGGAGGAGCTTTTGACGGGCTGGAGAAGATCATTGAGAACCGGCTGAATACCGGCTCCATCGGATTTAATTCGGAGATTGTTGACAGAAACAATTCTGATATTGATAAGCTTCTTAAGCAGGTTCTGCCGCAGGATCTGGTGAAATTCGGACTGATTCCGGAATTTATCGGCCGTGTGCCCATCACCGTATCCCTGGAACTCCTGACCGAGGATGCCCTTCTCCGGATTCTGAAGGAGCCCAAGGACGCGCTGATCCGGCAGTATCAGAAGCTGTTCGAGCTGGATGATGTGAAGCTGGAGTTTGACGACGATGCCCTTCGGGAAGTGGCGAGACTGGCTATGGAGAGAAAGACCGGGGCCAGGGGACTTCGTTCCATCCTGGAATCCGTGATGATGGATCTGATGTATGAGGTTCCGTCAGACAACACCATCGGTATCTGCAGGATCACCAAGGGGCTGGTGGATCAGACCGGCCAGCCGGAGATTGTATATCGGGAGACGGCGGTGCCGAAACCCTCATTTGCCCAAAAGCTGAAGAAGGAAAAGCGGGGCGAGATCGCATAAGATGAAATCAGGGGGCTGTTGCAGAATTGCTGTAGTGGCCCCTTTGTTGTTTTATCTCAGTTGGAGGATTTACGATGGAAGATACGATTATGACAATGCCTGCCGTGGCTCTGCGCGGACTCACGGTTCTTCCGGCCATGATGATTCATTTTGACGTGAGCAGGAAGAAATCCATAGAAGCGATTGAAAAGGGCATGGTGAGCGATCAGAAGGTGTTTCTGGTGACGCAGAGGTCCCCGGAAGTGATGGATCCGGACCTGGAGGAACTGTTCCACATGGGAACCGTCGCCGTTATCAAGCAGATGGTGAAAATGCCGGGAGGCGTGGTCCGTGTCATGGTGGAGGGAGTGCAGACGGCGGAACTGCTTTATCTTGATTCCACAGAACCGTTTCTGATGGCCGAGATTGATACGCGGATTCAGGCAGGAGAGGAATTTGATTATATAACCAGGGAAGCCATGGCGCGGGTGCTCAGGGAGAAGCTGGAGGAGTACGGAATAGAGAATCCCAAGGCGGGTCATGAGGTCATACCCAATCTTATGATACTGAGGAATCTGGATGAGCTGATGCTTCAGACCGCGATTCAGATTCCATGGGATTACACGGTGCGTCAGGAATATCTCGAGGCGGCCTGCACCGGCGGCAGGTACGAGGTGCTGGTTCACCATTTGATCACGGAAATCGAGGTCAGCCGTGTCAAGAGAGAGTTTCAGGAAAAAGTGAAAGATGCCATCAACAAGAACCAGAAGGACTATATTCTGCGCGAGCAGATGCGAATCATCCGCGAGGAACTGGGAGAAGACAGTCCGGGAACCGAGGCCGACCAGTATCGTGAGCAGCTTGCCCAACTGAAGGCGGATAAAGAGACAAAGGACAAGCTGACGAAGGAAATCGAGCGGTTTCAGGTCATGCCCTCCGGCAGTCAGGAGGCTAATGTTCTGCGGACGTACATAGAGACCCTGCTGGATCTTCCCTGGAAGAAAGCGTCCAGAGACAACAATGATATCCGGCATGCGGAAGAGATTCTGAACGAGGATCATTACGGCCTTGAAAAAGTAAAGGAGCGCGTGCTTGAGTATCTGGCTGTGCGGACTCTTACGAAGAAGGGGAACGGTCCCATTCTCTGCCTGGTGGGACCGCCCGGAACCGGCAAGACGTCTGTCGCCCGGTCTGTCGCCCGTGCCCTGAACAAGAAATATGTGCGTATCAGCCTGGGAGGAATCCGGGACGAAGCAGAGATACGCGGCCACAGAAAGACTTATGTGGGCGCCATGCCGGGCCGTCTGGTAGAGGGACTCAGACAGGCTGGCGTCTGCAATCCGCTGATGCTTTTGGATGAGATCGACAAGGTATCCAGCGATTACAAGGGCGACACATCTTCGGCCCTTCTGGAGGTTCTTGACGGAGAGCAGAATGTGAAATTCAGGGACCACTATGTGGAAGTGCCTATCGATCTGTCCCAGGTGCTGTTCATCGCGACGGCCAATACGACCCAGACGATTCCCAGACCTCTTCTGGACCGTATGGAGATCATTGAGGTTAACAGCTATACGGAGAATGAGAAGTTTCATATTGGCAGAGACTATCTTGTGGGAAAACAGCTGGAGAGGAATGGTTTGACGGAGGATCAGCTGGGCGACGTGATGAAGGAGTCCGCCCAGATTGCCATGACTTATGTCCGCTCCATCTGCCCTCAGTATGGCGTGGCCGACGACTATTTTGAGAAGCATAATCTTCATATTCATATTCCCGAGGGGGCTGTGCCCAAGGACGGTCCTTCCGCAGGAATTACCATGGCCACGGCTATGGTATCCGCGGTTACCGAGAGGCCGGTAGACTGTAAGCTGGCCATGACCGGGGAAATTACCCTGAGAGGACGGGTCCTGCCTATCGGAGGATTAAAGGAGAAAATCCTCGCGGCAAAGATGGCTCATATCAGGAGAGTGCTGGTTCCGGACAAGAACCGGCCGGATATCGCGGAGCTTTCCAGGGAGATTACCAGGGGGCTGGAGATTATCTATGTAAAAGAGATGAAGGAAGTGCTGAAGGAGGCGCTGCGATAAGGAAAACTGCAGACAGCCGAACCAGCGGAAACGGAATGACAGAAAGGAATAAAACGACAGGCTATGATAATCAAAAAAGCAGAACTCGAGACTGTCTGCGGCGTCACCAGCCGGCTGCCGGAAAATGATCAGCCGGAGTTTGCCTTTGCCGGCAAGTCCAATGTAGGGAAATCATCTCTGATCAATGCGCTGATGAACCGGAAATCTCTGGCCAGAACATCTTCCCAGCCCGGAAAGACGCAGACGATCAATTTTTACCATATCAATGACCAGGTGTATTTTGTGGATCTTCCGGGATACGGTTATACAAAGATCGCCGTGGAGGTGAAGGCATCCTGGGGCAGGATGATCGAGCGTTATCTTCACGGCTCCAGCGTGCTGAAATGCGTCTTTCTTCTGGTGGATATTCGCCATGAACCGTCCGACAACGATAAGACCATGTACAAGTGGATTATTCACAACGGCTTTCGACCGGTGATCATCGCCACCAAACTGGATAAGATAAACCGAAGTCAGCTTCAGAAGCAGGTGAAGCTTCTGCGGCAGGGACTGGGCATGGCTGAGGACGACGTTCTGATTCCCTTCTCGGCCGTGACCAAGCAGGGCAGAGAGGAAATATGGAATTTGATTGAAGAGACGCTGAACAGCTGATTGGACCGGCAGGTTATCCCGGCGTCAGCTCAGATAATTTCTCATGGTTTTTAAGGCATTTTTTTCCAGGCGGCTGACCTGAGCCTGACTGATGTGGATTTCCTCGGCGACTTCCGTCTGGGTCTTCCCTTCAAAGAAACGCATATCAATGATGTGCCGTTCCCGCTCAGGCAGCCGTTTCATGGCTTCGCTCAGGGAGATGTCTTCGATCCAGTTTTCTTCCAGATTTTTCTTGTCGCTGATCTGATCCATGACGTAGAGGGGATCCCCTCCGTCGGTATAGACCGGTTCATAGAGGCTGACCGGTGTCTGAATGGCGTCCAGCGCGTAGGTGATATCCTCCTTGCTGACGCCGATTTCATCGGCAATTTCCATTAACGTCGGTTCTTTGGAATTCCTGCGGGTAAGTCCTTCTCTGGCGTAGATGGCCTTGTAGGCCGTGTCCCGCAGGGAACGGCTGACCCGGATGGAATTGTTGTCCCGCAGGTAACGGCGGACTTCACCCATGATCATGGGTACCGCGTAGGTGGAAAATTTTACATTTTGAGACAGATCGAAATTATCAATGGCCTTGATCAGGCCGATACAGCCGATCTGAAACAGATCGTCCACGTTTTCGTTGTTCCCGGAGAACCGCTGTATAACGCTTAAGACCAGGCGGAGGTTGCCTTTGATGTACTGTTCCCGGGCTTCCAGGTCCCCTTCCTTGATTCGCAGGAATAATTTTTCCTTCTCCTCATTGCTCAGTAACGGTAGTTTTGCCGTGTTCACTCCGCAGATTTCTACCTTGTATCCTGACATGCCCATTACCTCCACATAGTTCAAATTTCGTTCTATGTGAATCATGGACTTTTTCAGGGGAGTTTATACGGTATAAAGCTTGAGAAAAATTTCCTGAAAGAAATGTGAAAACGGCCTTGACAATATGATAAAATGGGCCATCCGCCGCTGGATTAGAGCAGTGTGTAGGAGCCGTCTTCCTGAAGAACAAGCGTAAGGTCTGCTTTTTTCGTATGTTCCAGGCATTCGCGGACATTAGCCATGTCGCTGAATTCAACAAACCGGGCCGCCGCTTCCGGTTCTGTTCCGCTTTGGATTTTTCTTCTGATCAGCCGTTTTTGCAGCATGGCTTCATCGGCAGTGATTCGGATGGTGTAGTCGGCGAATCCGGCCAGCCCGCGCCAGCCGTCTCTGTCCAGCAGGAGATAATTACCCTCCAGGAGAACGATATCTCCGGTCACTTTAACGGCGTCTTCCGTGGGATTGTGAAGCATGCGGTTATATTCCGGCCAGCCGCATTCTGCGCCGGCCGCGACCTGCCGGATGCGTTCGGTGAGACGGGGCAGGTCAAAAGTAACCGGGGCGCCCTTGATCTGAACCAGAGAGACTTCCCTGCCGTCCCGAATCGCAGTGTGGGATGCCAGATCGTCCTGATACCGGTGGAACCCATCCATGCCGATTACGGTAACGGGCATAACATCCGGTTCTTTCAGGGAGAGATCCCGCAGAAAGTCTGCCAGGGTGCTTTTGCCGGCTCCCGGAGGCGCCGCCAGCATGACGAGGATACGGCGGTTTTTCGCCTTGCGCAAAGCAGAAAATCTGCGGAGAAGCGGCAGAAAAATGTTTTGTACGCTTTCTTCCGTATACTGCGCGCAGACGTTGATTCCGTTAATTACTGTATGATAGCTGATCATATGTTATCTCCTTCGGTGTTATGTGAACATCATCAATATAACGGGATTGCGGAGATGTGTCAAGAGCATGCAGGAAAGCTATTTACTATCATTGTGAGATATGATAATCTGAATAACATAAGCAGAAGGTGAGGAATGAGCTATGATTCGCAATATCGTGTTTGATATGGGCGGGGTGCTGATCCATTTCATACCCGGCCATTTTATTGACAGGCTTCATGTATCGGAGGAAGACCGGACGCTGCTTTTCCGGCAGGTGTTCCGCTCGGTGGAGTGGGCCAATATGGATTGGGGGATTATGACTGACGAAGAGGCGGCGGAAAGCATCTGCGGGAGGGTGCCCCGGCGGCTTCGCGATGCGGTTCATGAACTTGTTCTCCGGTGGGACCGGCTCATGGAACCGATGGAGGGAATGGAGGAGCTGATCGAAGAACTGAAGGCGGGAGGATACGGAATTTATCTGCTGTCCAACGCCAGCTGCCGTCACCCATCTTATTGGCCGTCGATATCGGCCAGCCGTTTTTTTGACGGCGTTCTGGTGTCCTATTCGGTAAAAACGGTGAAGCCTCAGCCGGAGATCTACCGCATGCTCTGCGGGAAATTTGCGCTGAAGGCGGAGGAATGCTTTTTCGTGGACGATTTGCCCGCAAATATAGCCGGAGCATGCAGATGCGGCATGTCCGGCATGGTGTTCCATGAGGATATAAGAGAACTGAGACAGGCGCTGAGGGCAGCGGGAGTGCAGGTAAAGCTCATGTAGAGAGCGGCGGGAGTGAAGGTAAGGCTTCATGCAGAAAGCGGCAGGAGTGCAGGTAAAGCTTCATGTAGAAGGCAGAGATTAGGCCTCGCCGGTGTTTTTCCGGTACAGGATCAGCAGACCTTTAAGCAGCAGGTCGTCCTCACAGGCAATCTCGTGTCTGCACAGGGGCAGGAAGCTGCCGGCCAGGCCGCCAGTGGCTACGATGGAGGCCCTGGCGCCCAGTTCCGTCTCCATCTGGTCGATGATTCCGTCGATCATGGCGGCGGTGCCGTACATGATGCCAGACCGCATGCAGTCGATGGTGTTCTTGCCGATGATTTTGCCGGGAGCGCCGAAGCTGATGTAAGGAAGCTGGGCCGTGTGGCCGCTTAAGGAATCCATGGCCACTTTGGGACCAGGCAGAATGACGCCGCCTGCATAGTTCCCCTTAGCGTCCACCACGGACATGGTGGTGGCGGTGCCCATATCGATGATGATGATGGGGCAGGGATAAGAGTGGGCGGCGGCTACGGCGGC
>CANQBN010000148.1 GCA_947588855.1 uncultured Lachnospiraceae bacterium
CATGGCTGGATCAGATGTACGCGCCGCTTCAGTCCCCGCAGAACAACTGGGGTACCTACGGCGAGGACGACGAGTTCGATATCTTTGAGATGGGCGTCAACGATCAGGGTGAGCCCATGCTGCACCACGCGCCTCTGGGAGACGCCTCCCCCGTGGAGGTCCGCGAGGCCGAGTGCGTAGGCGGTCCTCTGGCTGTGCTGGATGAGTATTACGGCGTGTATGTAACCTGCCCCGACGACGCTCAGTACCGTCTGGACTGGATTGAAGAGTACTATACGCCGGATATGCACACCAAATATGTATATCCCAACGCGTTCATGAGTCGTGAAGATACAGAACGGCTGTCCAACCTGCAGGCGGATATCACCAAGACCATTAACGCGAAGAAGTCTGACTGGATCATGAACGGATTCAATGATTCCGACTGGAACGAATACCTGAAATCTTTGGATGCTTACGGCCTTCCGGAGTATCTGGAAATTTATCAGAAGTATCTGGATTCCTTCTACGCGGAGTAAGATGGATGTTTCAGAAAAATTGACGGAGAGATGAGTCCTCTGCCTTCGCGCCGCCCGGTTCCCGGGCGGTGCGAAGGCGGGAAACCATGGTAAGCCTGCGGGGCGCGAATTCGGCTTTATGTGAAAGTACTGCGCGGCGGCACATGGTCTTTCGGTCAGCTTGAATGGTGTGAATCTGGCTCAGAAAGCAAACAGCATGAAACCGTTTGGCCTTTTCGTGTAACATGAGAATTTGAATTTTAGGAGAGAATTATGACGAGTCAGACATTGCGGGAAGCCCGCAAATACGAAGAAACTTACGAAAAAATGATACCGGCGGAGGACAGGCCCATGTTCCACCTGCCTGCCCGGGTAGGCTGGATGAACGATCCCAATGGTTTTTCTTATTATAAGGGAGAGTACCACATGTTCTACCAGTATTATCCCTACGACACCAACTGGGGCCCCATGCACTGGGCTCACGCGGTCAGCAGGGATCTGCTTCACTGGCAGAATCTGCCGGCGGCCCTGGCGCCCGATGAGGTGTACGATATGGACGGGTGCTTCTCTGGAAGCGCCATTGAACTGCCGGACGGCAGGCAGATGCTTATGTACACCGGCGTCCGGAAGGAGCAGCAGGCGGACGGTAAGTTTCGGGAGGTGCAGACCCAGTGCCTGGCAGTGGGAGACGGCGTAGATTATGTGAAATACGCCAGGAACCCGGTTTTGGATGAGAGTGATCTTCCCGAGGGCGGCAGCCGGTTTGATTTCCGGGACCCGAAGATCTGGAGAAACGAGGACGGAACTTACACCAGTGTGATCGGCAACCGGCCGGCGGACGGAAGCGGGCAGCTGCTTCTTTTCCGGAGCCCGGATGGCTTTCACTGGAAGTTTCATAAGGTGCTGGCCGCCAACCACAACCGGTTCGGAAAGATGTGGGAGTGCCCGGATCTTTTTGAGCTGGATGGAAAATGGGTGATTCTCACCAGCCCCCAGGATATGCTGCCTAAGGATTTTGAATACCACAACGGAAATGGAACTTTGTGCCTGATTGGCCGGATGGATCCGGACAGCGGAGATTTCGTGGAAGAATACAATCAGGCAATCGATTATGGAATTGATTTTTACGCCCCCCAAACGATTCTGACGCCGGACGGCCGCCGCGTTATGATCGGATGGATGCAGAACTGGGATACCTGCAGCCACCGGACTGAGGAACGCAGATGGTTCGGGCAGATGAGCCTGCCCAGGGAACTGTCTGTGCGGGACGGCCGCCTGCTTCAGAATCCTCTCAGAGAATTGGAGGAGCTTCGGGGCGAGAAGATAGAATACAGGCAGGTTTCCTTTACGGATATGCTTCGCCTGGATGGAGTGAAGGGCCGCTGCGTCGATATGGAAGTGACGGTACGGCCGGCTAACCCCCATAACATTTACCAGAAATTTGCCATTTACCTGGCTCAGAACGAAGATTACCGGACTTCCCTCAGTTACCATCCCTCGGAGTCGGTGCTGAAGGTTGACCGGAAGTTCTCCGGCTCCCGCCGGGCCATCATCCATCAGCGCCGTGCCCAGGTGAGGGACCGAGGCGGAGAGCTGAAGCTTCGGCTGATCCTGGACCGGTTCAGCGTGGAGATCTTCGTCAACGACGGGGAACATGTATTAAGCACCACCATTTACACCGACCAGAGGGCGGATGGAATTTCCTTCTTCGCCGACGGGGGAGTGGTGATGGATGTGGTGAAATATGAGTTGAGAGGATAAAGATAAGATAAGGAGTAATACGAAACGGTACAACATGGGGCTGCAGCATTCTGCAATAGCCCCATGTTCATGTTTTACGTCAGTATGCAAAAAACGCGCCAGTGACGCGTTTTTTGTCCGGAATAATTTTCAGCCGGCATAGGACAGGTTCTCAAAACAATCATACTCACTGACGCCGTCTATGGTAAGGGCGTAGGGCTCTCCCTCCGCATAAATCCTGCAGAGACTGCCGTCCTCCCTCTCCATTAGAATCCAGGATGTCCCGTCGGTGCTTCTGGGATACAGATTGGTGCCTGCGGGAAGTACAATCTCTTCCCCTGTCAGATCGGTTTCGTCTTTGCAGGCCGTTGCCGGCAGTTCTTTCGTTGCCGTCAGGCGGTTTTCCATCCCACCGTATTCATAGATCCGATAACCGCTGCTGTCGGTTTCCGGCATCCCGTCCTTTCCGATGTGATAGTCCTGATATCCGTAATAGCTCCCGAGAAAATCGATGTGGGTCGCCATGCAGAAATGACTGGGATCGGAAGCGGGAGCCTGCATGGACATGTTCAGCATTTCGCCTGCATAAGAGGGATTCTCTCCGCTTAGATCAAACACCTGGATGGAGGGCCAGCCATTGTCACCCAGCATCTGAACGTAACACCAGGCGCCGCCGGCGCCGTCACACAGAACCCACCAGCCGGAGAGGGAGCCGTACTCCGGATGGCTGACCTTCTTATCGCCAACCGTTACCTCCAGGGGGCCTGAGAATTCTACTCCGTCCTGCCGATAAAAGACAGAGATTTCTTCCGGCGTTCCGTCTCCGTTCACATCTGCTTTCACCGGCAAGTCCAGGCTTCCCATCTTTATGACGCCGGCTCCGGAAGGAATGTAATCTTCTTTGAACAGTTCCGGATGTTCCGCGAACCTTACGGTCACTTCCAATGCGCCGTCTGCGTAGGAAGCCAGATCGTACGGGTTAAAATAGACCGTGATTCCATCCTGTTCCATGACCCATTCCAGATGATATTCTCCGGAAAAGAATTTCTGCAGATCTTCCTCATACCATTCAAACAGCATGGGACCATCTTCTTCCCGGCTCATTTCCTCCAGACATGTCTTTACATACTGACAGAAACCGTCGTAGTCAGCAGTCACATCCTGAAGCGAAAGCTGTTTGCCGGAAGCTGTGTCAAAATTAACGCCGTGAACCGCTGTATATGGGTGGGCTCCGCCAAGATAGCTGTAGTCCACATCCAGAAAACTGAATACGTTACGGTCTCCGCGGATGGCCTGGCCTGTGTGGGTCAGCTCATAATAAGGCGCCTCGCCCGGCGGATACTGGCCGGCGATTTCCGCCGCATCATCATAATTGGCGTCATGGCTGGCTTTCAATTCTTCCCATATTCCGTCCCAATAGTCTCCCAGGGCCTGATTCAGATTGTCATATCCGTCGTTTAAGACCTGGAGGCGGGAACAGGCGATATGAAAAATCGTCTGTTGGGCGATCTCATCCCAATCGGTGTCCGAGTAACTGTTATCGGAGATACGTATGGTTTCTTCGGAAATTTTCCCGGAAACATTCTCCGCCGATGCTTCGCCGTTTTCCGTCTGCCCGGCCGTTCCTTCTTGTTCCGCCTCGCCGGCGGAACCGCTTTCTGAAGCTTCATTTTTCTCCGCCTCAGCTGCGGGCGCGGTGGTTACTGTGACGGGTGCGGGCGAATACTTCTTCCCGCATGCGCTCAGCAGGAGAGCCGCCGCTAGCCCTGCCAAAACAATTCTTTTTTTTCTCATAACCATTTCCTCCTTTTATAGTACCAGAGCAACACTGATTTTCCTCATGGTATGCGTAAATGCCAGTATAAATCTGACTTCTTTCTTAATTATACGTAAATGCCGGTATCGACTTGATTTCATCCATAGTATACGGCATTTTCTGCGAATTTACAACGTGATTTCTCCGCATTCCGGCGCGGATAACCGACCCTGTTTCTTTTCGGATTTTTATAAATTTAAAGTTGCGTATCAAATTTGTTTGGCGTTATAATTATGCCATCTAAAAAGTGGAAAATTTCCGTACTTTTATAAAACGCAGCAGTAAAATGGCACATATATACCATGTAAACAAGTATTATACAGGAGGTATTTTGCGATGAAAAAATGGAGAAGACATAAATATCAGCCCAGCCTTCCGCTGAAAGACGGCGCTTACGTGACCTGCAGCGCGGCCCACAGAGCGCTTGCCAGGGAAGCGGCCAGGGAGGGGATCGTCTTATTAAAGAATGAGAAGAAGCTGCTGCCGCTCAGACCCGGAGCCAGGATAGCGCTGTTTGGGAAGGGCTGCTTTGATTATGTGAAAGGCGGCGGCGGAAGCGGGGAAGTTGCCGTGAAAGAAAAAGTGACTCTTTATGACGCTCTGAAAGACCAGGAGGATGTGGTCTCAATATACGAACCGTTATGCGGTTTTTATAAAGAAAATGTGTGTCTGCAATATGAGAACGGAATGGCTCCCGGTATGACGATGGAGCCTGAACTGCCGGAAGAACTGCTTCTGGGCGCAAAGGCATTTGCGGATACTGCGGTTATCGGTATCAGCCGCTTTTCGGGGGAAGGCTGGGACCGTTCGGACATAACGTATTATGACGGTGAAAATCCGTGGGAAAATGAGAAGGCCATGCCGAAGCTTGCCGCAAAGGTCTATCCGGATGGGGATTTTTACCTGACAAAAGGAGAAAAGGCCATGATTCAGAAAGTGAAGTCCAGCTTTTCAAGAATCATAGTCGTGCTCAACATAGGGGGAGCCATTGAAACCGCCTGGCTGAAGGAGGATGAGCAGATTGGCGCTGCCCTGAATATCTGGCAGGGAGGCATGGAAGGAGCGCAGGCGGCTGCCGAGATTTTGTGCGGGAAGGAGAATCCCTGCGGAAAGCTGACCGATACGTTTGCGCGGAAGCTGGAATCCTATCCGTCAACGGAGTCCTACCATGAATCGGTTCACTATGTGAATTATACGGAGGATATTTACGTAGGTTACCGTTATTTTATGACGATTCCCGGGAAAGCGGAGGAGGTCACTTATCCCTTCGGATTTGGCCTGTCTTATACGCAGTTTGAGATTGTGACGGAAAACATATGGGAAGAAAACGGGACTGTGTTTTTCAAGGTCAGGGTTACCAATACAGGAAGGACTGCCGGCAAAGAGGTGGTCCAGGTCTATTACAGCGCTCCTCAGGGGAAGCTGAAAAAACCGGCGAGGGAATTGGGAACTTTCGCGAAAACGCGGAAGCTGCTTTCCGGAGAGGCCCAGACGCTGATCTTATCCATTGCGAAAGAACAGATGGCGTCTTTCGATGATCTGGGAAAGATCAGGAAATCCGCTTATGTCCTGGAAAAAGGAAGCTACCGGTTTTATGTGGGAAATTCCGTGGCCGACGCACGCCCGGCGGACTGCGTCCTGGAACTTGAGGCTGATGAAATCACGGAGCAGTGTACCTCCAGGTGCGCGCCCACAAGCCTGGACAGACGTATGTTATCCGATGGAAGCTTCGAGGAACTGCCTCAGTCGGAATGCCATGATATGAATGAATGCGTGATTCCCAAAATGATTCCGGGAACGGAGGAAGGTCTTAAGCCACAGACCCGCGGGAGAGACCGGTTCCGGCTGACGCAGCCCTATGCCGACGGCGCAAGGCCGTTGGAGGAAGTGGCGGAAGGCCGTATGACGATGGAGGAATTTCTGGGACAGCTTGGTGATGAAGATCTGATAAGTCTGCTTGGAGGTCAGCCGAATCTTGGAGTTGCGAACACCTATGGTTACGGAAATCTTCCCGAATATGGCGTTCCCAGTGTCATGACTGCCGACGGACCGGCCGGTCTGAGGCTGGATGAAGACTGCGGAGTATATACTACGGCGTGGCCGTGCGCCACATTGCTGGCCTGCACCTGGAATCCCGAACTGGCGGAGCGTGTAGGCAGAGCAGGGGCCGAGGAGGTTAAAGAGAACAATATCGGCGTCTGGCTTACCCCGGCAGTCAATATCCACCGCAATCCGATGTGCGGCCGCAATTTCGAGTATTATTCCGAGGATCCTTATCTGACGGGAAAGATGGGCGCAGCTGTCGTACGGGGGATCCAGTCCGAGCACATTGCGGCGGCCGTAAAGCATTTCGCCTGCAATAATAAGGAGACGAACCGCAAAAACAGCGATTCGAGAGTATCCGAACGCGCCCTTCGCGAGATTTATCTGAAAGGATTTGAGATCATTGTTAAGGAGGCGGATCCCTGGGTGGTGATGTCTTCCTATAATGTTATTAACGGTTATCGGGCCTCGGAGAACAGGGAACTGCTGGAGGATATCCTTCGGGGCGAATGGGGATTTGACGGTATGGTCACATCCGACTGGTGGACGAGAGGAGAGCATTATAAAGAGATAAAGGCCGGAAATGACGTGAAGATGGCCTGCGGGTTCCCGGAAAGGGTGATGGTGGCCATGAAGCTGGGAGCCATAGAACGCAGCGACCTGGAAAGATGCGCGGAGCGAGTCCTGAAGCTGATCCTTAAGATGGAGTAGCGGAATCTGTGACGCGGTTCGTTCTGCGCCCGGACATCGGCCTTGTATTTCTTACATATCTTTTGTGGTTCCTCCGGCCGCATAGGCAACCGGCAGGCAGATGAGGGGCGGGCGGACGGACATATTGCCCTGGAGAAGAAGATCCACGCACATTTCTGCAATTTCCGCCGTAGGCTGCACGATGGTGGAGCAGTAATAGTCCCTATGGCCAAATCCCCTCGCACCGTCGAAGCCGATGACCTGCACATCCTCCGGAACCCGCAGCCCCATGTTCCGAAGCACCTGGATGATCTGACAGGCCAGCTCGTCAGTGACACAGAAAATGCCGTCGAAGTCCAGTCGGTTTTCGTGATAGTGTTCGTTCAGAAAGTCGATAAACTCCTGGAACGGGTCGCTGTCGTCAATGATTTTCATCGTGTAATTCAGGCGTCTTGCCAGGCAGCCGTTTTCAAATCCTGCCTTTCGCTTGTTGGGTTCGTTGGAGAGAGAAGAGCCGGTCCGCAGAAAAGCGACGTTTTTGCAGCCTAAGTCCGCCAGCTTCTCGGCGGCCAGATGACCGCCGGCGAAGTTGTCGCTGGCGACGCAGGGGATGCGTGGCCCCAGAGCGCGGTCGATGGAGACATAGGGCGTACTTTCTTCTATGATCAGATTGGGATTGTAGGTCAGGCCGATGATTCCGTCCACCTTGTTCTGCTGGG
>CANQBN010000149.1 GCA_947588855.1 uncultured Lachnospiraceae bacterium
AATGCCTCGCCTCATAATATTCTGAATAATTGGGAATATGCGTCTTGGGCACCAGTCCCAGAATCTTTCCGTCTCCCAGGGCAGCCGCCACATTATAAAGCTTTCCGTGAACCTCCCAGGGAAGTCCCACAAAAGCCAGCACATCGATTCCGGCTGTGGCCTCCGCCAGTTTCTCAAGCTCCTGCCTGGCCTTTTCGAGCAGCGTATCCTGCAGGAAAAGATCGCCGCATGTGTACGCCGTCAGACACAGCTCGGGAAACACCATAATCTTGGCCTGTCTGGCCGCTCCTTCCCTCATAAGCTCCAGAATTCTTTCCTTGTTATATTCCGGATCGGCCACCCGGATCTTCGGTGTGGCCGCCGCGACGCGGATATATCCCTGATGCATACCGTTCCCCTTTCTTATGTCCCTTATTTCTTCAATAAAACCGTCACTTACAGAATAGTATACACGTTTTCTGTCAAAAATGGAAGTTTACTTTTTATATCTTATCATGTAAAATAAAATACAGGAATACAACAATTTTTTACAGGGGGACTTACATCATGATGAAAATTTCCAGCAAGGGACGTTATGCCCTGAGAATGATGATAGAATTCGGACTGCATCCGGATGAATGCACCAATATCAGCCAGGTCGCCAGCCGGCAGGGTATCTCAGAAAAATATCTGGAACAAATCGTGATGATCCTGACAAAAGCCGGTTATGTAAAAAGCACCCGCGGCTCCAGAGGCGGTTATACCCTCACAAAAGATCCTTCCGAATACACAGTCGGTATGATTCTGCGGCTGACAGAAGGCGGCCTGACCCCTGTCGCCTGCGCCGACGATCCAGAGTCTCAGTGCGACCGATGGGCTACATGCGCCACCCTGTCTGTGTGGAAGCAGTTAAATCAGGCCGTCAGTCAGGTAGTCGATAACGTAACTCTGGCAGATCTGATCAAAGAACAGCTGTCAAAACCTGGCTATACTCTCATGTGAAATTCAGGCGCGGCGTACCAACGTACGCGCGCGCCTGATGTTACATAATCTGCTGCTTTCCGCTTCTTTTTCCGTTTTTCCCATCTCCACAGACTGCCTGGAACCGGGCTTTACTCAAACGCCGAGAAAAGGTCTGCGTAGAATTCCAGTTCATCCAGCGCCTCATCCTCGTCGATCACGTCTGTGATCACGCCGCTGCTGTTCACCTCATAATAGTATCCGTCACGGGAGAAGGACCTTTTCCGCAGGCTTCCGTCACTGTTAAAATAATAGGTTTTGCTCCCTATCGTGTGGAACCCGGTCAGCGCGTAGCCGTTCGAATCAAAATAATACCGGTCTCCGTCAATGGTCTTCCAGGTATTCTTCAGGTAGCTTCCGTTCTGACGGTATCGGCTTCCATACCAGCCGTCCTTGCTTGTCGAAGAGGAACTGCTGCCTGAGCTTGACGACCGGGTCGTCGGATAGGACACGCTGGGCGCAGTAGAAGGACTGTTGCCAGGCCCCAGCTGTTTCGTCTGCACCACATTATTCACCACCCAGGCTCCGCCGTCGTTTACCAAATAGCCGTCCGGAGTTACCGTATTGACCAGGAGATATCCGTTCCTGTCAAAGTAGTAGCATTCCGCCGTGCCGTCGCCGTTTCCGTCAAGCCACACCCAGCCATTGGACGGCCAGCTTCCGTCTGTGTTCTGCCACCACCAGCCGGTAGCGTTTTTCTGCCATCCGGCGGCAAAGGACGTGGTTGCCATCGCCAGGGTCATGATCGCCGCGATCACTGCCGTCATTCTTTTTTTCATTTTTATCATCCGCCTTTCTTATTGTTCTTATCGTTAGGACATGGTCATCTTACTGTCCTATATTTTACCACAGCTTCGGATTTCTTTCAATTTATCATGGGTATTCACTCGTTTTTTATGTTATATCGCTTGCGTGCCGGCATATCCTGCTCTATAATGGAAGCAGATAAAGCCTGTCAGGTAAAAACTGTTACAATCCGGGAGTAATGCCATGAAGACTGACGATCTGATCTACCGCTCGATTTTTATCATAACCGAGTATTATAAAAACAATCTGGAACCGTTTTTTGAGAGTCTCAGCGAGGACGTCCTGTGGGTCGGTCCCTCCGGCCACCAGCTGCTGCAGGGAAAAGAAAACCTGATCCGGGCCTGGGCAGCCGAAAAGCACGCCCTTACCTTTACCATGGGCGACATCAAAGTCCTGTGCATCTCTCCCCACAGCCATGTGAAAGAGATTTTCCTGCGCTATCCCATTTACACCCATTATCCCAGCGGCAATACGGACATGCACGGCCAGCGCCTGCAGTATACCTGGCGGGAGAAACGGATAAAGACCGGCGCCGGGTGGGAATCCCGTCCGGAGATCGTCATGCTCCATATCAGCAATGCCTGGAAATATGACAGCCGGGATTCCATCTATCCCGTCCACTATGAATCCCTGTCGGTGCAGGAGCCCCTTTCCCCCCACTCCATGCAGTCCATACTGGTCAAGGCGTCCGATATGAGCGTACACCGTATCATAGCCGACCATGTTCTCTACATTGAGACGATCAAACGTTCCGCCAGGCTGCTGGTGCACACAAGGGATGAAACGCTTACGGTCAGCGGGACGCTGCCGGGGCTGGAAACCGCGTATCCGGGACTCTTTCTCCGTGTCCATGCCAGCTATCTGGTCAATCCTGTCCATGTACAGGAGATCCGCCGTTTTTCCATTACCCTGTCGGACGGAACCCAGCTTCCCGTTCCCGAAAAAAAATATACGAAAATCAAGAAAATTTTTTTGCAGGAAAACCTTGGGGTTATCCCCGGTTTATGATATACTTATCCTATACAGGCAACGCATATAGAAAGGAAATCGCCATGTCCGACTACAATCTTTCCCGCATCTCTCCTACTGACAAAAGGGGACAGAGACAGTTGATCGCCCTTCTGGAGGCCGAAGGCATCCGAAAAGACGCCAATCTGGACTACACCTGCGGCATGTTTGACGACGACTTCAACCTGATCGCCACCGGCAGCTGCTTCGGCAACACCATGCGGTGTATGGCTGTCAGCAGCGCTCATCAGGGAGAAGGCCTGATGAATGAGATCGTCGGCCACCTGATGGAGGTCCAGTTTGCCCGGGGCAATACCCACCTGTTTCTTTATACCAAATGTGATTCCGCCAAATTCTTCGGCGATCTGGGATTCTACGAGATTGCCCGGATTCCGGGTCAGATTGTATTTATGGAGAATCGAAGAACCGGTTTTACTGATTATCTGAAGCATCTGGCAGGAGAAAATACTGCGGGTAACTCTTCCGTCACAGCTGCGGAGACAGGAAGGACTGCCGCCCTAGTCATGAACGCCAATCCCTTCACCCTGGGACATCAGTATCTGGTGGAAAAGGCTGCCGCGGAAAATGACGTGCTCCATCTGTTTATTGTAAGTGAGGACGCCAGCCTGGTGCCCTTCGCCGTGCGGAAGCGGCTGGTCATGGAAGGCACTGCACACTTACATAACATCATTTATCACGAAAGCGGCCCCTATATTATCAGCAGCGCCACCTTCCCCAGCTACTTTCAGAAGGATGAATCCGCCGTCATCGAAAGTCACGCCATGCTGGATCTGACTATCTTCACTCGGATTGCCCGGACCCTGGGCATCAACCGCCGCTACGTAGGCGAGGAACCTACCAGCCTGGTCACCGGCATCTACAACCGGATCATGAGCGAAAAGCTGCCTGAGAACGGTATTGAATGTCATATCATTCCCAGAAAAGAAAAGGACGGCAGGGCTATCAGCGCCTCCACCGTCCGGCAGGCTGTAAAAGACAGTAACTGGGAGCTTCTGGCAGAACTGGTTCCCGAAACCACGCTCCGGTATTTCAGGAGCCCGGAAGCTGAACCGGTCATCCGACGAATCCGGGCCGAAGGAAATGTGATCCATTACTAAAAGGGGTCGTTGCAGAATTCTGCAGTGAATATTTCAGCAGCAGTCCCTTTCCACTCTTCCGCAAGCTGCCGGGCCCGGCGGCCTCCATAGAGGCCCTCGCCGCTTTCAGCCGCCTCCTTCAGAAGCTGCTTTGCGGCCTCCTCCTGCCCCTCGCTCCGCCTCATGCGGGCCAGAAGAATCTGCATTTCACTTTTATGAATGCGGTTTCCCGCCAGCTGAATCTCCTCCTGAATATAGGCAGAATCGTAGGATTCTCCCCGCAGGAAATTCAGCCAGTTTTCCGCCAGCTTCACGCACTCGGCCAGATTCCGGGCCAGGGTATTGGCGCGGCCCTCCGCCTCCTGTTGAAGCTCCTTCAGCCGCTCCAGCTGATGTTCGGACTGCTCCAGATCCTCCGTCAGAAGATACAGCCGCATCTTCTGATTCTCCGTAAGGGAAGTCCCTGCCAGCATGTGAAGCTTCAGCTTCTCCGGCTCCAGCGCCTCCACGATCTGAAGTCCCTTCTCAAACTCTCCCAATCCTTCATAGGCGTAAGCCATCTTGACCCGGGCGTCTACGTACTCCACCACATTATTGGGAATCTTATCGGCAATCGGTTTGAATTTATCCAGGAACTCCTGAGGCTTTCCCTCCTGGTACAGAAGGGACGTCAGCTTTCTGACACGCCGGTTGGCCAATCGGGACGAGACCACGCGGCCGATGATAATGCCGATCATCACAAACAGGGCAATGAAAAACACTGCCGCGTATCCGCCCCTCTGGCTGATGCTGTCGTAATTCAGAACCGCCAGTACAAATCCGATGACGGCTCCCGCCAGCATACACAGATTGTTCTGCAGTTTAAAATAAGCTATCATAAAATTCCTCTCATGTGAAAGTCAGGCACAGAGCCGGAAAACCGGACCTGTGCCCAACCCACTTTGTCACTTATTCAGGAATCAACGAATATTTGACCCCTGCAAACACGGAAACCTACAGCTGCCGCCGCTTGAAAATCTTCTGTCATGCTTACAGCATGAAGGAGAATACGAAGGAAGCGATGACCAGCACGATACCGCCGCCCAGACGGGAAGACAGCTGCGCGTAAGCGATCAGATCCATACGGTCTGCAGCGCCCAGGCAGGCCAGGTCGCCGTTGCCGCCACGGTTTGCCATGCACAGGCCGGCGGTCAGAGCAGAGTCAACCGGATAGAAGCCTACCAGATAGCCTACCGCGCCTGCGCCGATGATAGCGCCGATAACGATCATCAGGGCCATCAGCACGTTGCCGGGAGTAAGAGCGGTAAACAGTTCAGCGATATCGAAATCGCAGCCCATGCCTACCATGATGATGATGCCCATGTAGCCGGACATGAAGGACTGGATCTTCTTGGCGCCTGCGCGAAGATTATCCGGAATCACGCCGAAGGCGGCCAGGATAACCACGAACAGGATCATGTAAGCGTAAGGATGGATCTCAGCGCCCGCAATCGTAGGCAGGATCACCTTGTTCATCAGACGGCCTACGCAGAAGCAGGCAAGACCGATAAACATAGCGCCGAAGATATCGTCTGTAGTAACTTTGACCTTCTTGTCGTCTCTGGCGATATTGGAGCCTTTACGAAGAAGAGTCTTCTTATCGCCGGTCAGCTTCGGCCAGATGGTGCCTGCCGTGTTCAGCAGAGCGGAACCGATGATGGCGAAGATGTTGGCGATGGTCAGGATGATGATGGCAAAGCCGTAGTACTCGGCTGCCGGCTGGCCTGTCACATTCTCATAAATGTTGCTCAGGGGTACCGCGCCTGCGCCGTTGCCGCCGCCCATGATAGGAAGCACGTACTTGATCAGAGAGCTGGCCGGGTCTACGCCGAAGATCAGACCGGTTCCGATTCCCAGGATTGCCGCGCACGCAAGGCCGCCCAGGATAGCCGGAAGATATCCGGCGAAGGAACGGATCAGAATGTCACGGTCCAGAGCCAGAACGGAACCCACGATCAGGCAAACGATGAAGAACTCCAGGAAATTGGCGTCATCAGAGATGAAGCTGTTGACGTTGGCCACGGTGTCCTCCGGAAGCAGGTTAAAATACTTCATCAGAGCCACGCCGAAGAATACCAGCAGAAGGCCGCCGCCGATGTAGGTATTCCAGATAGGAATCCTCTCACCGATCTCATTCAGCACAACCGCCAGAGCGAAGCAGGACGCCAGCGTACCGGTCATACTGCTGGACTGCACGCCCAAAAACATGGTGACGCCGCAGAGCAGGATCGCCGCGATTGCAAGATGCATGGGCAACCCCCCCAGTTTCAGTTCTTTTACTTCTTTGTTTTCTGCCATACCTATACCTCCATAGTATAAAATGAATTTTTCGCAGATATACGCAGATAAAAGCGATTCCCTGTTTCGCTTTCAACCATCTGCCCTCTGCTGTTAATACTGCGTCCTGAACCGTCTTCCAAATCCCAAGGCAGGAAACCGTCTCATGGCAAAAGCTGCTTCATGCCGGGAAACCGTTCAGGCTTTATATTCGCCGGGGCTGGTTTGGCGTCCCCGCCCCGGTAAATATACTGAGATGTCCGGCACCAGGCCGGAACTGTCAACCGGTATCAGCCTTTCGACATCAATCTTTCGATATCAGTCTTTGAACTCGTACTCCTTGATCTCTCTCACCACGTCGATGATGGTGCCGTCACGAGCCTCGATGATACCCACTACCCTGTCTCCAAACTGTACCGGATCCGGCTCTCCCACCATGGCGTAAGCCATGTCGCGCAGCTCCTCAATGGTCTTAAAGGGAAGCTTCACATCCTTCATGCACTCGATCAGATCCTGTCTCCTGGGATTAATCGCAATGCCGTAATCGGTGATAACCACATCAACCGTCTCGCCGGGAGTGGTTACTGTGGTAACGTTGGAACAGATAGCCGGAATACGTCCCTGCAGAAGAGGCGCGATAACGATGGTACATTTTGCTCCCGCCGCCGTATCCGGATGTCCGCCCTGGGCACCGGTAATCATACCGTCAGAGCCTACTACTACGTTGCAGTTAAAGTTTGTATCTACTTCCAGAGAAGCCAGGATAACGAAATCCAGCTTATTGACGTAAGCGCCCTTATTGAAGGGGTTCGCGTACTCGGAAGCGGTGATCTCGATGTGGTTGGGGTTGGTCTTGATGGACTCGATGGCTCCCATATCAAAATCCTGGGTATCAACCAAAGTCCTAATCAGGCCCTTCGCCAGCAGGTTGCACATGGGGGTGGTGATTCCGCCCAGGCCAAGTCCCATATGGATGCCTCTCTCCTCCATGATCTTGCCCAGTGAGATGGTGGACGCGATGGAAGCGCCGCCTACGCCGGTCTGATAGGAGAAGCCCTCTTTGAAGTAAGGCGTATTGATCACGAACTGGGTGCAGTAATCCGCCATCATGATCTTGCGGACGTCGGTGGTGGGCTTGGCAGCGCCGGTAGCGATCTTGGCCGGGTTGCCGATGGCGTCAACCACGCATACATAGTCCACATGAACCATGGAAATGGTG
>CANQBN010000150.1 GCA_947588855.1 uncultured Lachnospiraceae bacterium
GCGGACGCATGCCCTGGCCCGGCTGACCCTGCGGGCGCATGCCCTGGCCCGGCTGACCCTGCGGACGCATGCCCTGGCCCGGCTGACCCTGCGGGCGCATACCCTGACCCGGCTGACCCTGCGGGCGCTGCCCTGACTGACTCTGCGGACGAAGTCCGTCCCTTCTCGGAGTCACATTCTGCTGCGGACGCGCGTTTTTCATGGTCTCCGAATTCTGGGGACGGTACACGGCAATCAGTTTCTTCTTAGGCGCGGGAGAAGCCGCTCCTGATGCCTGGATCCCGGCTTGACCCCCCGCCGGCGTTCCGGACTGGGTTCCGGGCTGAGACCCCGCTGACATTCCGGACTGGGTTCCGGGCTGAGACCCCGCTGACGTTCCGGAAGGTTCCTTCGCCGCGGGAACAGGCGTCGGCTGTTCCTTGGGAGCAGGAGCCGGCTGCTGTTTCGGAGCGGAGGACTGAACTGTCAAACTCTCACGGACCTTTCCTGCTTCCTCCTCGCTTATATTGGAAGAATGCGTTTTTCCTGCTATTCCCTTTTTTGCCAGTATATCTAATATTTCTTTATTGGTTTTGCCCAATTCTTTGGCGAACTCACTAACTCTCATACTCACTACCTCCGTTAATATTCATTTGTTTTACCAATGCTTTGGCGAACCCTTCATCCAGTATGGCAAGCGATGCTCTCATTTCTTTTCCCATAGCGTGGCCAAGTTCGTCCTTTGTGCCAAATATATGGACGGGAACCCGATAGTAAGTACACATGTTGTCAAACATATTTCTGGTGTTCTCGGATGCATCCTCCGCCACCAGAACCATTTTGGCCTTTCCGCTCTTTACAGCCCTCTCTGTGGAGAATTCGCCGCTTGCGGTCCTGCCTGCCCTCGTGGCCAGGCCGACCAAGTTCAAAATCTTTCTTTTACTGTCCAAGCTGCTCCATCTCCTTTTCCAGAACCTCATACACATCTTTGGGAACCGGCATCTTAAATGAACGCTCGATTCCTTTACTCTTTACAGCCTTTTTAAAGCAGTCCATGCTCGGGCACAGATATGCTCCCCTGCCGTTCTTCCGGCCCGTGGCGTCAAGAACGATTTCTCCCGTATCTGTCTTGAGAATGCGTATCATCTCTTTTTTACTTTTCATCTCTCCGCAGCCGATACACTGGCGGAGCGGAATCTTCTTAATACTCACTATCCGTTTTACACTCCCATCGTCTGATTATTCCGATAAGTTTTCATCCTGGTAATCGTAATATTCTTCCTGGTAGTCATTCTGATGATTGTCAGTGTATTCATCCTGATAATCCGTCTGATAATCGCCCTGGTAATCATCGGAATAGTCGTCCTGATAATTATTATCATAGACTCCCTCCTCCGTCTGACCATCCAGACCCATCTCTTCAAACAGGCCCTGTTCTCTCGCCTGGGTTTCACTCTTAATATCAATCTTGTAGCCGGTCAGCTTGGCCGCCAGACGGGCGTTCTGTCCTTCCTTTCCGATGGCAAGCGACAGCTGATAATCCGGAACAATGACCAGAGCCTCTCTGGCTTCCTCATCGGCCACTACGCAGATCACCTTGGCCGGACTCAGCGCATTCTCAATCAGATAAGCCGCATTGTCGTCCCAGTTGATAATGTCGATCTTCTCGCCTCTCAGCTCATGAACCACAGAACCCACACGGGAACCGTTGACGCCCACGCAGGCGCCTACCGGGTCCACATTGGGATCGTTGGATTTAACCGCAATCTTAGTTCTGGAACCGGCCTCCCTGGCAATGGCTTTAATTTCCACGGTCCCGTCCTTCACTTCCGCCACTTCCAGCTCAAACAGCCGCTTCACCAGATCCGGATGGGTCCTGGACACGGAAATCCTCGGCCCCTTCGTCGTATCCTTCACCTCAAGCACATAGACCTTGATCCGCTCTGTAGGCTGGAACACCTCTGTACGAACCTGTTCCGACTCGTTCAGGATAGCGTCCACCTTGCCCAGATTGATGCTGATGTTCTTTCCCAGATAGCGCTGCACCACGCCCGGCACGATGTCTTTCTCCAGAGCGTACCAGTCGTTGTACAGAACTCTTCTCTCTTCCTCGCGGATCTTCTGTAAAATCACATTCTTGGCGTTCTGAGTGGCAATCCGCCCAAACGACTTGGACTCCACCGGGATCTGAACCACATCTCCCAACTGGAAATTGGGATTCATCATGCGGGCTTCCGCAAGGCTGATCTGCAGAAGAGGCTCTTCCACCTCTTCCACCACTTCCTTCTGGGCGTATACGGCAAAATCGCAGGTCTCCGGATTAATATTAACTTTAATATTATCCGCCCGCCCAAAATGATTCTTGCAGGCCGTAAGGAGAGAATTCTCAATAGCCTCAAGCATGGCAGCCTTCTTGATGTGCTTCTCCTTTTCAAGAATGTCCAAAGCTTCCATCAGTTCTTTGTTCATCTTTTTATCCTCCAAACAAAATTTTAAAAATCAAATGCCAGACGAATCAGCGCGATATTGGGCCGGTCAAATGTAATCGTCTGCCCATTCTCCGTCTGAATCGTGACCGTATTCTTATCATAGGCCGTCAGTGTCCCCGCAAACTCCTTTTGCTTGTCTACGGCCCTGAATAACCTGACTTCAATATCTTTTCCCATGCTTCGGATAAAATCTTTTTCTTTCTTAAGCGGCCTGCCCAGTCCCGGAGAACTGACCTCCAGAATATAACTGTCATCGATAAAATCTTCCTTGTCCAGCCAGTCGCTCAGACGCCTGCTGACCGCCTCGCAGTCATCGATGTTGATGCCGCCTTCCTTATCAATATAGGCACGCAGATACCAGCTGCCGCCTTCCTTGACATATTCTACATCCACCAGTTCAAAATGATTCTCCTCCATCAGAGGGAGAAGAAATTCTTCCGTCCTGGCCTCATAGGTCTCTCTTTTTGTCATCTGCTCACCGCCTTTCCCGGCTTGCTGCCCGTGCCGGACGAAACACGCCTCGCCGGTTTCGTCCATCGCCGCGGCAGCCGCCCCGCGCAAATACAAACAAAACGTCACTGGCGTTTTGTTTGCATACTGACGTAAAATCGAAGGAGTGGACTCACGTCCACTCCTTATCATAAATGTCATATTCATTATCGTATGGATTATAGCATTATATTTCCGGAAATGCAAGCACTTTTTTCATTACGTTCCATTATTACGTTCCATTATTTTGATCCGGCCGGTTATCATTCGCAGTCTCTCTGCCTGTACAGGCAGGCGGCCGCTAATTATAACATATGACCGGCATGCCTGTATAAACCAGATCGTACAGCGCCGGGGCCTTGGACGGAGGAAGATTCACACATCCATGACTTCCGCTGGTCTTGTAGATCTCGCCGCCGAAGCTGCCTCTCCAGTTGGCGTCATGGAATCCGATGCCTCCGTTGAACGGCATCCAGTAGCTTACCGGGCTCTCATACTCATAAGTCCCATCCGCTTTCTTCTTGCCTCTCAGAACCTTGTCCCTTTCCTTGTAGGTTATCGAAAAAATTCCCGGAGGCGTCACCCGGTCCGGATTGGAAGCCAGTCCGGTGACACACGGAGCGTCCCATACGACGGTGCCGTTCTGTATCATGTACGCGTGCTGTCCCGTCAGATCCACCTCCGCGTAAGTACTGCCCCACTCAGCCGCCGAATGATCAATGGCCGTTCTGGCGTATATCGGCTCCCGGGTCGCGCTCTGTCCTTCCAGAATCAGGGCGATCAGCGCGTCCGTCTCAGCCGCCTGATCGATCTTCCATCCGTAGCTTCCTGTCAGGCTGACATCCTTCCCTGTAACCGTATGGAACACTCTGGCCGTCCCGGCCGTATCATGACGGGACGCCAGCTCTGCCACATACTGGGCGGCCATATCCCTGTTGACCGTAAGCTGTGTGCCTTCGCTTCCCAGAAGCCAGGAGGCTATGATACCGCCGTCCAGCGTCTCCGTCTCCTCTCCAAAAGTGTAGGTTATCGTCACATCCTTATAACGGTTGGCCATCTGGAGCAGCTGTTTCAATCCTGCATCGGTAGAGCGGACATTCACCTGGCGGTAACATCCGGCCTCCGCCAGATTCACGCTGGCCATCCTGGCGTAAACCGCGTTTCGGATCACCTGAGCGGTCTTCTCCGGATCCACATCATTGCCCACGACCTCTGGAACGATAGTAAATGCCTTTCCCTCCTGGTACACAGACAAATGGGCGTCTTCCGTCTTGACGACTCCCTCTCCCGTCATACATGGCAGACTCTGAATCTTCGCGTTCAGCGCATTCTCATCATAAACAGAACTCATCTCCACCGAAAGCTTCAGGTTGGCCCCGGGACCTTCCCACCTTCCGGTGGCATTCTGCTCCGCCAGAACCGCGTTCAGATCGCCTGTGACCTGGGCCTGATACCCGATCTCGCTTCCTTTTATGTACGCCTTTTCATTGTTCTTCAGAACAATCTCCAGCTGGTACTGATCCGGATTCTGCAGGACTTCTCTGGCCTGGTCTACGGTCATCTCTCCCACATCCGTACCGTTAATACGGGTTCCGCGCACAAACATGGTCTCATCCGCGAAGGCCGCGGCGGCGTTCATTCCTGCCATGGCTGCCAGAGCGCTCAGAAATACCAGTACTTTCTTTACTCTTCTCATCATAATCTTCTCCCTATTCTTCATAATCAACAACATAAAAATCATATGCGTTAATTACGATAGTATCTTTGTAGACATCCTTCCGGTTAAATCCGGTGCCGTAGTTGGCATGGACATGGCCATGGAAGAAATATCTGGGATGAAATCTGTCCATCAGCGTCAGGAAACAGGCAAATCCCCTGTGCGGCAGATCCGGCATATCATTCAGCTGATAGGCCGGTGCGTGGGTCACCAGAATATCAAATCCCTGATTCTTAAGGAGCTTCCACCACATCCGCATGACCCGCTTCCACATCTGCTTTTCGGTATACTGGTTAGGCTTGTCAAAGCTGTACCTCATGGAACCGCCCAGGCCCATGATACGCACCCCCCGGAATACATGGATATCATCCTCGATGCAGATACATCCCTCCGGAGGCTTCGCCTTATACCTGCTGTCATGGTTGCCCTTCACATAAAGCACCGGCGCATGGCACAGAGTGGCAAAAAATTCCAGATATTCCGGATCCAGATCGCCGCAGGATATGATAAGATCAATATCCTTCATCCGCTCTGGATCGTAGTAATCGTATAGAAATTTGGATTCATGGTCGGCCATCACCAGAATCTTCATACTCCTTAGCCCTCCGTACTGCTCTCCTTCTGTAACATAACCAATCCCTGAGCCTCATCATTCAGCTCCTCAAAATCGGGAATCCGGCCGATGACATTCTCTGCCAGCCAGTCCATGGTAATGATCTCTTCCGGAGACAGGCTCCTTCCCTCCTGGCACTGAATCACCCCGTTCTGGGAATAAATCAGCCCGTCGAACGGATGAAAACTGCCGGAGCGAATGGAATTTCTCAAAAACTCGATCAGCCGGTGGGTCCCGTGAGGCATATTCTTGGAACAGATCACATCGATCACATCCGCCGACATTCCCCACCAGTAATTGACCGCCTTCTTGCCCTTCAGGACTTCCTTCTCATCGGTTCCCCGGCAGATCAGCTGAACCATCCGCTCATAGAACTTTCCCCAGTGAAGGATCGGCGTAGCAATATTATCAAGAGAACCGTCATCTTTTCTGGAGTATAACCCATAGGCCCTGGAAGCATACTGCGGCGTGATCATATCATCGCCGGATATAAACCGGATACCTTCCTGAACCAGACGCTTCCCCGCATCGGAATTCCTGGTTCTGGACCACTCCAGATACACCTTCACCTCAGGATCGATCATTCTGGCGCCCAGCGCAAACGCATTGATATTCGCCATGGTGCCATAGATTGGATAATCCGCGATATAGCCCAGCTTGCCTGTCTTGGACAGTGCCGCCGCGATGGCCCCCATCAGGAACTTGGCCTCGTACATTCTGGCGTAATATGTACAGATAGACGTGTAAGACATCTTGATGGAACAGTTGTAAACCTTCACATCCGGGTGGCGGACCGCCGCGCGCACGCTCTCGCCCACCATCTGTGCCGCCGTGGTAAAAATCATATTGCACCCGGAATCAACCGCCTTCTCAATAGCCGTCTCTACCTGTTCCGGCGTATTGGCCATATCAAAAGCGCAGGTCTTAAGCTTTCCGCCGTAAACCTCCTCCAAATGCATCCTTCCCAATTCATGGGCATACGTCCAGCTGGATGTCTCCGCCGTCTTAGTATGGATAAATCCAAGCTTCAGCTGCTCCGGTTCCACAGCCTTCAGCCAGTTGAGAAGCAGCGGCTTTCTGGCCGTCTCCTCCGCTTCCTCAGGGCTCTTCACCAGTTCCACAGGACTTCCGCTGTCCGCCAGCTGAATCTCCTTCTCAATCTTGTGAAGAGAGGCCAGCATCTCCTTCTCGGTCTGGTGGGAAACCACGGCATAATCAAACAGCTCCACATACATCAGAAATACGTCGGAGCAGGTCATCTTAAGTTTGTCTCCTCCAAACTTCTCAAACGCCTGGACGAACCGGCTATAGGCGGAATTGAACACCTCATGGTCATTCTCGCTCCATTCTTCCTCCGGCTGCTTGCCCATCAGCTTCAAAAGCTTCCGGTAACTGCCTTCCTTGCTGAACCAGACGTCGCAGTTAAGAGCCACCTCATAGAAATCCATAAATTCATAATACAGCCGGTTCTCCTTGCTGTCGTCCCTTTTCCTGGGAATCAGCCTGGTCACATTGCCGTGAATACTGTAAGCATGCAGGTACTTCATAACGCTGACCCGCTTGTTGCCTTCCAGAACATAAAACTGATTCATAAACTCATAGACCACGATGGGATCCTGGATTCCCTCCGTCACCTGATAGTCATATAAAGCCGCCCATTTGGAAGAAAATTCCGAGTCTGTCGGAAGAAGCGGCATAAAATTGCTGGCGAAAGCATTGGTTCTGCCCTCAGTCTTGGTCCCCACGATTCTGGACAGCGGAATATCCACAATACCCAGGCTTACCTCTGAAGCCACTTCCGAATAGGAAAGTACCGGATCAAGGGCGGGCAGATAAGGATACTGTCCCTTAATCACCGCATCATGATAACATTTCCGTCCCTGCTTTAACGCACCCATATAATCAACAATCGACATAACGTATCTCCTGTCTATAAACGATTCATTAAAAGTTATTCTTTAAGATTCATCTTATTCTACCACTATCTTCCGAAAAAGGAAACTGATTTTTCTCTTACGTTTTTTTAACGCGGACATAAAACAGGGACCCCGGCGAAAAATACCGGAGTCGGGTTTTTGACACCCCTAATCTCTAGAAAGCCTTATCAGGCTTATTTTTTTATGTCAAATTTATTTTTATATATT
>CANQBN010000151.1 GCA_947588855.1 uncultured Lachnospiraceae bacterium
TCACAGGCCTCGGTGATAGCCCATACAGGCGGAGTTCTCTCGATGTAACCGCCGGTAGCGGCAACCTCTGCCAGAGGAGCAAGGGGAACCAGCTCGCCGTCAAGGCCGTTGGCTTCCAGATTGTTCTTCAGGTTGCTGTCCCAGGTACCTGCCCAGTAGGTGAACACACCGAACTTATCCTCATAGAATTTGTTACGGCAGTCAGCGGTACCATTGGTCAGGGTCTCTTTGTCGATGTAGCCGGCCGCATAAGCCTCGCGCAGTCTGGTCAGGGCATCCTTGAAGCTCTGCTCTGTGAATCCGTCGTACCATACGCCGTCGTCGCCCTTCACGAAGGACGGGAAAGCATCCTGGTAGAACTCAGGCAGATAGTTGATGTAAGGAGTCTCAGCAGCGATGATACCGGCTGCGGATACGCCGTAGGTATCGCCGTCCACGCCGTTGCCGTCGGGATCGCCTGTAGTGAACGCATCCAGCATCTTGATGTACTCATCATAGTTGGTGGGAGCTTCCATGCCAACGTTGTCAAGCCATTTCTTCTTAACATAGGTAACACAGCCGTTGCCTCTGCCGGAGGGGAATCCGTACAGACGGCCGTCAATCTTCAGACCGTCGATAACGGCCTGACCGGACTCGTTGATACGGCCCTTCAGTTCAGAATTCTCGTAAGCGTCAGTCATATCCCACAGAGCGCCCTCACCGGCATAGCCTGCATAATAAGTAGAAGAAAGGATGATCACATCCGGCCAGTTGTCGGGACCGGAAGCGAAGGTCTGCCCTACGTTATCATAGTAAGCGTCATGATCCGGCTGATTGATGATCAGCTGGATGCCGGTCAGCTCTTTGAACTTGTCGATAAATGCCTGCTGGTTGTTCTCCTGTGTGGTTACGGTGCCGTCTACCATAATGGTAATGGTCTCCGGCTTTACGATGTCGTCGCCTGCCGCGTCCTCACCGCCTGCAGCTCCTGCGTCGCTGGAAGCAGCGTTGCCGGAACCGCCCGCAGAACCGGATCCGCTTGAAGAACTGGAACCACCGCAGCCGCCCAATACTACGGATGCAGCCATCAGTGTAGCCAAAGCAGCTGCAAACAATCTGTTGTGTTTCATGATTTACCTCCCGTTTCTCAGTTTCATATTTTGTTACAGGTTTCATAATAAAGGTGCGCACCTTTTTTATGATTTAAGGATACCATTTTCAAAAGGTATTTTCAACGCACACTTCTTCACATCATTGTTCATTTTTAGCTAAAATTGCCATTTTGCCCCCTGTTTTTTTTCCATTTTGCTCTCGCAGGAAGATTCCATGGTCAAAAGCAGATGAAATCTTCTTCCATGAGGACCGTATGGAACTGAAACCGATCAGGATACGTTTTTCTGCATCAGCGTACATTTTTATTGATTTCGGTTTTTCTTTATATTATAATTCATGTAAACTGTCGATTACAGATGACAAACCCATCTGAACGGAGGACTTGCCATATGAGGGAGAGACTCAAAAAACTTTCCATGACCAACATCCTGATGCTGACCTATATCGGCATCCTTTCCATTCTTCTGCTGATTGGAACCATTCTTTATCATATTTCTTACAACCGGGTTAAGAACGGAATCAATGAACAGAACCGCCTGACTGTATCCTCCTCCATTCAATCGCTGGATAACACCACCCAGGTCATCGCCGCAGCGGCCAGACAGGTTTCCTCCAATTATTCTTTCAGTTCCATCGCAGGCATGACCGGCCGGGAGAGCAGCCGATTCTATTATTCCGGCTACGAGACCCAGCAGAGTCTGAAGAGCTTCTCTCCGGTGGACCGGATGCTGCCTGTCAGCAGCTCCTTCATTTATATGAGCAAATCTCATTACGCCCTGTCCTCCATCCTGTTTTCCGAGTTTGATTTCTATGTCCGCAACAACGTCACCCTGAATCTGACCGGGGATCAGGTGGCGGATATTCTGATGGATTCCGGGAACTGGAATCGTTTCCTCTCCATGGACGATGTGCTGGGCACCTACAGCGGCAACTATCTGTATATATACCCTCTGGCTCCCTCCGTGCCCGCGGCAGAGCGGGTCCATTCCGTCCTCTGCTATGAATTCAACCGGCAGCAGCTGGGCCAGTATTTCTCTGACATCCATCTGTTCCGCCAGGGTTATCTGGCTGTCTACAACAAGAACAACGAGCTGATTTTCCTGAACACCGGCCCTGAGGCCGTACTGTATGACCGCGCGGTCCTTGCAAATTTAAACTACGAAGATCAGATTGCTACATTTGCCCCCCCGGATTCCCGTGATACGCTTCTGGTGACTACCGGCGTCTCGCCATACAGCGGATGGACCTACTACCTGGTACAGCCCCGGGACCAGGCCTACTACTCCATCACTACCTTTCAGCGGCTGTTTATCTTCCTGCTGATTCTGGCCATGATGATTGGAATCGCCATCGCCGCCTTCGGCTCCATCGTAAACCGCCGGCAGCTTCAGGTGCTTTCCTCCCAGCTGACCGCCCAGGAATCCCTGGTCACCTCCTTAAACCAGCAGGTGGAGGAGCAGACTCCCGTGGTGGAGGAATCCTACCTGCGGAAGATCATGGAGGGAACCGCCGCTTCCCTAAACGACATACATACCATGGTGGATACCCTGAATCTGGAAAGAATGGGCTTCAAATACCATGTGCTGTTCACGGAAGTTTCCCCCGCCGACGATAAACAGATCCGGCCTGAGGATATGGATCAGCGTATCCGCAGCTACGATACGCTGGTTCGGGACGCCCTGAAGCGCTACTTTCCGGATCCCGGTTACCTGTATAAGCCCTCCTCCCGCACATTTGCCATTCTGATCGCCTCTGATGAGCGCATGCCCTATGATCAGGTGGCCCAACGGGACCGTGAGACCTTCACTGCTCTCCATCAGGAGCTGCTGAGCCAATACGGTATCTGGATCTGCGGAGGAATCGGCGGCCGCAATGGTGTCGCCTCCTACATGTGGAAATCCTATCAGCAGGCAAGAGAGGCCAAAGCAGTCACTACGCCCAACAAATATTTTATGAGCATCAGCGATTTCGCCCACTCCACAGACGTGTATTTCTATCCGGAAAGCCTGGCCGTCCAACTGAACGGCTTCATCTCCACCGGCAACCGGGAGCAGGTCAGCGAGCTGTTCAAGCTGATCTATTATGAGAACACCGTCCGGCGGAACCTGCCCTATACCCAGTCCCAGTGGCTGATCTCCGATATCCGCAGCACTCTGTTTAAGAAACGCCATATTCTGGTAGAGGAAGAGTTGGATCCCTCCAGGAGAAAAATCCTGGATCTGATCGACCGGCAGTTTAACGGCGAAATGAGCCTGGAAGCATTAAAGGCCATTGCCCTGGAACTGTGCGACGTCTACGGCACAGATACCGACAGCAATGACCTTATCGTAAAGATTCAGGAATATATCAACAACAATTACCATGACCCGGAACTGGGCCTCACCAAGATTTCCAGCGAGTTCGGGATCTCGGAAAACTATTTCAGCTATCTGTTTAAAAAGGAAGTGGCCGAGAATTTCTCCACCTATCTGGAGCGGCTGCGGATGGCCAAGGCCAAGGAAATGGTTCTGGAAACCGATACCAGCCTATCCACTCTCTACCAGTATGTGGGCTACAACAACGCCGCCTCCTTCCGCCGGGCCTTCAAGCGGAACTTCGACGTGTCTCCCAAGGAGATGCGGGAGTCGGTAAAATAGACAACCAGACAACGGCATCCAGGTCCTGCGGACCCGGCCCGGTATCGCACTGGATTCTATTTTCTGTCGGCTCCTGCCAGGGTCCTCTTCAGCCACAGGCCGCTTGGACTTAAATCCCCGTCCTCAAATCCGCTGGTTTTGGCGCAGGAACTCTTCAACACGGCGCTGGTCTCATTTTTGTTGGACAGATTCCAGGCCACATAGCTGATGCCATACTGATTCATCAGGCTGACCCACTGGTTGGCCTGGGCCTCGTTGATGGCTCCGTTTCCGCTGGCATCGCAGATTCCGTACTCCGTCACGAAAACGGGCAGCCCCTGCTCCGCTGCCGCCGCCAGCCTGCCGCGCAGGTCGTCCTTGTGGGTGGCGGCATAGAAATGAAGGGCATACATAATATTGTCGTACCCGGTGACAGGGTCGGCTGCCGCCTGATCCACATACTGAGACCAGTTGGGCGTCCCCACCACGATCACCGCATCCTTATCGTTGGCCCGGATCACCGGAATCACCTCGCCAGCGTAGGCTTTAATCTCCTGCCAGGAGGTTCCCCCGTTGGGCTCATTGCATATCTCGTAGATCACATTATTCTGCTGCCCGAATTCCCGGGACATATCACTGAAAAATGCTTTCGCCTGTTCTTTATAGGTATTGGGATTGGCGTCGGACAGAATGTGCCAGTCAATGATCACGTACATGTCCTGGGCTGTGGCACAGCGGACGCCCTTCCGCACCAGTTCTTTCAGCGCGTTCTGGTCGCCGCCGGTACAGTATCCGTTATACTCCGCCGTATACATGGCCAGCCGCACCACATTGGCTCCCCACTCCTTCCGGAACTGCCGGAAAGCGTCTTCGTTGATATAATCCGGGAACCACCCGATGCCGTGGGTGCTGATTCCCCGAAGCTGCACTGGCTGTCCCTGCTCTCCCACCAGTTTTCCGCCTCTGACCTGCAGCGCGCCTGCAGTAGAAGGTGCCTGCAGATAAGAGGCCAATCCACTGCTTCCGGCCGCTTTCCCTGCAGCCATAATCGTCCCGCCGTCTCCCGACGGCCCGGCGCCTGCCGCCGCAGTGCCGGTTCCGGCCAGGAAGCAAAGCCCCAACGCTATCGCCGCGCATATTTGAACGAAACTTTTCTTTTTTATCTTCATAGTCTGTCACCTCTTTATCTATTGTAGCCCCTTATGGTTTCTTCTGTCAACTTCACACTTTCTTAATATTCAGAGAAAATTTTTAACATTTTTCTAAAACCCCTTGTAGATTACTTTCAAACGTGCTATAATCGCCTGTTAGATAGGGAAAAGATTATGAAAAAGGTGACATTATGAAAGGACGATTACAGCAATACCGTCATATCTGGGTAATGCTCTATTTTGCGATTTACTTACCCTGGTTCTTCTGGCTGGAAGGCATGACGAGAGATTATCACATTATTCATACATGGCTTGATGATCTGATTCCGTTCAACGAATATTTTATCATTCCGTACTTTTTATGGTTCGTGTATGTAGCCGGCGCCATGCTTTATTTCTTTTTCAAAAACACGAAGGACTTTTACAGATTCTGTGAGTACCTGTTCGCCGGCATGACTCTGTGCCTGATAATCTGCACCATCTTTCCTAACGGCACGGACTTGCGGACCATGGTCAATCCGGATAAGAATTTCTGCTCCTGGGTGGTAAGCCTGCTCCACAGAATCGACACTTCCACCAACGTATTTCCCAGCATCCACGTGTTTAATTCCGTGGCGGTTCACGTAGCTGTCGTAAAAAGCGACAGTCTGAAGAACCGGAGAGATATCCACTTTTTGTCCCTGGTGCTGTGTGTGCTGATCTGTCTGTCCACCATGTTCTTAAAACAGCATTCTGTGATGGATGTGATAGGCGGCCTGTTGGTGGCATACGGATTGTATCCTTTAACCTACAATCACGAATATGCAGACAACAGAAAACGGGTTACAAGAAAAGCTCTGGGCTGAAGCACCAGAGCTTTTATATTCTCTTTCATTGTTCTTTCTACGCTCTCACAAATCCCACGCTGGTCATAAACCGGTCAAAGGCTTCTCTGCCTTCCTTCGTGTATTTGTACACTCCGGCATCCTCCAGAACCTTCTCAAACACCAGCCCTACTTCATGCTTTAAGATATTCTGAACATTCTCCGCCGTGACGCTCTCATACTTCGGAAGGAACTCCGCCACCCAGTCCGCATGCTTGGCAATGGTCTCATTGGAAGCGATATCCTTGCCCTCTACAATATACTCGCCCAGCAAAGCCAACTCATCCTTGAGTCTTGCCGGAAGGACCGCCAGTCCCATGACCTCGATCAGACCGATATTTTCTTTCTTAATATGGTGCAGCTCCTGGTGGGGATGATACACACCCAGCGGAAACTCCTCCGTGGTAATATTGTTGCGCAATACCAGATCCAACTCGTACTTCCCATTGGCCTTTCTGGCAATGGGCGTAATGGTATTGTGAGGCTCTCCATCCGTCTCAGCGAAAATAAACGCCGCCTCGTCAGTATAGCCTCTCCATGCGCCCAGAATCTTCGTCGCCAGATCCACCAGTCGTCCCGGTTCCTCCGCCCTCAGACGAATAACGGACATAGGCCATTTGACAATACCGGCCTCCACATCCTCAAAGCCGTCCATCCGATACTGTTCTTCCACAGGAGCTTTGGCCATGGCAAAGGTGTAATGACCGCCCTGGAAATGATCATGACTTAAAATAGAACCGCCTACAATCGGAAGGTCCGCATTGGAGCCCAGGAAATAATGGGGGAACATTCTCACGAAATCAAAGAGTTTGATGAAGGTGGCCCGCTCAATCTTCATGGGCACGTGGCGACCGTTAAACACGATGCAATGCTCATTATAATAGACGTAGGGGGAATACTGGAATCCCCACTGGCTGTTATTAATCGTAATGGGAATGATCCGGTGATTGTTCCTGGCCGGATGATTGACACGCCCCGCGTAGCCCACATTCTCCATGCAGAGAAGGCACTTGGGATAACCGCTCTGTTTGGCCAGCTTGGCCGCGGCAATGGCCTTGGGATCCTTCTCCGGCTTGGACAGATTCACCGTCACATCCAGCGTGCCGTACTTGGTCTCCGCCGTCCATTTCATATCCTTACAGACACGGTAGCGGCGAATATAATCGGTATCCTGGCTCAGCTTATAGAAATAGTCCGTGGCTTCCACGGGAGAATTCTCATAATGCTTCCAGAAACTCTCCACCACCTGTCCGGGTCTGGGCACCAGGCAGTTCATCAGCTTCGTATCAAATAAATCCCGGTAAGTGACAGTATTCTCTTTCAGAAGACCTGCCTCATAAGCATAATCCAAAAGCTCCCGAAGAACTTCCTCCAGCACGACCGGTTCGCCGGAAAGTTCCGGCTCCTCATATTCGTCCAGTCCCAGCGTCTCCAGGATCTGATTCGTGGCGTAAATTTTATCCACCTCTCCAATCAAGCCTGTGTCCAGTCCGTATTTCACCAGTTTCCCTACCGCCTCATAGACCATGTTCTGTTCCTCCTTATGACTGATTTTCTATGTCTGATTCTCTTATATCCAATCGTTTTCCGCTGTGTCCCTGCTCCGATGCCCGGTTCTGTTGCAAAATCCCCTTCGTATATCCATGAATCCGTTCTGTCACCAGACCGCCCAGGAGCCCGATCAGCGCTCCCGCAATAGTTCCCGC
>CANQBN010000152.1 GCA_947588855.1 uncultured Lachnospiraceae bacterium
TCATTCTCCGGTAGCTGAATGATCATCTGCCCCATGGCCTTGCCGCCGATATCCTTAGTGGCGGCGTACATAATGTTCACCGGCACCTTGCAGGCCAGAACCAGATTGGAGATAATAGGCTCCGCGGACTCCCGCCCATCGAAAATGATCCGAATCTGCATGGAATTGCCAAACTTCATCTGGTTGACGGCGTCTCCCAGAATCAGCTGCCGTCCAATCCTGGATTTGGGGTCGGAGAAAATGTCCGACACCTCTCCCACCTCAGCGATTCGACTCTGGTCGATGATTGCCACCCGGTCGCAGATGGCCTCAATGACCGCCATCTCATGGGTGATGACGATAACCGTCACTCCCATGGTGCGGTTGATCTCCTTTAACAGGGCCAGAATCTGCTTGGTGGTGTTGGGATCCAGAGCGCTGGTAGCCTCATCGCAGAGGATCACCTTGGGATTGGTAGCCAATGCCCTGGCAATAGCCACCCTCTGCTTCTGGCCTCCGGACAGCTGGGCCGGGTAGGATTTGGCCTTCTCCTCCAGTCCCACCGTCCGCAGAAGCTCCATCGCCCGCTGCCTGGCCTCCTTTTTGGGAACTCTGGTCAGCTCCAGCGGAAAACATACATTCTGAATTACATTTCTCTGCGCCAGCAGATTAAACTGCTGGAAGATCATACCCATGGCCTGCCTGGTCTTTCTCTGCTGGGCCGGCGTCATGGCCGACAGGCTCTGTCCCTCGAAAAGGACCTCCCCCTCCGTGGGGACTTCAAGATAGTTGATGCACCGGACCAGGGTGCTTTTGCCCGCACCGCTGAGACCGATAATTCCGAAAATCTCTCCCTGCCGGATATCCAGGTTAATATCCTGAAGCGCGCGCACGCTTCCGGCAGCGGTCTTAAATTCTTTGCCCAGATTCCTGATCTGGATAATCGATTCTCCCATACGCTCCTCCCGGTAGGTTTTTAGGGCAGAGGTCCGGCCGCTGCGCCGGGCACACCCTCAAACGGCAGTCTCTCCCGCATCCTGACAAAACAGAAAAGGCTCCCGTCCCGATTAGGACGAAAGCCTTGCGCTTACGTGGTACCACCTAATTTCACAGAACATTCGCATGCCCTGCCTCTTCAAGTACCCCCTGCATCCAGCCGGGCTGATACTCTATCGCTGTAACGGGCGCTCCCGTCACGACCTAAACTGTTCGGCCATGCGACTCCGAGACCATGTTCACAGGTTTCATTCTGCTCCCTCTCAGCACCGGGAACTCTCTGTGAAAACCTACGCCTGCTACTCTTCTCTTCCGTGTCTTTCGATATCAATTATCAACTTAGCGCTATCTTAGTGCATTTCAAAAAATTTGTCAAGTGTTTTCTGAAAAATATCTGTGCGCCGCTTCATTGATGTTTTATTTAACCGTCGTCTTCGCGGCGGCACGGATGACGTTGGCCGCGTTAAACTGCAGGTCCGCCAGAGTCACCTGATACCCATCGATCTTCTTATTCTCCTTCACTGATTCCACCAGATCGTCCACATTCTTCTGGCAGCCCGGCATCTGAATGTCGTTGCCGGCGCAGACACAGCCGGTAGACGCCGAGATCGGATACACCGTGTCCTCGCCTCCGGTCATCTCCTTGAAATCCTGGGAGGTATACCAGTCAGTCATCACCACGCCCTCAAATCCCCATTCATCCCTGGCTACTGTCTGAAGCAGTTCATAGCTGTTGGCCGTATGGATTCCGTTGATCAGGTTGTAGGAGGTCATGATGGACATGGGCTGGGATTCCTTCACCGCGATCTCAAATCCTTTCAGATAGATTTCCCTCATGGCCCGCTCCGTTATATGGGCGTTGGAGAAATACCTGTTATCCTCCTGGCTGTTGGCCGCGAAATGCTTGATGGTAGTACCCTTTCCGGCGTGGCTCTGAACGCCCTTTGTGATGGCCGCGGCCGCCTTGCCGGCCACTACCGGATCCTCAGAATAGTACTCAAAATTCCGCCCGCACAGAGGATTTCTATGAATATTCATGGCAGGAGCCAGCCACAGATCCACATGGAACTGTTCCATCTCCCCGCCTACCATGGATCCAATCTCTTCCAGCAACCGGCTGTTCCATGCCTGGGCCAGGGCCCAGCCGATGGGAATCGCCGTACAGTACTGATAGTAATCCTTCACCTGAGATTCATCAAGATCTTCCGGGAACGGAACTATCACATCTCCCATAACAGCCCCGCCGGGAATCATCTTTCCATCCATAGTAGTCTTAAAATGAGGCTGAAGCCGCAGTCCTGCCGGACCGTCCGCCATGATCATACCTTTGATGCCCCGGTCCTCCGCCAGAAGCGCAGCAGAGTCTCCTGCTGCTCCGGGCACCACATTGGAGGCGCTGCCGACAATACTGCCTTCTCCCCTGCGCTCGGTTCCCACGCACAGGACCGCCAGTTCCTCCACGGAAAGCTGAGCCGTCAGTTCCTCCACGGTACATCTTCCATTCAAGATATCATCCATGGTCAGCTTCTCTGTCTTATCTGTAGTATAGATCTCTCTTTCTCCCTGATAGGAGGCCGTCTCCGTCTCGATGGAATCCGCGGAAAGCGGGATGGACAGAACCGGTTTTTCGCAGGCGCTTCCGGCCGTCTCCGGCCCCTTCAGCTCCTCCATCTCCATATCAAGCGCGAACACATTCTTAAGAACGGCGGTCTTTACTGTTCTATCCAAAACGATCTCCGCCGCTGCCATCGTGTCGCGGGAGCTGGTGCCTACCCGGATAATATAGCTTCCTGCTTCCAGCACCCAGGAAGCGCACTGTTCACAGTAGGAGGCCATATCCTTCACGGCAAACTCAGCGCTAACCGTCTCCGACTGTCCCGGCTTCAGAAGAGAAGTCTTCACAAAAGCAGCCAGCTCCTGATAGGGCTTGTCCAGTTTTCCCGCCGGAGCGGAATAATAAACCTGCACGACCTCTTTACCGGAATAGGCGTCTCCGGTATTGGTTACCTTCACGGAAACCGTCACTTTTCCATTCTTCACGGACACCTGCTCATCGGAAAGAGCAAAGGTGGTATAGGATCTTCCATAACCGAAACAGTACAGAGGCTTTATACCAAAGGTATCAAAATACCGATAACCTACATAGATTCCTTCCCTGTAAAACTCATCATCCACATTGCCGTCATTGTGGCTGAAGTCTGCCGATGACGGATAATCGCTGTACCGCTCTGCCCAGGTATCCGTAAGCTTGCCTGACGGAGTCACAACGCCTGAAATCACATCCGCCAGCACATGTCCGCCGATATTGCCCAGCTGGGACATCAGAAGGATCGCGTTTATTCCGGGAATCTTCCGAATCTCCGTAAGCTCCATAACACCGCCGATATTCAGAACCAGAATCACCTGCCGGCAGCACCGGCCCAGAACCTTCAGACTTTCCAGTTCCTGGGCAAAAGGCAGATAATCCCCCTCACGGGCATAGCGGTCCGAACCCTCGCCGGAATTTCTGGCAATCACATAAATTGCCGTATCCGCCTTCGACGCTCTGACGTCTTCTTCCGTAACCGCGTCCGGCACCGGCTCCACAAAGGGATCATAGAAGGTAACCATGCTTTCCTGCATGCCGGTCTCCGCTGATTTCTTCTTCACGAACTTCGCATACGCGGTTTTAGCTTCCGCCAGGCAGCTGTCATAACGGTCTAGCCATTCCTGCCCTCTCACTGCGTAACCGGCCTCCTTCAGTCCCTGCTCAATGGTCACTACCGTTCTGGAATTCACATCACCAGAGCCGGTTCCGCCCTTAACGGTATGGCGGGCGCCGTTTCCAAAAAGAGCGATGGCTCCTTTCTCTTTCAGAGGAAGAGCGCCGTCATTTTCCAAAAGCACCACACATTCTCCCGCCAAATCTCTGGACAACGCCATATGGTCAAGCTCCGACTGGGTTACCTCCGGAGAAGCCGCTGCATAATATCTGTTCATCTGCTCACCTCATTTTTACTGTTTTTACAAAGTTCCACAATAGCCTGGGCAAATATCTTGGCGCTGACTACCAGATCACTGAGAACGGCCAGTTCATCGGCCCCATGCATCCGATTGTCTGTTCCCGGCATGGAAGCGCCGAAGGCCACGCCGTTCTTCAAATCGTGAACGTACGTACCGCCGCCGGTAGACTGGCACCTGCCTTCCAGACCGGTATATTCCTCATAAACCTGAAGAAGGGTTTTTACAAAATGAGAATTTCCGTCTACATGGTGAGGCGCCTTTATGGACTCGTTGATCAGCGTGATACCGCAGGCGGCCATTTTCTCTTTCACCACCTTCAGCACATTGTCCTCCGTGGCGCAGACCGGACAACGGCTGTCAAAAATGCCTTCCATGCGGCGGTCCGTCACCTTCAGCATGCTGAAGGCCAGGGTCAGATCACCGGAAATCTCATCCGACATGGCGATTCCCATAGCTTCGCCGGATGTATCACCGTGAGGCATAAGCGCCAGAAGATCAGCCAGAACTTTAGTCTGGGCACAAGGGGCCAGCGGCAGTCTGGTCAGATAGACCAGCATACCGGTCAGAGCATTTCTTCCGGCAGCCGGATGGGCCGCGTGAGCTCCCTCTCCTATGGCCAGGATCTTTACAGTCTCGCCGTCGGTTTCCAGTTCAAAATCAATGCCGGTCTCTTTCGTCACCTTTTCCGCCGTCTCTTTCATAACCGCCAGATTCAGTCCTTCCACCACCGCGCGGGCTTTTCCCGGAACCACATTCACCTTGATTCCGGCGTCCAGGGAAACCAGTCTGGGGAGCTTATCACAGGGCGCAAAGTCCGCGAAAAACTCTCCCGGAAATCTGCCCTTCTCCACATTGGTCACAGGAAAGTCCGCATCCGGCGAGAAGGTCATTGGGGCCTCCCTCTCCACTTTATAATACTGGGCAATGTCGGAGCTTCCGCACTCCTCGTCGCATCCCAGAATCAGGCGGACATTTTTCTCCACGGGAAGTCCCAGTTCCTTCACGCACCGCATGGCGTAGAGGGCGGCCACCGCCGGGCCCTTGTCATCGGCCACGCCGCGTCCGTAGAGAATTCCGTCCTTCTCTATGGGCTCAAAAGGCTGAGTCACCTGCCAGCCTTCCCCGGCGGGAACCACATCCAGATGAGCCAGAATATCCAGCTGCTTCTCCTTGTCATTCAAATCCACGGTTCCCACATAATTGTCGTAATTGCGCACGGCAAAACCGTATCCCTGAGCCATCTTAAGAGCCGCCTCCAGGGCTGCCGCCGGGCCTTCCCCGTAAGGCTTTCCCTCAGAGGCCTCCATTTTCTCGCTGTTGATCCGGCACAGGGTAAAAATATCCTGCACCATCTCCTGTTTATGAGCTTCCACATAGGCTTCAATCTGATCTCTATATGTCATAAATTCGTTCCTCCAACACTCCTGTTCCTGAATCTCAGGCTTTTCTCAACATCTGCTGAATTCTTCTGCTCAGCCTGGACACAGACCGGCTTATTTCATCATGGCAGCCAGAGTCTCATTGACCACCTTGCCGTCCGCCCTGCCTTTCACAAGGGGCATAAGAACCTTCATAATCTTTCCCTTATCGGCCGGAGCCGGCTTCTCGATCCCCAGCTGGGCCAGAACGGAAGCGATTACCTCCTGAATCTGCTCCACACTCATGTCCTCCGGCACGAACTCCTTGTAGACGGCAATCCGGCCCGCGGCCTCCTCCTTGATGTCCGTCCGGTCCGCCGGAGCCATGTCATAGGTCTCCTGGCACTGCTTGATCTCCTTCTTGACCACAGCGTTCTCCTCCGCCTCCGTCAGCGGCTCCCGCTTGTCGATCTGGGCGTTCTTCAGGGCGCTCAGCAGCATGGAAAGGGCGTCCTTCCTGGCCTTGTCCCGGCTCTTCATAGCCTCCATCATGGCGGCTCTCACTACGTCGATTTTGCTCATGGTACAGATTCCTCCTGATTTTTCATTTCCACAACAATATCAAATCAATATTTTATAGTTCCTCCGCTATTGATTTTATCACAGGCAAATTGTTTTGTACAGGGTTTACCGTAAGCCGAAAATATATAGTGACAGACCGCGTATCTCTGTGTTAGAATTAAACCATACCGAACTGGCGACAGAAGAAGACAGAACATACCGGATCGATTACCGGGCCCGCCTTTTTAAGGCAACCACATGGAAGGAGCTGAACGCTTTGGCAGAGCATAATCCCATATTTACTGAGGCTGCAAGGACAGCCGTCATACTGAGCGAAGATGAGAAGATCCGCCTGCAGTGCGAGGCCCGTGAGGACTATTACCGCCGTGTAGGATGGAAGGATAAGCTAATCGAGCAGCTGACTGCTGAGAAACAGCAGTGGTCTTCTGAAAAACAGCAACTAACTTCTGAGAACCGGCAGCTGACTTCCGAAATTCAGCATTTGCGCCAGCTCCTGCAGGCCGCCGGCATCTCAGACCTGCAGAATGATTGAAGAGCAGTTTAATCTCTCCATCCACCAGTATCTGCTGCTCCTGCTGAGTCGAGCAGGTATCCAGACGTCTCACAAATCTACCTCTCCAAACCGATATCCGTCATACCAGTCTTTACCACTTCGCAACAATCAGAAAATCTATGATATTCCAGCATCTCCCGCACTTCCCCATCTATAATTACAAAGAGCTAATTTCGCGAGAATTTGACAGTTAAACAGTAAACGCTAAATAGTTCCGCTACACACAAAGGAGGAATATACATTCATGACTTATGTAAAACCTGACGTCTATGCCGCCATCGACCTGTCACAATTCGACGGCGTCCTTCCCTTCCACCTGACCAACGACTACTTCTTTCGCGCCGTCATGCAGGAAAACAATCATGTCCTCAAGGCACTGGTCTGCTCCCTTCTGCATCTTGAGGAATCTGAAGTCCATGAGGTCACAATCCAGAATCCCATCGAACTGGGTAAGCGTGTCAACGAGAAGGATTTCTTTCTGGACATCAATGTCCTGTTGGACAACCGCATGTCCATTAACCTGGAAATGCAGGTCATCAATGAAGGCAATTGGATTGAGCGCTCCCAGTGCTATCTCTGCCGCTCATTCGACCAGCTGAACAAAGGAGAAGACTATAAGGACATCCGCCCCGCCGTCCAAATCGGCATCCTGGATTACACACTGTTCCCGGAAGCGCCGGAGTTCTACGCGACTTACCGTCTGATGAACGTGCAAAGCCATAAAATATATAGTGACAAAATGCGTATCTCTGTGTTAGAATTAAATCATATCGAACTGGCGACAGAAGAAGACAGAGCATACCGGATTGATTACTGGGCCCGCCTTTTTAAGGCCGCCACGTGGAAGGAGCTGAACGCTTTGGCAGAGCACAATCCCATATTTACTGAGGCTGCAAGGACAGCCGTCATACTGAGCGAAGATGAGAAGATCCGCCTGCAGTGCGAGGC
>CANQBN010000153.1 GCA_947588855.1 uncultured Lachnospiraceae bacterium
GCGACCCCTATGTTTTTGGCCGGGGTGGTGAAGAATGCCTGTATTTAAAACGGCACGGGATTCCTTTTCTGGTAGTGCCAGGTATCAGTTCGGCCATAGCAGGCCCCGCGCTGGCGGGAATCCCTGTGACGCATCGCGGGATAGCCAGAGGGTTCCGGGTGGTTACGGCCCATACGCGGGATGGGGGACTGACGGAAGAAGACTATGAAACATTGGCGCGTACGGAGGATACCTGTGTTTTTCTCATGGGAATGTCGCGTCTGCCGGAACTGATCCAGGGCCTGCTGCAGGCCGGAAAAAGACCGGATACGCCGGCGGCGGTGATCTCCCACGCTGCCTTACCGGAGCAAAGGTGTGTCACGGCGCCTTTAGAAAGGCTCGGGGAGGAAACAAAAAAAGCAGGACTGACAGCGCCGGCCGTGATTGTGGTGGGAGAGGTTGTCCGATTGCAGAGGGAATTGTGCGGATCCTGGGATGAATGCCGGAAACCAGGGAGAGGAAACGCACTGGAAATGCCTTCCTGCCTGGTGACGAAGGTAGGAGATGCCCCTTCTCCTTTGGCCGATATTTTGGAAAAGAAAGGGATTCGGACCGGGCAGCTGCAGACCGGTTCGATCCGGGTATATCTCCATGCCTTTGACGAGACAACTCTGGTCCGGTGTTCCTGGATCGTTCTTATGAGCAGAAATGCTGTGGACGCATTTTTTGCCGTGATGAAAGAGAATCATATGGATTACCGCCTGTTGGCGGATCATCGTTTTGCGGTGGTTGGAAAAAAAACGTCCGTCCGTCTGGCTGAGTATGGTTTCTATGCGGATCTGATTCCGGAAGCAGCAGCCGGAAATGATCTGCGGAGGATTCTTATTGAGCGAGCGGAGCCGGGAGAGCACATTTTTTACGGAATGCCGGAAGATGAGGAGGAAACGTTTGATGAAGCGTTTCGGACGCGTTTTCGGATTGTTCCGGTCAGATTGTATAAAAATAAAGATACGATAGAGGATACGGTGAACATTCGGCCTTATGAGGTGGTAGCTTTTACCTGCGCTTCTTCGGCGCATCGTGTGTGGACCCATCTGCCGGAAGAGCAGAAAGAACTTTTGAGAAAAGGAACGGTCCATGCCATCAGCATCGGGCCGAAAACCACAGGGACTTTGCGGGAATTGGGCGTGAATTCCGTTATTCAGGCGGAAACGGCCAGCTATGAAGCGATGGGGGAGGCCCTAGCTGCCTGGATCAGGAACGGATTCTATCACCGTTTTTAAATTCAGGGTTATTTATAAACCCTGGCCTCCCGAATTGGACGTAAAAAAATACACACTAGAATTTGACATCGATTTTACAAATCTGTATAATAAAAATGGTGCATTTGTAAAGCAGTGGAGAAGAGGGGAAAACTGTGGAGGGCAAAGGGATTTCCAGAGCGGTAATCGAGCGCCTGCCCAGATATTACCGCTATCTGGGAGAACTTTTAGAAGAGGGCGTAGAACGGATATCTTCCGGGGAACTGAGCAGGAGAATGCGGGTGACCGCTTCCCAGATCCGGCAGGATCTGAACAATTTCGGAGGCTTTGGGCAGCAGGGGTACGGTTACAATGTAAAATATCTGTATGATGAGATTGGAAAGATCCTGGGGATTGACCGGCAGCACAACCTGATCATCATTGGTTCCGGCAACCTGGGCCAGGCCATTGCCAATTACGCCAATTTTGAGCGGAGGGGATTTATCGTCAAGGGGATGTTTGACGTGAATCCCAAGCTGATCGGCATGGTAGTCCGCGGCGTGGAGATTATGGGCGTGGAGAATCTGGAAGATTTTATTGTGGAGAATGATGTGCAGATCGCGGCGCTGACCATTCCCAAGACCAAGGCGCCGGAGATTGCCGACCGGCTGGTGGCGGCCGGGATCAAGGCTATCTGGAATTTCGCCCACATTGATCTGGATGTTCCGGATGATGTGGTGGTTGAGAACGTGCATCTCTCGGAGAGTCTGATGCGGCTGTCCTACCGGGTCTGCAGCATGCAGGATAAACAGGCACGGCAGGCGAAAAACGGAGATAAGTCATCATGATAATAGGAATAGGCACAGATATGGTAGAGATATCCAGGGTGGAGAAAGCCTGCGGGAAGCAGGCCTTTGTCAATCGTGTCTATACGGAGGAGGAGCGCCGGCAGGCCGGGGGAAGAATTTCCCGGCTGGCCGGCGATTTTGCCGTCAAGGAGGCGGCAGCGAAGGCGTTCGGTATCGGCTTCCGGGGATTTATGCCGGGAGATATTGAAGTGCTGAGAGATGAGCTGGGCAAGCCCTATATTAATCTTTTGGGGAAGGCGAAGATCACAGCCTGTGAAATGGGCGTCGCCAGGCTCCATGCTTCTATTACCAATACAAAGGACTATGCCGTGGCGTTTGTCGTGGCCGAGTCGGAAAGGAGCGGCGTGTGAGATATCTTGTGACAGGGGGACAGATGAAAGCAATCGACCGGAACGCGATCGAGAAGATAGGGATTCCGTCTGTGGTGCTGATGGAGCGCGCGGCAATGGCCGCGGCGGATGAAGCAATCCGTTATGCGGAAAAAGCCCTGAAAAATCAGGAGATTGTTCAAATATGGGCGTTCTGCGGCAGCGGCAATAACGGGGCTGACGGAATTGCGGCGGCAAGGTTACTGCATAATAGAGGTTATCAGGTTACAGTGATTCTGACAGGAGGAGCCGAGCATGGGACAGAGGAATTCTACCTGCAGAGAAGAATTGCCCTGAATCTGGAGATTCCTGTAATAGACTGGAAGGATTTTCTGCCCGGAAGATGTGATGTCCTGATCGACGCGGTATTTGGCGTAGGATTAAGCCGTCCGGTGGAGGGAGATTATGCCCGGGTTCTTCAGATGATGAAGGACTGCGGCGCAGGATATACAGTGGCTGTGGATATGCCCTCAGGCATTCACAGTGACAATGGACAGATTATGGGAATTGCGGTTCCCGCAGATGTGACGGTGACATTCGGATATAAAAAACTGGGCAGCGCGTTGTATCCGGGAAGAGAGTACTGCGGCCGGGTGGAAGTCTGCGATATCGGCTTTCCGGCGGACAGTGCCGGGCGGCTTTCCGAGTCGTTGAATGCGCCGCTGGCTGTGACTTACGGTCCTGAGGACATGAGAAAACTGCCGGTACGGCCATCTTACAGCAATAAGGGAACCTTTGGCAAAGTGCTGATAGTGGCCGGCTCTGAAAATATGGGAGGAGCCGCGTATTTAAGCGCCCTGGCCGCCTATCGGATGGGGGCGGGGCTGGTGAAGATCATGACGGCCTCCGCCAATCGTCAGATGATGCAGGAGCTTCTGCCGGAAGCGATTCTGTCCGTCTATGACGCGGATGGAATGGAACTGTGCCCGGAACTGCTTCGTGAAAAGATCGAGGATGCCTGCGCCTGGGCTGATGTGATTGTTCTGGGGCCCGGTATCGGTCAGGGAGAGGGAGTCAGGGAGCTGCTGTATGAGTTTTTGACCAATGCTTATGTGCCCATGGTGCTGGATGCGGACGGACTCAATGCCATGGCCAGATATCCTGAGCTGAGTCAGTATTATACAGAAAATATTATCATCACGCCTCATTTGGGCGAAATGTCCCGTCTGACAGGCCTGACTACGGAACAGATCCGGACGAATCTGGTTTCTACAGCGTCAGAGTACAGCGGAGCGCACGGGATCATATGCGTGCTGAAGGATTCGGCCACCGTGGTGACGGGAAGAGACGGACAGTGTTATGTAAATTCCAGCGGAAACAGCAGTCTTGCCAAGGCCGGGTCCGGTGATGTTCTGACCGGCGTCATTGCCGGTCTTCTGGCACAGGGGGCGGAACTGTGGGAGGCGGCGTCTCTTGGCGTGTATCTTCACGGCGTGGCCGGAGACAGGCTTAAAGAGAAGATCAGTTCCCATGGAATTCTGGCAAGGGAACTGGCCAATGAGATCGGCCTGATTGCCGCTGAAGAAAAATGATTGGATGAATAACAGCAGGAGGCAGTATATGACAGACAAATACACGAGAGTTTACGCGGAGATCGATTTGGACGCCGTAGTGTTCAACATGGAGTCCATGAGGAACAATCTGGCGGCGGGAGCAGGAATGATAGGCGTGGTAAAGACGGACGGTTACGGCCATGGGGCTGTGCCGATAGCCAAGACGATTGACCCTTACGTGGAAGGCTATGCCGTCGCTGCCGTCGAGGAGGCCAGAATCCTTCAGAGGCACGGCATTGCGAAGCCGATCCTGATTCTTGGCGTGACCCATCCGGGCCATTTCCGCGAGCTGGTGGAGCATGAGATACGCCCCGCGGTTTTTACTATGGAACAGGCGGTTGGATTGTCCGATGCGGCGGTATCATTGGGGAAGACGGCAAAGATTCATCTGGCGGTTGATACGGGTATGAGCCGGATCGGCATGATGCCTGACGAGGCGTCGGCAGATATGGCCGCTGCCATCGGCCGATTGCCGGGAATCTGCGTGGAAGGAATGTTCACCCATTTTGCCAGGGCGGATGAGACGGACAAGACTTCGGCCAGAGAACAGATGAAGAAGTATCTGAGCTTTGTCGAGATGCTGAAAAATCGCGGGTTGGAAATTCCTGTGAAGCATATTTCCAACAGCGCCGGGATTATAGATTTAAAGGAGGCCCATCTGGATATGGCTAGGGCCGGAATCTCCATTTACGGAATTTATCCGTCTGACGAGGTGGACAAGAAACGGGTTCCGCTTAAGCCGGTCATGTCCCTCAGAAGCCGTATTACGCATATTAAGGAGATTCAGCCGGGAACTGCCGTAAGCTATGGCGGAACCTTTGTAGCTGATAAACCTGTTAAGGTTGCAACGATACCGGTAGGTTACGGAGACGGTTATCCGAGAAATCTGTCCGGAAAGGGGCGTGTGCTTATCTGCGGAAAGAGCGCTCCGATTTTGGGAAGAGTATGTATGGATCAGTTCATGGCGGATATCTCAGAGATACCTGAGGCGGAAATCTGGTCCGAGGTGACGCTTATAGGAGAAGAACAAAGCGGAGCGCGGATTACGGTAGATGAGATTGCCGCTGTGGGCGGAGGCTTCACCTATGAGATTGTCTGCGACATAGGAAAGAGGGTTCCCCGCGTCTATATCCGGAACGGCCGGATAGTGGGGACCAAAGATTATTTTGAGGATACATACGAGGATTTCATGGAGAACACGGAATCCTGAGAGACCGCGGAAACAGAACTTCCGTCATTTTCATATTATAATCATAGGATTGGCGTGAATACGGCCGTGAAAATGAGTGAATACTACTCATGTAAACGCGGCCGCGGCCTGGCCGGGAGGCTCGGGCAGCCGTGAAATGTGATTGACGGAGAGTGAGACAGTGATTATCAGACGAGGCGATATCTATTATGCTGATCTGCGGCCGGTGGTTGGTTCGGAGCAGGGGGGCGTCCGCCCGGTACTTATTATACAGAATGACGTGGGCAATAAGCACAGTCCCACAGTCATCTGCGCGGCCATTACTTCAAAGATGAATAAAGCGAAGCTTCCTACCCATGTTGAGCTGGACACCCGCCGGTGCGATATGGTGAGAGATTCCGTGATTCTGTTGGAGCAGCTGAGAACGATTGACAAGCAGCGTCTGAAGGAAAAAATATGCCATATTGATGACGATCTGCAGAGAAAAGTAGACTGTGCACTGAAAGTGAGCCTGGAGCTGCTTACATAGTCTGCGGATGATTTGATTTCCTTAAAGCCGGATATCCAGAAAATCCTTGCCAGATGGCCGAATCAATGTTAAGATAGAACAGACATGACAGGAAAAGTCCGAAAAAGGGGACGAGAGTAGAGAGAAAAGGAGTGTTATTTCATGTCTGGACATTCGAAATTTTCTAATATTAAGCGCAAGAAGGAAAAGAATGACGCCGCGAGAGGCAAGATATTTACCGTTATCGGCCGTGAGATTGCGGTGGCGGTAAAGGAAGGCGGCGCGGATCCTGCCAATAACAGCAAGCTTCGCGATGTGATTGCCAAGGCCAAAGCCAACAATATGCCCAACGATACCATTGAGCGCGGCATCAAGAAGGCGGCCGGCGACGCCGGTTCTGTCAATTATGAGAGGCTGACTTATGAGGGATACGGTCCCAGCGGCGTGGCGATCATCGTAGACACGCTGACTGATAACAAGAACCGTACGGCGGCCAATGTCCGCGCGGCGTTTACCAAAGGCGGCGGCAACGTAGGCGCTCAGGGAAGCGTCTCTTACATGTTTGACCAGAAGGGTCAGATTATTGTGGATAAAGAAGAGTGCGAGATGGATGCCGATGAACTGATGATGGCGGCTCTGGACGCGGGTGCCGAGGATTTCGCGGAAGAGGATGAGAGCTATGAGATTTATACGGCTCCCGATGATTTCAGCGCAGTCCGTGAGGCTATGGAGGCGGCCGGCGTTCCCATGCTGGAGGCGGAGGTCACCATGATTCCCCAGAACTGGGTGGAGCTGACCGACGAGGAGGCTATCAAGAAGATGACCCGCATTCTGGATATCCTGGATGAGGACGACGACGTCCAGGCAGTCTATCATAACTGGGATGAGTAGGAGAGAGAACGATAGTTTTTGCAAGGGCCGGAATCACGGAACCGTGATTTTCGGCCCTTGAGTTTTGGAAAAATATATGGTATGATGGGATTGGCCATACATGGGGAAAGGATATATATGGCGAATCGAAAAGTTTATTTGGTCGACACGGAGAACATCGGAAGCGCGTGGAAGGAACTGCTGCCGAAGAAGGGCAGTAAGGATATGCTGGTTCTGTTTTTCACGGAACATTCGCCGGGAATCTCTTATTCAGACCTTGACATCATTCGTCAGTATCCTACCTCGTTTGAGACGATCGAATGTTATCCGGGCAAGAACGGACTGGACTTTCAGCTGGTATCCTATCTGGGCTATCTGATCAAGTCAGCACCGAAGACGGATTACATTATCGTGACCAACGATACAGGATATGACGCGGTAGTCAAGTTCTGGACCGGGCGGGAGATGTCCGTGAAACGGCAGACCAAATCAGAGCTGACCATGCCGGAGAAGACGGAGGATGCCGATCCCTTCTCAGAGGCAAAGGAGATGCTTAAGAACCTGTTACCTGAGGAATATTCGGACGAGGCCTATGTGGATGGGATTTTCCGGATCGTCTGTAACTACAGCGCCAAG
>CANQBN010000154.1 GCA_947588855.1 uncultured Lachnospiraceae bacterium
GTTCCAGTAGGCCAGCGCCAGTACGGTCATGCCCCGCTTGACATACTGCTCCGCAATCAGCTTCGTGAGGTTGTAGATCCCGTCGCTGCCGCCGAACATGATGACGGCCTTTCCGGGATATTCATTCCGCCTTGGCTGATACAGCGCGCCGATAAAGCCGTCCGTTTCCAATGTGAACTCCGTTTTCGGCATCAGGGTCAGCTGCTCCCGTGCCCGCTCCGCGTTTGATTTCATAGTCTCTTTTATCTTCCTTTACAATGAGAGTCTTTGTCGAATATTAGTCTTAACTAACTCACAGGTTTAACAAAAGCCGCCTGATAAAGCGGCAGAAAACCATATGTTAGTAAGAACTAACTGTTAGTTTACCATAATCTTTTTCATCTGTCAAACTTTTTTCAGCCTTCTCAAAGGTTTTCCCAAAGGTTAAATTCTGCTCATATTCTAACCATTCTCGCCAAATTTTTGGTTAGAATGGTTAGAATAATGTGCCTTACATCCGGGTCAAGTTGTTAATTGGCGATATCTTTGCCATGATACTGGATATGGGCGATTTTCCAGCTGCCTTCTATCTTTTTCAACACCTGCGTCTCAATACCAGCCATGCCATACGGCTGACCGCTTTCTCTGATTACGCAGTCCGTGTGGTATCGGAAGATTACAACAGCCGTATCCTCTGTCAGCTGATAGGACTGGAGGCCATCATTCACAAGGTGGATAGAAGAATATTTTTTTTGAATCAGGCCAATCAGAAAAGTCTGATAAATGGCATCCAAACCCTCAAAGAATTTTGTTCCGGAAATCAGTGCATTGGTGTCCTCTCCGCTCCAAAGGGCTTTGAAATCTGCCTCACTTTGCGAGTGAATTGCCTCTGTGTAGAGTCGGACAAGCTGTTCAATTTCTTTGGTGGGTTCCATACTCACAGATCCTTTCCGTTGGTTTCGATCACATGCTTGTAGAAGTCGAATGAATTTTTCCGGCTCCGCTGCATAGTCCCAGCTCCATTATTGTCCTTGTCCACGTAGATAAAGCCGTAGCGTTTGTCCATTTCTCCAGTTCCTGCTGATACGATGTCAATCGGCCCCCAATAGAGGTAGCCCATCACATCGCAGCCATCGCGGATAGCTTCTTTCAACTGATGGAGATGTTCACGAATATATTTCTCCCGGAATGTGTCAAGGATACGGCCGTTAGAATCCGGATGCTCATTCAGTCCGATTCCGTTTTCCACGATAAACAATGGCTTGTGGTAGTGGTCGTTGAGAAAATTACACACATACCGAAGTCCGGCGGGGTCAACAGGCCATCTCCACGGCTTGGGGGAATACTCGGTGATGAACGGATTGTTTGCGCCGTAAGCTCCGCCGGTGTCTGTCTTCATGACTTCCCCGTCCTTTATGACACAGCTCTTATAATAGCTGAAAGAGATAAAGTCCACCGTATTATTTTGAATCAGCGCCAGATCCTCCGCGTGGAAGACGGGTTCATAGCCGATTTCATGCCATTCTCTCTGGACGAAGCTGGGATAAGCTCCGTTGCAGAACAGTTCCAGAAAGAACATCGCCTGATGCTGAAATCTCTGTGCCGCGAGAACGTCTTGAGGCGCGCAGGTAGTAGGATAGGTAGCAAGCTGAGAAAGGGATATCATACAGCCGATTTTCGCGTCCGGTATGATTTCACGGCAGAGCTTTACCGTCTTTGCGTTTGCTATGGCGATATAGTGCGCCGCTTGATATAAATCTTTCCTGGTCAGATCAGCATTTACCGTCTCTGTATGGATTGGGTGAATATCCAGCACACCACCCCCTGCAAAAGGGATTTTGAAGAGATTGTTGATCTCGTTAAAGGTAAGAAAATAGCGGACTTTCCCTTTATAGCGTTCAAAGACCGTCTTCACATACCGATACCAGAAGTCGATCATTTTCTCGTTCAGCCATCCGCCATATTCTGTCAGCAGATACAGCGGCGTCTCATAATGACTCAGCGTGACAACAGGCTCAATGCCATTCTTGTGCATCTCGTCAAACAGGCGGTCATAGAATTGTAATCCTGCTTCATTCGGCTCCGTTTCATCGCCATTTGGAAAAATTCTGGCCCAGGAAATGCTGGTGCGGAAGGCCTTGAACCCCATCTCGCCCATAAGGGAGATATCTTCGGCATAACGGTGATAGAAGTCGATGGCCTCGTGACTGGGGAAATAACCGTCAAGGTCAGCCTCCCATTTTGTCCCATTCCATCTCATGTGGGGCATACGCAGCAGGCCTGCGGAAACATCGGTCACATTAAGTCCTTTGCCATCTTCCAGATATGCTCCTTCACACTGATTCGCGGCAACTGCCCCTCCCCAGAGGAAGCCTTCTTTGAAAGTATCCTGATACATAAGTGTTTCTCCTTTCTATTTCGTTTTATTGTTTTTCTGATAAAGGATCGCTGTTACGAGGAACGATACTGCAAATGTAACGGCACAGGCCAAAGCGGCAGGAAGCATGGTATCCTGGAACGTAGGCAGAGCAAGAATCGTATTTTTAGTACTTATATTGCTCCTGATGTTGAACACTCCCGCGATAAGGCCACCGGCAACCGCTCCTGATAATGCGCCATACAGACCGGCCTTATATTTCATGTTGATACCGAAGATTGCCGGTTCTGTAATGCCAGCGAACACAGCGGACACACACATGGAGATCGCATCTGCTTTCTTTTCCTTCTCCTTCATATGGACCGCGATTCCTAAAGCGGCTCCGCCCTCCGCTAAGAGCTGGAGCAGCAGACCAACCCGGAAAAGGGGGTCATATCCAAGCGTGCTGTAGTTTTCAAGCATAAACGGAGCGACCAAGGTATGCACACCCGCCATGACCATAAACGGAAGTATCGCGGTGTATACAGCCAGCGCCAGCGGATTGGCAATTTTCTGAAGCATGACAATCAGATTGACAACGCCGCCGCCAACCAGGTTTCCGAGCGGTGCGAGAACTACAAAAGTCAGGACAAACGACACCAGAAGCGTAAGCGGAGCTACGATCGTGTTCCTCAGGATGCCAGGAATAATTTTGTTGAACAGCTTTTCAAACCAGTAAACAGTCAGCGTGCTAAGCATTGCGGGAATTGCCGTACTGGAATATTTGAGAACTGGCACGGGGAGACTAAATACGCTGGCCGCACCTTCCAGACCAATGAAGTCCGGGGAAATCAGGGCGCAGGCAAGGATCATCGGCAGCACAGGAGAGCATCCGAGCTTTCTGCTCGCGCCGAAGGCGACAAATACCGGCATGAAGTAGAATGGGACATCCGCCAGGATGGAAATCAGATTATAAGTTGACAGCTCTGCGACACCAGGCCACGCAAGGGTCAGTATGTAGAGCACCAGCTTCAGCATACCGCCTGCCACCAGACCGGTAATGACCGGGCTGACCGATCCGGACATATAGTTGACGACTGCCATAAAGGCGTTTTTAGGAGTCAAGGGTTCTTTTTCTTTGATAATCTCCTTGTCTGCTGTTCCGCCGCCATTAGCTCCATCTTTAGCGTTAAACTTGAAATTCTTGTTAAGCGACTCAAAAGCCGCAGCGAGGTTCTTGCCCATGATAACCTGGTACTGTCCGGCGCCGAAGGTCGAGCCTAAAACCCCGTCAATCTTGTCCACTGCGTTCTTGTTTACCTTGCTCTCATCCTTCAGGACGAAGCGGAGCCGTGTCATGCAGTGGGACAAACTCTGTACATTTTCGCTGCCGCCAATGTTTGAGATGATCTCATTTCCGATTTTGTTGAAGTCCATTTTCTTCCTCCTTTATAATGTTTATTTGCCTTCCCAGCTTCCAGCTGTGGAATCGGTTTATATTTTTATTATAATGTCTGAGTTTAATTTGACAATCAGATGTTTTTAATATATAATATTTGTATATCAAATATTATAGAAGGTGCGTTTGATGGTATTTGAAGATATTGAGACTTTTCTTAAGGTTGTCAGCAGCGGAAGTGTTGGAAAGGCCGCAGAAAATCTGTACATAGGGCAGGGCACTGCCAGTCAGAGGCTGCGGCATCTTGAGGATGAATTAGGCGTAATACTTCTCTGGCGGCATCCGGGAATGCGCAAAGTAACGCTGACGCCTGAAGGGGAACATTTTTACGCGATAGCCAGGCAGTGGATCGCACTCCAGCAGCAGGCCGAAGAAATCCGTAATCTGAATACTAGGAAGCAGTTAAGAATTGCGGCGACGGAAATGTATAATCAATACTATCTTGCGGATGTCTACTCCGTCTTTTTGGAAACATACCCTAATGTGTCGCTTTTCCTGCAGACGGAGCATTCAACAGAAATTCATCAGTTGATTGAGCAGCAGCAGATTGACCTGGGTTTTGTTGGCACCCTGCATAAATCACCGAGCATCCGTTCTATACCATTTTTTGAAGAAAAGTTTACAATTATTTGCCATAAAAAAAATGCATATTGCGAAAGTCACAATATGTTGGACCTTGATCCCGATCAAGAAATTTATGCGATTTGGTCTAATGAATATGAGCTGTGGCATCAGAGATATTTTCCTGATAACAGGCATAAAGTTACAGTTGGTACCGTGAGTATGATCGGAAATTTTCTGACATCAGAATCGAAATGGACGATTGTGACAGAGCATGTGGCGAAAACTCTTTGTCGGCAGAATAAGCAGTTGACTTCTGTGCCGTTCCGGGAGCACGTCATACCGGATCGAACCACCTATCTGATTTATTACCGCTATTCCAGGCCGTGGATTCATGATTTGATTGATGAATTTCTTCATGAGACGCGGAACATTCTGAAAGAGACGCGTTCCATTCACTTTTTGGAGTAATGAAGTAATACCCGTATATGGATCATCAAAGATTCTCCTTCGGGCAGACCGTCTCATAGTAGTTCACGCGCGCATACGCGCCCGCGGATTTCCTGCCGTCATCTGCCAGAAGGAGTATTTGATGATAATGGGGGTGTTGCAGCTATTACGCATCACTTTGACAGATCTGGTGCAAATTTTTATGTTTTATATCTGCAGGTTTTCCGCATACTTAAATGAAATCACCTCTCTTGGTGCAGTCTCAATATACGCCTGCTCTTTATGCATAAAATCAATAAGTTCATTCTTATTCATTTTACCAAGTTTTTCAATTACCGCATCTAATATATTCTTGTCATCGGCTGTAAGAAACGAGAATGTAGTTACACCTTTTAATGAAAAATGATAGGCATTTGTTTCTCCTATATCCACTTCTTCACAAGGGACATCTTTTAGATTAATGATAGAATTATGTCCTATGGGAACTGCACCCATTGGCAGAGCCTGGTATACTAAACCGGTTATCGCAAATCCTCTGAGTTTATATGATAAAGTGTCTGCATACCACATAAGCTTCATAAGTTTCACTTTATAAAGAGCGGTAATCTTTGTGGATGCCGCAAAATATCGAATCACATCTACTACTTTATCTAGTGATAGATTTGTGTTTCCGTGAAAAAGCTGATTTCTCTGAAACCTCGCGTAATCAGCTTCAATCGACTTTCGCAGGTATGCATCCCGATCTTCTTCATACAAAGCGGCAGCTGTATTCAAATATTTTTGAAAAGATCCCGGGGATAAATTTTCCCTGGAATCATTTAACAACAACAGAAACCACTCTGGATCCTGATCTATCTTCTTCAATATTGTATCATGTGCTTTATCCTGTACCTGATGGCTTTCATATCTGGTAATAGTTTTTCTGCCCCAGCCAAGCAAAATACAAAGGTCGCTTTGGCTAATCCCAAATTTAGCGCGAATAGCGCATATATCACTTGATGTCAAAAGGCCCTCCGATTTTCTATATGCATCCTTGAGATGTATGTCGTTTTCCTGCATCTGTTGTTCATCCATATACAGTTCCTTTGCTATATTGCAATACAAATAAGACGCTTCGTAAGTAATCTTTTTATTTTTAAAGGTTGCCTCTTCTTTTACAAGAACTGTTTGCACCTCATGCTCTTCCATGCAGCATGTGCATAAACGCTTTTCACTTTTTATGATTTTCAAATCCATGAAAATACCCCCTAATTTTTTCTATACGGAAACATCTCCGGAGAGAATGACTTCTCTGCAAAATGAAAAGACATTATAAAGGTTGTCATATGTCCATATGATCCAAGAAGCTCCACCCTTATTTTAATATATACATCGTCCTTTCCATTATAAACTTTCCCAAACTCTCTCATCTCACTTCTTTTTGGAAATCGTAAGTCTTTAACTGTCCGCATATAGTCTTCTACTGAAAGCGTTAGTAATTCTCTTTTTAACGCATCTACTGGATTTTCATCAGGAAATAATGTGTCTACTGTATATTGATTTGTGTATTTTTCATCTCTATATTCATCAATAAGTCTTTTTGCCTGAAAATTTATTTTTGCCCCATTGTTAAGTGCATACTTTAAATCTTGGATATACGCTCTAACTTCTAATTCACTTTCAATTCGTGTTTTTATCTCATTAGTCAAATCAACGCCTCTCTTTCTGCGGTATCATTTGATACCTATCATTATGTACCAAGTTTTTCATATTGTCAAGGAATATTAACACTTTTCTATGTGTTTTCCTGACTCAGCATCGTCTCTACGACCTCACCGATATCCTTGTTGATGCAAACACTCCGCTTTGTGATCTCCTTCAGGCACACCGCCTCCCCATAGTTGATACACGCATACGTCGCCCGCGGGTTTTCCGCCGTCATCTGCCAGAAGAGGTATTTATCTATTGTGCACCGCTTTTCAATTACAATGCTCCGGTCATTTTCCGACGGCTGCCCGACTTAAAGCCGTCTCTCTTTTGCATTTTCAGATGCCTGCCATGAGCCCATGATCGCCATTGTCCTTTTTCCATACCCCTTGCGCTCCTCTACAACAAAACATGGTTTTGAGATACTTCCAGAAAGGTCTGCTCATTCAGAAATGCATCCTCCGCAAACATTTGCCACCGACCCACGGCCGCATTCACCCGTTCCTGTAATACCACACCGATTCGTGTTCCCCACAAATATACTTCCGCCGCAATCTCTGGAATCAGGGTATTCAGGTTTTCCAGCAGACCAAGTGTCCGCAGAATATTCAACAGATTCTCTATTTTAACATTTTCACCGTTTTCAATCCGTTCAACTGTCCGCGGTGATACACCTGCCTTTTCAGCCATTTCCTTCTGCGTCAGCGGAACCGCTAT
>CANQBN010000155.1 GCA_947588855.1 uncultured Lachnospiraceae bacterium
TATAGGTCTGTATCACGTACCACAGCATGGCAGCGTCGCTCCCTTCTGTATCCTTCCTGTCTTTTCCACCCCGGCAGCGGCTGTGACTAAGCCGCCGGCAGCGGACCATTTTGTACGGTCCTGAAGATCAGATAAACCGGAGCCCGGATTATATCTTTCCACACAGAGGTTATCCGGAAGTGCCTGAAACGGCAGACTTCGCCATCCTGCCCTTTTTTCTCAAAAAGGCAGGCTTCGCCATCCCGTTCCGTCCTTACCGGACGGCACAGGCTGCTGTGGCCGTTATGACCCCCTTCTGCAGAAACATCACCCAAGGCTCACGAATCGCGTTCAGGTTTTGTCACGATAAATCAGCTGTTCAGAAGAACAAACTAATGGACGTATGATAGTCCCAGCTGGTGCTCAACCTATCTACATGCGAGTATAATTCCAACTGCGAATCATGTCGTAGAGTATCTTACTCTGCGATATATCGCCGGAAATGCCTTATTTTCTTTAAAAACCTGCTGAAACTGACGGCTATTTTGACGGCTTTTAGATTGTAAAAGCAATAAGGATTTTATCTGACACCGCTCATTGAAGCTCAGGAAAACAATCATTTGGAGCTGATTTTTTTAATGATAGAAATTGACCAGAATTTTGACGGCTTATAGATTTTTAAATAGAAGAATTATCTTGAAAAAACGCGGTTAAATCTCTTTTCAGGTTAATATTACCTGCCGAAATTAGTCCTTTCTTATTGACAAAAGGTCTTTTCTCTTGTAAAATCCTTTTTGAAACAGGATATATAGTCTTTAAAGAATGTCGCAGAGTAAGATACTCTACGACATTTCTTTGTAAAAAAACAAAAATTTCAGTCTTGAAAGCACGGAACTGAAAATCATTTGCTTTTTTCGCAAAACAATTTATACTATAAAGTAGTCAGGCGGAAAGAATAGCTCATAGACCGCAGCCGCAATCCCACGAAAGGAGTCCCGTTATGTCCCGAACCGTAGGCATCATAGCAGAATACAATCCGTTTCACAACGGGCACGCCTATCAAATTCGCAAGGCAAAAGAGCTGTCCGGCGCCGATTACTGCGTGGCGGTCATGAGCGGCGATTTTGTACAAAGGGGAGCTCCTGCCATTTATGATAAATATACCCGGACCAGAATGGCTCTCCTTGGCGGCGCCGATCTGGTCATTGAGATGCCTCCGGTATTCGCTGCCAGCAGCGCGGAAGATTTCGCCGCCTGCGGCATAGCTATACTGGACCGTCTCGGCGTCGTGGATACGCTCTGCTTCGGCAGCGAATGCGGCCGCATCGAGCCTTTGATGGAAATCGCTCAGATTCTTTGCCGGAATCCGGAAGAATACGAGACGATTCTTGCGGAAAATCTCCGGAACGGTTTCACCTTTCCGCAGGCGCGGGCCGATGCACTGGCAAGATACTGCAGAACCGAAGAAAAGAAAACTGGACTCTCCGACGGGCCCTCAGCCGCACTGCCTGGCCGAACCGACGGCACATTTTCCGACGGATATGACCCGGAAACCCTTCTTTCTTCTCCCAACAATATCCTGGGCGTAGAATACTGCAAGGCTCTGATCCGGCGGAACAGTTCCATACAGCCGCAGACCATTCTCCGGAAGGGCGATCACTATCATGAGACGGCGCTTCCCTCTGATATGGTTTTTCCTTCTGCTGCTGCCCTGAGGCAGACGCTGGGCAGTCCGAATATGGACGATATCCGTTCTCATTTTACCCGGATAACCCGCAGCGTTCCCGAACCGGTACTGCCTTTGATCCAGGATGCGGTTCCGCTACTTCCCGACGATTTTTCCGCTGTTTTGAACGTCCGGCTCCTGGAACTGCAGCTGAACCGGACGCCTCTCACTGATTTTCTGGATGTGTCGGAAGATCTGGCCGCCAGAATCAACCGGCAGATACTGATTTTTTCCGATTTTGAAGACCGCATATCCACGCTTAAGACAAAACAGTACACCTACACCCGGGTGGGCAGAGCGCTGACTCATATTCTTCTGGGAATTACTGCAGAAGAAACTCTCAGACGCAAATCAGAAGATTATGTCTCCTGCATACGCATTCTGGGTTTTCGCAGATCAGCTCAGCCTCTGCTTTCCGCTGTCAAAAAAAACACAAAAAAAACGGCTCCGCTGCCTCTGATCACCAAGACAGCGGATGCCGCTTCCATTCTCGATTATGACGCTCTGCAGGATTTTCGCAGGGATCTGTACTGCTCACATCTGTATCAGTCTGTGCTGGCCGCCAAAAGCGGCAGAAAAATCCCCAACGAATACACCGCGTCCGTGGTGGTCGTCCCGTGACGGCCGCCGCGCCTTTTACTGCAGGAATCCCCGGATGATCATCTCCTCCGCTTCCTTCTCGGAAAGTCCCATAGTCATCAGCTTCATCAGCTGCTCGCCGGCAATCTTTCCGATAGCAGCCTCATGGATCAGCGAAGCGTCCACATTGGTCGCTTTCAGCCGGGGCGTCGCCACGATCACACCCTCATCCATAATAATGGAATCACACTCCGCATGGCCGCTGCAGGCCGCGTTGCCGTCGATTCCGATGACCACTTCCTGGAAGCTCCTTTCCTTGGCTACTCCGCGGCTGATCAAATCGCAGGTGGAACCATTTCCATCCATCTCCACGGCGATCTCCGCTTTAGCCTGCTGATCGCCTTCCGTCAGAATCTTATCGTGAATGACAATGGATGAATTCTCAGACAGCTTTGCTTTCGTCACGCGGAGGGTATCGTCGATTCCTCCAATCTGAGAAGTCTCCAATTCCATGGACGCCCCCTCCGAAAGCTCGATCACGGTAGTGGGGTTCATGAGGCGTTTCCCTCTTCCGGTTCCCTCGCCGTAATGCTTTTCAATATACCGCACCTTGCTGCCCTTCCCCACATAGAAGCTGTGGATACCGTCATGGCGGGAATCTTCGCCTCCGCAGTTGGAGATGCCGCAGCCGGCCACAATGGTCACATCACAGTCCTCGCCGATAAAGAAATCATTGTAAACCATCTCTTTCAGACCGCTCTGACTGATAATTACGGGAATGTGGACGCTCTGGTTCCTGGTTCCGGGTTTGATAATGATATCGATTCCCGGCTTATCTTCCTTGGTGATGATATCAATGGAAGCCGTGGTGTTTCTGGCAGCGCTCTGCCCGTTGCTGCGGATGTTGTAAGCGCCTACAGGAGGGGCGTCCAGAGCCGCCACCTCTTTCAAAAGGTTTTTCTGAATCTCATCCATATCATCTCACTCCATTTCCCAGGGCACAGTTTTCCTGATATTTTTGCAGCGCGGCACAGGTGCCCGGATGAATATCCAACTCCAGATGCTCCATGACCCGCACTCTCTCATCGTATTCCAGCACCACGCCGTCCTTCAGATAAATGATCTTATCCGCTATGTTCAGGATCCGCTCCTGATGGCTGATAATCATGATTGTTCCGGACGTCTCCTGATACAGCTTTTCAAAAACCTGAATCAGGCTCTGGAAGCTCCAGAGATCGATGCCCGCCTCCGGCTCGTCGAAAAGCGTCATCTTGGTCCCTCTGGCCGCCGCCATGGCGATCTCGATCCGCTTCATCTCACCACCGGACAGGGTATCGTCCAGTTCGCGGTTGATATAGTCCTTCGCACAAAGACCCACCTCGCTTAACACCTCGCAGGCGTGGGCAAAACGCGCTCCTCCGTCCTTCCCCTTGCCTCCTGCAAGCTCCAGCAGATCCCGAACCTTAAGTCCCTTGAACCTTACCGGCTGCTGAAACGCAAAACTGATCCCCCGGTTGGCCCTCTCGGTGATAGACAGCTCCGTAATATCCTCGCCGTCCAGCCAGATCCTTCCGGACGTAGGCTGCAATATTCCCATAATAATCTTAAGCAGTGTGGATTTTCCGCTTCCGTTAGGCCCCGTTATGGCCACGAAACGGTCGTCCACCGTCAGACTGACATTCTGCAGAATCTCCTTCCCATCTGCCGCAAAAGAAATGTTTTCCAGCTTCAGCACGTCTATTCACCTCTCGTCGTTGGATTCTATACTAATTGCCTGAATCATACTATATCACAAATCCCGCAAAAAGCACACGATTATTTTAAAATATCCCCGCTCAAAAGCTCCCGATATATTCTCCCGCAGTCATATTCCGGACCATGGGCTTTTGCCGTCTCATAAATCGGCCGGATTACCGCAATATCCTCGTCTAATTCTTCTGCAATGGATTCCGCTGTCTTTCCCTTAACCATCTTACGGCATACCATAGTAATCAGCTGACAGGTCGTTCCTTCTTTTAATCCTTCTTTTAATCCTTCTTTTAATCCTTCCTTCAATCCTTCCTTCAATCCTTCCTTTTTGCCATCCTCAAGCCCGTCTTCATACCGTTCCTCACCCCGCACCTCCAGGGCGTCCTCCAGATTAAACTCCGTAAACAGCATATTGATCACCTCTGCTTTCTTTTCACTTCAGCAGTCCTCTGGGCTTTCTGCAAACAACAGCCCCCAACCGCTCAAACGCCAAAACCGATCATTCCCAAGGGTCTCCTTTACTGTGTCTCAAACAGACCGTCCCTTGTAATATTCTTCAGCCACTTGCCGCTGCGGTAATGGCTGATGACTCCCGGCCACTTGGCAAACTCATCGGTACACAGAAGAAAATAGACCCACAGCACCGGCAGCTTTAGAAGGAACGCGGCGATGAACCCCAGCGGCACCGCATAACACCACATGACGATGGTGTCGCACAGGAAACCGAACCGACTGTCGCCGCCGGAACGGAAAACGCCGCAGATCAGAGTGGTGTTCACAGCAGCCCCCATTACATAGTAACTGTTGATCAGAAGCATCACCTTCAGATAGCTCATGGCCTGCTCCGTCAAGTCCGCATACCGCATGACAAAAGGCGTCACGCCCAGAACCAGCAGACCTCCCACCGCTCCGCTGATTACTGTCAGCTTCAGAAGCCTTTTCGCATCCCTGCCGGCCTCCTCCAGGCGGTTTTCACCGATGACATTTCCAAGAAGAATCCCGCCGGCGCTGGCAAAACCGAAACACAGGATGGTTCCGAAATTCCGCACCACCGTGACGAAGGAATTGGCGGCCACCGCGTCGCTTCCCATATGTCCCAGGATCACGGAATACATGGAATAGGCCATGCCCCACACGGCGTCATTGCCCAGGGCCGGCAGCGCCAGTTTTACAAAATCAGACAGCAGCAGACGGTTTCGGATCCGCATATAGCGCAGATCCAGCTTTACGTTGGGATTTCGCCTGGAAACCCCAAGGCAGCCCAAAAGCTGCAGAAATCTTGACATAGAGGTAGCGATGGCCACGCCCATGGCCCCCAGTCTGGGAGCTCCGAACAAACCGAAGATAAAAACAGCGTTCAGCACGATATTCAGGGAAAACGCCATCACATTGAGGGCAGTGCTGACGGCCACCCGGCCGGTGCTCCGAAGCACTGACAGATAGACTTCCGACAGCCCCCAGCACAGATAGCAGACGCTCATGCATCGCAGATAGGAAACGCCGATCTGGATCAGTTCCGGATCGTTGGTAAACAGCCTCATCATCTGATTGGGACAGAGGACCACCAACGCCGCCACTGCCGCCGAAATCACAATCGAAAAACGGAGGGCAATCCCTTCCGCCGCCTGAATGGCCCGGTAATCGCCCTTCCCGTAATACTGAGCGCACAGAATGGTGACTCCGGTGCCCAGCCCGTAATAGATCATAAACAGGATGCTGGAATATTGTCCGGCCAAAGATACCGCCGCGATCGACGACTGGCCCACGTAATTCAGCATCACCACATCCGCCGAGTTCACTGCCGTGCTCAGCAGATTCTGTATCACAATGGGGAGCACCAGCCGGGCAATCTGCCGGTAGAACCGGCTGCTCTCCTGGCTGTCTCCCTTTGTATTTCGAAGCAAGTCTGAAACCTCCCATATATTATCAGTGTCTCAAATAGTTCTGATGCGTATCGGCACTCCAGCACACGGAAAAACCAACTGTTCCACATCATTAACGCCCGCTGGTCCGCGGCTTCTCCGTTCCTAAACCCACGCGATTAGCTTTTCTCAGTTTTCTTCCGGTCCTACCCAGCCGCTCCTTAGAAGCTCTGGATACGGCTCCAGATGGGCATAGTCGTTGAACCGTTCCAGAGTAAACCGTCCGCTCTCCGCTTCATACCGCAGTTCCGTGATGCCAGTGTTCTCCAGATTCTTGCCAATCTGCCTCCACCGGGCCAGATCCATGCCCAGAATATAAGCCGTCAGGCTTCGGATGACGCCGCCGTGGGTCACCACAGCCACATCATGATGCGGTTCCCGGGCAATCCGTTCCAGAACCGGATAGGCGCGCCGGACCACATCAGCCGCGCACTCTCCCCCCGGATAAGCCAGATCGGCTTCCATCTTCGCCTGTTCTCTCTTAAAATCCGCATACCGCTCCGCAATCACCTCATCGCTCAGGCCTTCCATATCGCCAAAGGAAATCTCACGAAGCTCCGGCAGCACCTCATGATCCGCATTCCAGTACAGATTGGCTGCCTGGGCCGTCTGAAAAGCCCGCAGATAATCACTGGAATAGACCATATCGATATTTTTCTTCACCAGGCGTTCTCCCACCAGAGCCGCCTGGCGGTATCCTTCCTCCGATAAATCCACGTTCACATTGCACAGCTTGCTGCACTGCCGCCCGTGGCGGATCAGATAAATGTTCATGCCGCTTCTATTCTCCTCCCGCGCATTTATTCCTTTAATTCTTAAAGCTATGGATCGGCGCCGGGATCCGCCCGCCGCGGTTCACAAACCCTTCGCAGGAATACCGGTTCACCGGAATCACCGGCGCGTAGCCGAGAAGCCCGCCGAACTCCGCCGTCTCCCCCACATCTTTGCCGATCACCGGGATCAGCCGCACTGCCGTGGTCTTCTGGTTCACCATGCCGATGGCCGCCTCGTCTGCGATAATGCCGGCAATGGTGCTGGCCGAAGTGTCCCCGGGAATCGCGATCATATCCAGACCGACGGAACAGACGCAGGTCATGGCTTCCAGCTTTTCGATGGTCAGCGCGCCAACCGTCACCGCATCGATCATGCCCTGGTCCTCGCTGACCGGGATAAACGCGCCGCTTAAGCCGCCCACATAGGAGGACGCCATGACGCCGCCCTTCTTCACCTGGT
>CANQBN010000156.1 GCA_947588855.1 uncultured Lachnospiraceae bacterium
AAATATTATCAATACCGCAGTTTACCATGCTGGACAGCACAAAATCCACCATACGATAACGTCCGCCAAAAGGAATGGACGCCATAGAGCGCTCAGCTACCAGCTCGGGAACCAGGGAATCATAACTGTTCGGGAAAATGATGCCCAGAGCATCAGCGTTGGATTTTACCATTGTTCCTCACCGCCTTTCACGTTAGTTTTTACCATGGCATTGGGGCCGATCTTGGCTCCGTCGCCGATAGAAACGCCGGAACCCACAGTAGCTACGCCTTTCTCGTCGCCGGACGGCATGGCGCCTACTACTGCATCCTGCCCGATCTCCACGTTCTCAGCCACAATGCAGTGTTTTACCACTGCGCCGGAATGGATGATGGAACCGCCCATAACGACGGCATCCTCAACCTCCGCTCCTTCCTCAACCTTCACGCCGGCAAACAGAATGGAATGCTTCACGGAACCGTTGATGCGGCAGCCGTCGGTGATCATGGAATTCTCGATCTTGCCGCCCTTGCCTACCTTGTGGCCGGTCATACCGCTGTTGCGGCTGTAGATCTTCCAGTCGTCGTCAAACAGATTGATGCCGCTGTGCTCCGGATCCAGAACCTCCATATTCGCTTCCCACAAAGAGGAGATGGTCCCTACGTCCTTCCAGTATCCGCTGAAATGATAGGCGTACATCCTCCGCCCGTCTCTCAGAAGGTTGGGAATGATATTTCCGCCGAAGTCATTCTCTGATGTGGGATCGGCTTCATCTTCCTCCAGATATTTCTTCAGAATATCCCAGTTGAAAATATAAATACCCATGGAAGCCAGATTGGACTTGGGGTTCTTGGGCTTCTCCTGGAACTCCGTGATCCTGTCGTTCTCATCCGCCACCATCAGTCCGAAACGGGGAGCCTCCTCCCACGGAACCTCCATGACCGCCACTGAAAATTCAGCGTCCTTCTCCTTATGGAACTTCAAAAACTCGCTGTAATCCTGCTTACAGATCTGGTCTCCGGACAGGATGATCACATACTTGGGATCATATCTCTGAATAAACGAGATGTTCTGGTAAATGGCGTTGGCCGTGCCCTTATACCAGTCAGAACCGGAAGCCTGCTGATAAGGCGGAAGCACATGAACGCCCCCATGAAGACGGTCCAGGTCCCAGGGCTGTCCGTTTCCAATATATTCATTCAGCACCAGCGGCTGATACTGAGTCAGAATGCCGACCGTATCAATGCCGGAGTTCACACAGTTCGACAGCGGAAAATCAATGATACGATATTTGCCGCCAAAAGGAACTGCAGGTTTTGCCAGATTCTGGGTCAGCGCGTAAAGACGCGATCCCTGTCCGCCGGCAAGAAGCATTGCAATCATTTCTTTTGCCATGGTAATCTCCCCCTTACTATTTAATACTTTCCCTGATTATATCATAAAATAGGAAAAATACATATACTTTTTCGTAATTTTTTTCATATTTTAGACATATTTTACACAATATTTATGTCTTTGGCTTTATCGAATGAAATTTGTTCTGCTTCCACGTTCCGGCTGAGGCGCTTCTATACCGTTATGTTTGCCGGTTTCGATACATTTTATGAGCCATGCCATGTTCCTGGCAAGATTACGCATGGTTTGAAGTCCCTCTTTATCCTGAAGCACTTCCTCCGGGCTGTTGCCGTGAACCATATTCCAATATGTAGAAGACACGATCGGCATCTGGTTGATTGTAAAGTGCTTTTGAACAGCGTCCAGAGACGCGGTCGTTCCTGCCCTTCTGGCGGAAGCCACCGCCGCCGCGGGCTTGTGGGCAAACTTACTGCCGCCGGCATAGAACAGGCGGTCCATAAGAGACAAAAGCCTGCCTGACGGGTGCGCGTAATATACCGGACTTCCGAAGATAAAACCGTCCGCTTCCGCAGCCATATCAATCCACCGGTTCACATCGTCATCGTCAAAAACGCAGTGACCGGTCTTCCCGCAGCCGCCACAGCCAATGCAGTCCCGAAGAGTCTTATTGCCGGTCTGAATGATCTCCGTCTCGATCCCTTCCTGATTTAACACGGCCGCCGCCTCGGACAGCGCCGTAAATGTGCAGCCCTTCTGATTGGGACTTCCGTTAAACAGCAATACTTTCATGATTATGTATTCCTCCTATCTCTAAATATACTTAACTCTCATCATCTTTTTCATACAGGCCGTCTCCGCTGTCCGTCAAACCGGAAGGATCTTCCTCCTCTTCCAGTTCCATCTGCATTTCCTCGGCCACCTGGCTTCTGATTTCTTCCATCTTCACCGGATCCATCTCCGGCAGATTGGCGGCAGAACCAATTCCGAACCGACGCAGGAATTCATCGGTAGTGGCGAACAGGGCCGGACGGCCGGGCGCGTCCAGACGGCCCACCTCCTGGACCAGATCATACTCGATCAGACGGTTTACCGCGTGATCCGATTTAACGCCCCTGATCTTCTCGATCTCCATTCTGGTTACCGGCTGTTTATAAGCGATAATGGACAGAGTTTCCAGAACGACATCTGTCAGTATATGCTTTTTGGGGGCGGACGCCACGCGGATCAGATTCTCATAGTACGCTCCGCGGGTACACATCTGATAACTGTCCTCCAGCTGTATGATTTCCATACCCCGGTTCTCCCGGTCATAGCGCCTCCGCAGAGCCTCCGCCGCTTCCCTGGCCGTCTTCTTATCCTGGCCGATCGCTATGGCCAGCTGGTACAGCTCCACCGGCTTTCCCATGGTGAAGAGGACTGCCTCGATGATCGCCTCCCAGTCTCCGGCCGCGGCGCTCTCTTCATCTCCGGCTGATTCTTCCGCATCCGTTACCGAATCCTGAGCTTCCGTCTCCGCCGCATCCGCGTCCGGGGCCGCTGCCTCCTCTGCGTCTGTATCCGGGCCTGAGACTTCCTCTTCCAATAGTCCTGCGTCCTCCGGCTCCTCCCGGGACAGTTCCGCCTCCAGAGCGTCATGACGCGCCTGAATCTCCTCCAGGTCAAACTCATCATCCATATCGTCATCAAAGATACTCATCGTTTATCTTCAGTTCCTCTCCTGTCATCTGCTCTGCGGCCGCGCCGCTTTCCGTCAGCTCAATATCCATATCGTCAAACAGTTCCCGCTGAGTCAGCCGTATATGGCCCATACGCATCAGCTCCAAAACCGCCAGAAACGTCACTACCACATCCACCTTGGACGCCTGTCCCGAAAGCATCTGGCGGAAACTGAACTTCCGGTTCTGACGGGCGAAATCCATAATGGAACCAATCTTTTTTTCCAGGCTGACCGGTTCTCTGACAATGTTGCCGAACTTGCTGTGAATAGGATCCACCCGGTCTGTCTGCCTTCTCATCACTGACTCGAAAATACTTTGCAGCCTGGACAGAGTCAGACCATCCAGAAGTTCGTCCAGATTCACAGGCGCTTCGTATTTGGCCACTTCGCGGGGAATCGTCGGCTCTTTATAAAGATGCTGCGTCGCCTCTTCCTCCATATCCTGAAGGGTGACCGCCATCTGCTTGTACATCCTGTACTCCAGAAGACGCGCCACAAGCTCTGCCCTCGGATCCTCCTCCTCTTCATCCTCTTCCTCCGAGACAGGAAGGAGCATACGCGACTTGATATCCAAAAGCGTGGCGGCCATGACCAGAAATTCGCTCATCACGCCTAAATCTTCCGTTTCCATGTGGCTGACGTACTCCAGATACTGTTCCGTGATCAGCACGATCGGAATATCATATATACTCACCTTATTCTTCTCAATCAGGTGCAGCAGCAGATCCAGCGGTCCCTCAAAATTCTCCAGTTTATAGGAAATACCCATACGTACATTCTGCCCCTTTTTTGATTATAATCCCAGTTTTCAACTTACAGTATAACAAGAATCTTCTTTTCTGTAAACAATTACTCCGCCTTAAGTCTGACGACTACCACCTGGGGAATATTGTTCAGACGGATATTGACAGAATGATTCCCCAGTCCTCTGCTGACAATCATGAAACGGCCGTTTTCCTCCTTAAGGCCGCCGCAGTCCTTCCTGAAGAATTCGTACTGAGGCGTTATCAGTCCTCCCAGAAACGGCAGGCGGATAATCCCCCCGTGATAGTGCCCCGAAAGGGTCAGATCCGCTCCCCACTGCGCGTAATCATGGAAAAACTTGGGGTAATGGGCAAGAAGAATCTGAAACCGCTCACAGTCAGAACTTCCCAGACAGCTTTCTATGTATTCCGCGCCCATGATAACCGGGAAAAATTTTTTGTAAAAATATCTGCTGATATTCAGCCCGCTCACGCGGATATCTTCTCCCAGTTCCGCGCTGGAATCGGAAAGACAGCGGACGCCGGCAGATTCCAGCCCGCTTTTATACCTGTCATAAGCGTCCCCATATCTTTTTCTGTTCCAATCCATCCGGCTCTCATGGTTCCCGTTCCCGCAGTACACCGGATACCGCCGCGCCAGCTGTTTCACGAAAAACAGGGCGGCATCGATATCCGCCCCTTTCCGCACTACCATCATATCTCCGCCGATCAGCACGCCGTCCGGTCTGATTCTGTCTATGGCGGCAATCAGCCTTTTCTGCCCTTCCCCAAAACATTTATCATGGAGATCGGACAGAAACACAAGAGTTCTGTCTGTTTTTATTTTTTTCGATTTGAATTCATACTCGTCGACAGTAAAAACTCTCTGCTCATAAGCCGAGCGCAGAAACATCCACAATATCCCGGCCGCTGCTGCCGTAATCCAGTCCAACATAACCATACCCCTTCATTCTGTCTGTTTCCCGCTATTTCATCAGATACGGCGCCATCTCCAGCCGGAGAAAATATCCCTGGTCATGCCGGCACACCGGGCACACCGCAGGCGCCTGGCCGCTCTCCAGCACAAAGCCGCAGTTCAGGCACATCCATCCCGTTTTTACAGAGGACACGAACAGCTGCCTGCGCTCCAGCAGATCCGCGAACAGTTCAAACCTGTCGCCGTGAATCTTCTCAATATCCGCGATCTGATGGAAGACTCTGCCGATTTCATGAAACCCTTCCTCCATAGCCTTATCGCCAAAACGCCTGTAGACTACATCGTGTTCCTCATACTCGTTGTGAGCGGCCGCCCGGAGAAGGTCCAGAGTATTCTCCGAAGTATTCACCGGATACTGTCCGTCGGCAAAAACATTCTGTCCGTTCATCTCCTTCAGGTAACCGTAAAAAATCTCGGCATGCTCTTTTTCCTGTCCTGCTGTAAACTGAAATACCGCTTCTATCACCGAAAGCTTTTCTTTTCTGGCCGCGCCTGCCGCAAAAGTATAACGGTTTCTGGCCTGACTTTCTCCCGCGAAGGCTCTCATCAGATTCATGACCGTCTCGCTGTTTTTAAATTCCTGCATATAACCGCCTCCTGAAAATCATCTATATCTCTTCCGGGATAGCATGCGCCGAACATTCACGGTTTATGCAGGAAATCCGCGTTTTCTCATGTATTCATTCCGCGCGCGTCATCATTTAACCGCCTTAAAGACGGGATCAGCCGGATGGCCCCCCACGATCTTCTGCATGGTTCTCTGAACCGCATCTTTGGAATTCTTCCAGTCCTTATCCTTGTTCTGGTAATCAAATTTCTCAATGAGCCAGTCTACATCCTCCTGAATCCGGTCAAGCTCCCGATTCATCTGGTCAAACAGCACCGGCAGAAGTTCGTCCTGCTCCTTTTTATCTAATTTCGCACAGCAGGCTTCCACCAGATCCGCGAAATGATGAATACAGAATCCTTTGGAGTTTTTCACCATCTCCATAAACTCTTTCTCATGCTTCACCTGATAAAAAAATGTATCCATCGCTCTTCGGTATGTTTCATCCACTCTGCCGCACACGAAACAATGACTCTCTTCGCCCCGGATCCATGCCGACACAGAGTTGCCGGAACCTTCTTCCCTCTTTTTAAAAAAACCGATCTTGGCAGGAGGTTCCGCCTTGAAACCGGACATCTCCTTTTTAAGGCCCTCCCGCAGATGCTTCATTCTCGATTTCAAAATCCACGCGTTGCCCAACGTATTGCCGTAATCATACATCATCTTGGTATGATGGCGGCAGAATCCCTGCCGGTCCGTCTTATCCCGGGTATCGCTCTCCATATAAGAAGAGCCAAGCACAAACTCGATGGCTTTCTGCTCCAAATCCCTCTCCATATAACAGAACGGACACTCGTCTCCGGACATCAGCGCGTCATGAAGTTCAATCGTATACAGTTTTTCTTTCATGGCTGCTTCCCCTCCATTTCTATTCTTCATCATACATTTTATACCCGTTTCCGTCAAGCGCAAGGCATCTGTTTTTCATTCTTTATACCGATATATCAACCTGAGATCCGCCCCATTTCCAATATTATCCAGTTATGGACAATATGCATTTACGGGCAACATGGGTTTTAATAGCAGATGAGGAGAGGCAGCATGATTACGTATGAACCCCTGTGGAGAACGATGAAAGAGAAAAAAATCAGTCAATACAGACTGATCAATTATTATGGCGTCAGTTCGGGTCAGATTAACCGGCTTAAACGCAATGAATATGTCTCCACACATACGATCGGCGTATTATGCACGATTCTGAACTGCGCTGTGGGAGACATTATGGAATTTCATATGGACAACCGCGAGTACGCGTTCCCCGATCCTGAAATGTATGAACTTCATCTGAAAAAACATAAAAACAACAAACCGTAATTCAGAATTCTTTTTCCGTCCTCAGCTGATATCCCAGATTTCGCATGGTCGCAATGATCACTCCGGCGTTCAGCTCCTTCAGTTTCTTGCGGAGAAGAGAAATGTAGACCTCCACATTGTTCTCAACCGCCTCCGGATTATCCCCCCAGGCCCTGGAAAGCAGAAACTCCTTGGACACTACCACGTCCGTATTGACCATCAGCGTGTGAAGCACGTCAAACTCACGCTTTCCCAGCTGATACGCGCCTCCGGGACCGGACATGACAAAGGTGCCGTGATCCAGCGTAAGCCCGCCGAACTTCAGCTGTTCCGGAATAAACGCCGGGGCAGGCGTCTCGGGAGGATCGACCCGGTTTAATACC
>CANQBN010000157.1 GCA_947588855.1 uncultured Lachnospiraceae bacterium
AAATTTCTCTCCCTGCACGATATTCAGTTGTCAATTTTCGGTTGGAATCTCATTCATTGAGATTCCGAGAAGTTATTCTATGATCATGTCTTTTCTGAATCAGCGAATGGTTCCTCTCCGCCCATCCGCGGTTCCATCAAAACGCGTCCTTCGTCAGCCGGATTCGATCTCCGAGTATCCCCACTACGTCAAAGCGGCAGGGAGTATCCTCCGGATAGCCCCGGCTGTAAAGGAAATACATCGCCACCTGCCGGATTTTCCTCTGCTTTTGCAGATTCACCGCCTCCTCCGGCCATCCCTTTTCAAGGCTGCCCCGGTATTTTACCTCCACGAACACCAGATACTTTCCGTCTCTGGCAATCAGATCGATCTCTCCATTTTTATCCCGGTAATTTCTTTCCAGAATCTCATATCCGCTGTTACGCAAAAAGGCAGCCGCTTTCTCTTCATAATAGCTGCCTGTCTCTCTCTTATTGCCCACCTGCGCTCCTTCCCGGCCGGCAGACCTTCCGCAGACGCCGCGCCCTGCGCTCATACAAAATTCCCGATAAAACTTCTTCTGTGAATCGGACACGGACCATATTCCTTCAGCGCCTGAATATGCGCCGCCGTACCATAGCCCTTATGCCTGGCAAAGCCGTATTCCGGATAGCGCCTGTCATACTCTATCATCATGTGATCCCTGGTCACCTTCGCCAGAATACTGGCGGCCGCGATAGACACGCTTTTAGCGTCGCCCTTAATGATAGGCACCTGAGGAATGGATATCTCCGGTATGGTTACAGCGTCATTAAGCAGCACCTGCGGCGTTACCGCAAGGCTGCCGACAGCCTGCCTCATAGCTTCATAGGTGGCCTGCAGAATATTGATCTCATCAATGCGCTCCGGAGATACGATTCCGATTCCGTAAGCAACCGCTTTCTCCTTAATCTCTTCAAAAAGCTGTTCTCTTTTCTTCTCAGAGAGTTTCTTGGAATCGTTAAGATACAGAATCTCACAGTCCTTCGGCAATATCACGGCTCCGGCCGCTACCGGACCGGCCAGCGGCCCTCTTCCCGCCTCGTCAATCCCGCAGATAAAGGCGCAGCTGTCATATTGTCTCTCATATTCCCGCATCCGTTCGAGTCTTTCAAGCTCCGCTTCCAGTTTCTCTCCCTTTAATTCCCTCATCCGTTCCGCCCTCTCCCGTCTATTTAATTCTGCTGCGGCGGAAATTCCAGCGTAATTCTCCCCAGTCTGCCGCTGCGGTAATCATCCAGCAAAAGACCTGCTGCTTTCCCGTAATCATAACCGCCGCCCTTTACCAGGCAGGCTCTCGCCTTCGCAGCCTGTTCCAAAGCGTTCAGCGGTTCCTCGCCCGCAGCGGCTTCGATTCCGTACCGCTCCTTAAGAGCCTCCGGATACTGCTTCAGCATAAATGTTAAAAGCTCCAGAGCCAGTTCTTCCTTGTTGAGGATCTGATCATTAATAGAACCGATCAGGGCCAGATGAAGCCCTGTCTGAGGATCTTCGAATTTGGGCCACAAAAGTCCTGGCGTATCCAGAAGCTCCAGAGATTTGTTCAGCCTGATCCATTGATTGCCCTTGGTAACACCGGGCTTATTGCCGGTTCTGGCGCAGGCCTTTCCTGCAAAAGAATTGATAAATGTGGATTTGCCCACGTTAGGAATCCCCACTACCATGGCGCGGGCAGGGCGATTCAGGATACCGCGTTTTTTATCGCGCTCCAGTTTCTCCCTGCAGGCTTCCTGCACGGCGGCGTTCACTTTCTTAAGCTGGGCCTGATTGCGGGAATCTGCCTTCACTACAGAATATCCCTGCCCGATAAAATATTTTTCCCAAATCGCATTCCAGGTCTCGCTGGCCAGATCCGCCTTGTTCAGCAGAATCAACCTGGCCTTACCCCGACCCAGTTCGTCAATGTCCGGATTCCGGCTGGAAGCGGGCACTCGGGCGTCTATCACCTCGATCAGAAGATCAATCAGCCTCAAATCCTCCTTCATGATCCTTCTGGCTCTGGTCATATGGCCCGGATACCACTGTATATTCATAAATAATACTCCTCTATTCTACCAGTTTCATCTCCATGAGCGGCAGCAGCCGAAACCATATCTTTCCCTTAATCTGGGAACGCTTCACATTGCCGATATTGGCAAACCGGCTGTCCTCGCTGCTGTCCCGGTTGTCACCCAGAAGAAAATACTCATCATCCTCCAGGATCACAGGATTGTCCGCCAGCCCCGCCAGCGCGACCGGGTTCAGGCCCTCCTTCGTCTCAAGCCTTGTTCCGTTAATAAAAACATCGCCGCCCACGATCTGTACCGTCTCTCCCGGAAGACCGATCACTCTCTTTATATTGGATTTTTTGTCTTCACGCTGAAAAACGACCACATCAAACCTATGCGGATTTCCCAAATCGTAGGCCAGACGGTCCATCAGGACCACATCGCCCCCGCGAAGCCCCGGCGTCATAGACTGACCGGCCATCTGCACCTGGGTGCCGAATGCGTATACCACAAACCATGCCAGGGAAATAACCACCACAATATCCACAATCCATCCAACTGTTTTTCTGAGAAAATTGCTGTCTTCCTGATAAAACTCCACGACACCGCTCCTGTTCTGACGTAAAAGAAAGGGGCCGTTGCAGAATGCTACAGCCCCTCTTACATCAACTAAAATTATCTCATACGCTCCTTCACCTTAGCCGCCTTGCCGACTCTGTCTCTCAGGTAGAAGAGCTTCGCCCTTCTGACTTTACCTCTTCTGACAACCTGAATATCCGCAACGAAGGGAGAATGCAGAGGCCAGGTCTTCTCAACGCCAATTCCGTTGGAGGTCTTTCTCACGGTAAAGGTCTCTCTCGCTCCGCCGTTCTGCCTCTTGATTACTGTTCCCTCAAAAATCTGAATTCTCTCTCTGTTTCCTTCCTTGATTCGGTTGTGCACCCTTACGGTGTCGCCGACACGGAACTCCGGAACGGTCTCTTTCATCTGAGCCGCTTCGATGTTTTTGATAATCTCGTTCATGTATGAATCTCCTTCCATCTATTTGATGTTCTTAATACGCTTCCCGTAACAGAGGACCATCTCTTATTTGTCACAGTATGAAATTCTAGCATACCTGCCGGAAAAATGCAAGCGTTTTTCCATAAAACCTATGTCAGAGCCTTTTCAGCTGCGCCAGGTACTCTTTCTCCTTCTTTGACAGACCGGCCTTTTCCAACAGGTCAGGCCGCCGCTCATAGGTTCTCTTTATCGACTGCTCCCTCCGCCACTTTTCGATATTCTTATGATGACCGGACAGGAGCACCTCCGGTACCTGGCGTCCCCGGTAAACCTCGGGTCTGGTATACTGGGGATACTCCAGAAGATTGTCATAAAATGATTCGATTTCCGCGGAAGCGTCATTGTTAAGCACCCCGGGCACCAGACGGGCGATACAATCGATCATCACCATAGCCGGCAGTTCCCCGCCGGTCAGCACGTAGTCTCCGATGGACAATGAATCCGTGACAATCTCTTCCAGAGCCCTCTCATCGATGCCTTCGTAATGACCGCACAGAAAAACCAAATCCTCCTCAGCGGCCAGTTCCCCGGCAATCGTCTGATTGAACACTCTCCCCTGAGGCGTCATATAAAGAACTCTGGGACGTTTTCCAATCCTGGCGCTCAGAGCGTCATAACAGTCACAGACAGGTCCCGGCTGCATGACCATACCGGCGCCTCCGCCATAGGGAGCGTCGTCCACATGGCGGTGCTTTTCCATCGAATAATCCCGGATGTTAACGGCCTCTATGGAAATCAGGCCTTTCTCCATCGCCCGCCCCGTGATGCTGGTGCTGAGCCCTCCCATCACCATCTCGGGAAACAAAGTCATAATATAAAAATTCATTTCCGGTCGTCTCCCTCTACAGATCCAGCAGCCCTTCCATCACATGGACCGTGACCTGCCCTGCCTCCAGATCTACGTTCAAAATGCACTGCTTAATGGAAGGCAGAAGAACATCTTTTCCATTTTTCATCCGAACCTCATAGACGTCGTTGGCTCCTGTCTGAAGCACGTCAGTCAGAACGCCCAGCTCTTCTCCCTCATCGGTCACCACCTTAAGACCGATAAGGTCCGCGATGTAGTTCTCATCCGGTCCCAGTTCCACTGCATTCTCCCTGGTCACCAGAATGTCCCTGCCTTTATAAATCTCAATATCATTAATCGTGTCGTATCCTCTGAACTTCACGATGACCATATTTTTAAAGAAACGCGCCTGCTCTACTTCCATGGGTTTCAGCTCCCTGCCGGTATCCACAAGCACATCCTTCAGCTTTTTGAACCTTCCGGGATCATCTGTGGTGGGAAATACCTTTACTTCCCCTTTGAGTCCGTGGGTAGAAGTGATCACGCCCACACGAAATGTCTGTTCCATACAATATACCTGCTCCTCCTGCTTCAGGGTGAAAAAAAGAGATAAACCGTGCCCGGGCGACTCCGTCAGGCCGCAATTTACCTCTTTCCCAGCAGAGATATCATTCAATCTCCACTGACACCTTTTTGTCTTCTTTTGAAGCCGCCGCCTTGACAACGGAACGAATGGCCTTGGCGATTCTGCCCTGCTTTCCAATAACCTTACCCATATCAGAGGGAGCTACCTTCAGTTCGATGACGGTCTCTCCTTCCTTCTCGGTTTCGGTGACAACAACATCCTCCGGATGTTCCACCAGGGCTTTTGCCATGATTTCAACTAATTCCTTCATAATGCCTCACCTCAATTATTGAATCCCGGCCAGCTTCAAGAGCTTTGCCACTCTCTCGGTGGGCTGAGCGCCATTGGCCAACCACTTCTTCGCTGCTTCCTCGTCAATCTTAATCTCGCTGGGTTCCTTGTTCGGATTATAGTAACCGATTTCCTCGATAAATCTTCCGTCTCTCGGAGCTCTGGAATCCGCAACGATAATTCTATAGAAAGGAACCTTCTTCTGGCCCATCCTTCTAAGTCTCATCTTTACTGCCATGTCAATCTCACCTCCTTATCCTGTGATCGCATCTATCGCAAAAGCAAAATATCTGCTCTGCTGGCTTGTTCAAAACGGCATCCTGCCCTTGCCGAACAGGCTGCCCAGGCCGCCCATCATGCCGCCTCTGCGCTTCCCGCCCATCATGCCGGGCAGCTGCTTCATCATCTTGCGCATCTGCTCAAACTGCTTGACGATCCGGTTCACCTCGCTGATATTGACGCCGGCTCCCCGGGCAATCCTCTGCTTGCGGGACGGATTCATAATGGAAGGATTGGCCCGCTCCTCCTTCGTCATGGAAAGAATAATCGCTTCCACTTTGTCCATGGCCGACTCGTCCACATCAAGACTGCCTTTCATCTGAGGCATACCGGGCATCATGTTCAGAATGCTGTTCATACCGCCCATCTTCTTGATCTGGCGCATCTGATCCAGGAAATCATTGTAATCGAACTCTGCCTTCCTGATCTTCTGACTGAGCTCTCTGGCCTTCTCCTGGTCGACCTCCATCTCGGCCTTCTCGATCAGAGAAAGGATATCGCCCATACCCAGAATTCTCGACGCCATCCGGTCCGGATAGAACTGCTCCAAATCTGACAGCTTCTCGCCCATGCCTACATACAGAATGGGCCGTCCGGTCACAGCGCGGATAGACAATGCCGCGCCGCCTCTGGTATCGCCGTCCAGCTTGGTCAGAATCACGCCGTCAATGCCAATTTTATTCTGAAAGCTCTCCGCCACGTTGACGGCATCCTGTCCGGTCATGGCGTCCACCACCAGAATGGTCTGGTGGACCTCCACAGCCGCCTTGATATCCTCAAGCTCCTGCATCATATCCTCATCTACATGAAGACGACCGGCTGTATCCAGGATCACCACATTGAAACCGTTCTTCCTGGCATGTTCCACAGCGGCTTTGGCTATGTTCACCGGGCTCTGGCTGTCCCCCATGGAGAACACCTGCACTCCCTGCTTATCGCCGTTAATCTGCAGCTGCTGGATCGCAGCGGGACGGTACACATCGCAGGCCGCCAGAAGAGGCTTCTTTCCTTTGGCTTTCAGCTTTCCGGCGATCTTGGCCGCGGTCGTGGTTTTGCCCGCGCCCTGAAGTCCGGCCATCATGATAACCGTCACCTCACTGCCGGGCCTTAAGCCGATCTCTGTGGTCTCGGATCCCATGAGGGCTACCAGTTCCTCATGAACGATCTTTACCACCATCTGCCCAGGCGTCAGACTGTTGAGCACATCCTGTCCTACAGCCCTCTCCTGAACGGAATTAACGAACTGTTTGACCACCTTAAAACTGACGTCCGCCTCAAGGAGAGCCATCTTGACTTCCTTCAGCGCGGCCTTCACGTCCGCCTCGGACAGGCGGCCCTTGCCCCTCAGATTCTTAAATACATTCTGCAGTTTGTCTGACAAACTTTCAAATGCCATACATCCTCCATCCATGAATAAACGGATTACAGATCCATAATCTCCTCCGCAATCTGCTCAATCTGCTCAATTAAAGATTCGTCTTTACTTTCCCGGTAACGGCCTGTCAGCTGTCTGACCTGCTCCACCATCGCCCTGGTCTGATGGAACTTCTCCACCAGTCTGAGCTTTTCTTCATATCCGCTGAGAATCCTGTCGCAGCGCTTCACCAGGTCATGCACGCCCTGGCGGCTGATACCCTGTTCCTGTGCTACCTCTCCCAGAGACATATCATTGAACACCACATCTTCATAAATCTGCCGCTGGCGGGATGTCAGCAGTTCGCCATAAAAATCATAGAGCATGGTCTGCTCAACTATTGACTTCATCTTATCACCTGCGCTTAACGCTGCTTGTGCTATCATACACGATAAAAACCAGGGTGTCAAGTAAAACTTCTTTACACCCTGCAGATTTTTCCACGGATTTTTCCAGATCTATTTCCGATACACGCAAACAGGAGGAACGCTCAGCGGCTTTCCTCCTGTTCAATAATATAACTTCTCGGAATCTTCAGCCCTGATTCTATAAGGCTTTCGGACCCCTATCTCAAAAAAATCACCCACTTTTT
>CANQBN010000158.1 GCA_947588855.1 uncultured Lachnospiraceae bacterium
GAATATAACGCATGATGGCCTTGTGCGGCACCTTGGTATGGTGTCAGAGCTGAAGAATTATATCGCCAATATGAATACCTCAGGCAATATGGCCCTGAATATCACCAAAGCCTCCGCTTACCTGAAAGCTCAGCGCAAAGAAATGGAGCGCCAGCTGGTTCCTGATGCCGCCCGTTCCTATACAACGCTTTTGGGAGAAATCAAAGCCATTGAAAAAGATGCTTCCTCTCCCGAATACGAGAACCGTCTGCCTATCTATCAGCAGCAGCGGAGCGAAGCGAAAAGCCTGATAGCCGAAAAACAAAAGGAAAAAGAAAATCTGCTTCAAAAAGTAGCTAAGGGTCGCCAGATTTTAGAGCAAAACCAATTTCAAAACATGGATTCTATCGAGCAGTACGAACGATCTGCCGATGAGCTGTTTTTTGAATATCAGACTACCAGACTTGCCAGTGAAAAGAAATCCAGAAAAATGATTACCATTCTGTCGGCTCTCCTGGCCGTTGTTCTGGCTGTCGGCGCCGTTTGCTGCTGTCTGCTGCCTGATATCCAGCATTTGCTCGAATCCGTGTCATTAAACTCACGGATACTGGCGGCCGCTCTGGGCACAGGCTCTCTCTTTCTGATAATTATCGCTTTTCTTTTGTGGAATCGAAGTAATCGCCTTAATAAAGCTCTGGAACAGACCAGTCTGACCCTTCAGGAAACCTTCCGCCGTCACCTTGGCGACGCCAGTCTCACCGAAAAGGCCCTGGAGGCTTTCCACGCCAGAATGGCAGAATTTAAGCGGCTCAGCGTCGCCATGGATAAATCAGATGAAACCATCTCCCAGCTGGCCGATGAGATAGACCAACTCAGCAGTCAACAGACGGATTACAATGATCAGATTGAAAAACAGCAGAAGCTCCAATGGGATTTGGAGAAGAAACTGGAGCTTCTGTCCAACTATAAAGATCAGCTGGAAAGTCTGAAACATATTCTATCCGAGAACCAGCGCATCTCTCAGGAACTGGAAGCTATCGATCTGGCTCAGGAAACCATGACAGAGCTGTCTACCTCCATCCGAGACTCCTTCGGATTATACCTGAATAAGACGGCTTCTGATTTAATCAGCGGCATCACCGGCGGAATCTACACCAGCATGAGCATTGATGAAAATCTGAATGTCTTCATGAACACAAAGACCAAGCTGGTTCCCATCGAACAGGTATCCAGCGGTACCATGGACCAGATTTATCTGGCCCTGCGGCTGGCAGCCGCCAGGCTGATTCAGGGAGAACGAGGTCATATGCCACTAATCTTTGATGACAGCTTTGTTCTGTACGATGACGAACGTCTTAAGAGCGCCCTTCGATGGCTTGCCTCCGCTTTCGACGGCCAGATCATTATCTTCACCTGCCATCAAAGAGAGGCGCAGATGCTGACGGCCAATCAGATTTCGTACCGGCTGATCCGGATCTGACTTTGGCTGTAATACAAGGGGCTGCCGCAGAATAACGCAGTGAATATTTCTGCAACAGCCCTTGTCAATTCTTTATCATCCGGCATTCCATCCATTTAATCTTTCGGTCATTCAAATCAGAATCATCCCGTTTTCGTCGGGCCGCATGGGCAGGGCAATCATCAGATCGATCAGCGTCATGGCAAACGGCGCCCCGGTCCAGAAAAACAGAAGATACAGCGTGCCCAGAACAGGCTTGTGAGCATAGAAGCGGTGGCTGCCGCACAGCCAGCCGCAGGTCCATGCCAGGCGAATGTACTTCTTTCGGTTCACTAAAACCTTGCTTCGAACTGTATAATCCGCGTACCAATCTCCCAGGCGCTGCCACCATTTCGGTTTTTCTTCAATGCCCTGCTTCTGTTTCAGCGCGATCAGTTCTTCCTCCAGTTCAATCATTCTCCTGGGGTCAAATTCATTCGATTCCGATGTATTCTTTTCATCAGGCATGGAAGCCACCTCACATTCACATGTTTCCTGTTGTCAGGCTGCCGGTTATCATGTCACGTCTGGGCACAGCCGTTTACTGGGCAGCCACGCCGCTCCTGGTCGCAGTGTCTACTGGGCAGCCTTAGCTTTGATGGCGGCCACTTCGGCCTGAATCTCTTTCATCTTTTCGCCGGTCAGCGGATAGAATTTCATGGCAATCACATTGGCAATCAGACCTATAATCGTCAGACCGCACAGACCGAACACGCCAACAAATTTCAGGGCCGGACTGAAAGGCGTATCAGCCGTAGGCAGCGTTTCGGCAAAACCGATGGCCGCGCACATAATGCCGACCACCGTGGTAGCCAAGGAAGAAATCACCTTATCTACGAAGGAGAACAGGGTTCCCATCATGCCGGGAACATAGCGGCCGGAGCGGTAGACCTCATAATCAGTACAGTCGGCGATCATGGGCAGCACGATGTTGCTGGAAATACCGGAAAAGCCCTTAAATCCGACCCACAAAAGCAGGAAAGCAATGGTGAAGAAAGTCCATCCGGCAAAGCCGTCAAATCCCGGGAAGGCCAGAGTGGTAGGATCTGCCACATAGAACAGAGCCGCAATCAAAACCATGCAGGTCAGGGAGCCGTATGTACCGAACATCATCGCCTTCTTCTGTCCCAGGCGGGTGGCGATCACGCCGGCGCCGAACAGCAGGAACAGAAAGGTAGGAATACTGGTATAGGCGTTAAGAGCGCCATTAAGGGCGTAGTTGCCGCAGATGATGCCGTAGACGATAACGCCCACCGTAGCGTTGCCCTGAGTCTGCAGAGCCAGTTTATCTGTGGAGGCGGAGACGACCAGCATCTGGATAGCCCGGTTATTCTTCAGAACATCCCAGTAATCCTTGAAGCCGACCTTCTGCTGCATGCCGGTGCCGAAATTCTCCGGTCTGTCCTTGCTGGCCAGGCAGAAGATGGCAATGAGCGTCAGCACGAAAGAAATGGGTGCGATAATGCACCACACCTCCTGGAAGTAGGAGATTCCGAAACCGCCGTGCTTCTTCATCAGGGTATCGGTAAACAGGACTGGCAGCATGCTGAATACGATGGTGACATAGATACCGTCAAAGATGGTGAACAGCGGACGCTGCTTGGGGTCATTGGTCAGGCAGGACTGCCCGGATTTGGTTGCGATACACTGAAGCGTGTAGCCGACAACGTACGCCAGATAAAACACAATAAAGCCAGGCAATTGAATCGCCTTCGGCAGGTTATGGCTGACAAACACCATCAGCATAAGAGCAAGGGCCATAATCAGATTGCCCAGCAGCATAAACGGCCGGTTCTTGCCGAATCTGGTGGTTGTCTTATCGACCACAAGGCCGAGGAACGGGTCAGTCACAGCATCCCACACACGCATGACCGTAAGGAGCGTGGTGGACACAAAGGTGATGATGCCCAGAACGCCGTTCATGTAATAGACAATAAAATTCATGGTGAACAAATACAGGTTGGTGGCCGCGTTGTTCAGCGCGAAGCCGCCGATTTGCCAGAGCTTCGCCCGGTTGGTAGGTTGGTTTTCCATGGTAGATTCCTCCTTTTCGTTTTGTATCTCAGGCAGGCAGCCCGGGTTACCAGATGAACAGTTCTTTGTCCTTCAGCTTGAGAATCGCTTCGATGAAATAATAATCGCCGTAAATGATCGGTACCTCGGTGTTCGTGCCGTCCGAATCATGATAAAAATAGGTCCCTCCGTTCACAATAGAGTCCTGCTCCGAATCCCAGTTGCAGAACTTTTTCTCGCAGGTCTTCAGGATATTCAGCGCCGCTTTGGTATACAGTCCCTTCTCATACTCTCCCACATGTCTGGCCAGCTCCAGAAGGCCGGCGGCTGTGATCATGCCGGCGGTGGAATCGTATTTGACCGGTTCCGCGGGCGCCCGGTAATCCACTAACGGCACCCAGCCATTGACCGCCAGATTGGAGATACAATAGTGGGCGCACTGCTTGGCGGTAGCCAGAAAGCTTTCATCCCCGGTGTGCAGATAGCTGAGCGTGAAGCCGTACACGGCCCAACTCTGCCCCCGGCTCCAGCTGGAACCCTGACCGAAGCCCTGACCTCCCGGATTGGTGATAAACTCGCCGGTCTGGGAGTCAAAGATCAGGATGTGGTTGCAGCTTCCGTCCGGACGCACGATATACTTCTGGGCCGTCTTCGCGTGGGCGACGGCAATGTGCCGGAATCGGGGATCATTACACTCTTTCGCCGCCCAATACAGAAGCGGGATATTCATGATGCAGTCGATGATCATCCAGCCGCTGACCTCATTGCCGGTCCAGGGAGCGTTGTTCCAGGCGCGGATATAGTTTCCCACAGGGTTAAACCGTCCGGCCAGCAGATTGGCGGCGTGCAGGCCGCGGCGGCGCGCGTCGGCATTTCCAGTCTCACGCCAGTTGGCCACCGACATGGGCAGGAAGATAAAGCCGATGTCATGGTCAAGTCCCTCAAAACCGGTAAGAGTTTCCTTCATGCGCTCCTCCACGCCTTCGGCGGCGGTCCGGTAAATCTCATCGCCTGTGGCATGGTACATCTGCCACAGCATCCCCGGCCAGAAGCCGTTGGTCCAGTAATACAATCCGCCCGGCACATCCAGATCATGGTACTTCCCGTCCCTGGTGGTGTAGGGAATCATGGTTCCGATCCGCTCCGCTTCCGCCTTCATCTTAACCATCAGCTTCCCGTACACATCATCCAGCCACACCTGATCCTCCGGAGACAAAACATATCCCTGGCTCTCATCCGCGCCTTTCTGGGCGGACACTTCCGGGTCTGTGCCTAAAACCGAAAAATTGCTCATAATACCCTCCTCTTCTTCTCAATTTATTGACATAATATCACAAAAAAATCGCCGCCCGTTAGAACAAACAGGCGGCAATTAGAAAAAACAAGCAGGTGAATTTCCCTAGAGCTCGTAAAAGGTTTTCATTTTCCGATATTCCTGAGGGGACATTCCCATGACGCTTTTAAATACCTTGGTAAAATAATTGTTATCCTCATATCCGACATAACCGCTGATCTCCTGAACAGGCAGCTGACTGTTTTCCAGAAGCTCCGCCGCCCGGGCGCAACGGGCCTGAGCCACATACTGCTTCACTGTCCTGCCCGTCTCCCGGCTGAAGAGCTGAACAAAATGTTTCCGGGATATCCCGCTCAGCTGGCACAGAGCGTCCGCCGAGACCGGCTGACTCAGATGGGTCTCAATATACTGAACGGCGCGTTTTACATAGATGGAATAACTGCCCTTCTGATTTGCGCGAATCGCGTAGCAAAATGACACGATATACTGCTCAACCAGCTCCCGTATCTGCTGTTCCTCTGAGGCGTGGTGCATTTTCTGGGCAAACTCCTGGCTGAGGGAATCGATGATGACCGGCATCAGACCGGCCCGCAGCGCGGCATGGCGCACCAGCACCCGCAGAATCGCGGCTCCCGCAATCTGATCCTTCATATCAGCCGTGACGAACCGCAGGCCCTTCGCAAGCTGAAACATCTCACGCTCCAGCGCAAGCGCCTCCGTCGTTTTTCCCTGCTGCACCGCCTCTATAATCTGATTTTCTATGGCGTAGCGCCGGTTGACCAGTTCCGTCTCGTCATACTGTTCCGAAACATGAGGCGCTATCTCCTCCTCATTTTTTACGGCCAGCTGAATCATCTCCAACTCACGGGGCGGAAGATTACCCACCGTATTCTTCAGAAGCAGTACCGCGGTGCGAATCACGAAACCCTGCTCCAGTATGGGCAGACCGCATCGATACTGCTTAAAGGGCAGAAAATACTCGTCCCTTACGCCGCAGCCCGCAAGAAGAATCTTGGCGCTTGTATCCTGCCAGTCCGACGTAACGTAAGGCCCGAGAATCACCCACTGCCCATCGATTTTAACTGCCACAATCCGGGTATCCAACGCGTCGGAAATCACATAAATATGGCTGCCGTCTTTTCTCTCAAAAAAGGAAAGAAAACCGTTCTCCGTATAAAGAGCCTGAACCTCCGGCAGAAAACAGAATCGTTTTTCAAATTCCTCCAACGGCTGGGAATCCCCGCTCCAGACGGTTACCGACAGTCCAGTCAATTCAGGAATCATAATCTTCGCATGATCGATAAAATCCATATTACTGCCTCCAATTCAGGTTCTTCCGCTTAAAAACCCCGGCCATATCCGGCCGGCTGCCAAATATGATCGGGGTTCTTAATTTAAGGAATCAGCAGATCTTCCGAATCCAGCCTTCGGGAGCCTCCACGGTGCCCAGCTGAATGCCGGTCAGCGTGTCGTACAGCTTCTGGATCACCGGTCCCATGGCGTCCATGCCGCTGGGGAAGCAGATCTCCCTGCCATGGTCCACAACCTTGCCCACCGGAGAGATCACCGCCGCGGTTCCGCACAGGCCGCACTCGGCGAAATCCTTCACCTCATCCAGGCGAACCTGTCTCTGGGTCACCTTCATGCCCAGATAATGCTCAGCCACATAGAGCATGGACCGTCTGGTGATGGAAGGCAGAATGGAATCGGACTTGGGAGTCACGATCTCATTGTCCTTGGTGACGAACAGGAAATTGGCGCCGCCGGTCTCCTCCACGTAGGTTCTGGTGCCCGGATCCAGGAACATATTCTCATCAAACCCCTGGGCATGAGCCGTCACATGAGCATGAAGACTCATGGCGTAGTTCAGGCCTGCCTTGATGTGTCCGGTTCCGTGAGGAGCCGCCCGGTCAAAATCGCTGACACAGATGGTAAGGGGCTTGGCGCCGCCTTTGAAATAAGGCCCGACCGGAGTACAGAACATGCGGAACTGATACCCATCGGCCGGCTTCACTCCGATGACGGGAGTGGAAGCGAACATGTAAGGACGAATGTACAGGGACGCACCGCTGCCATAAGGCGGCACCCAATCCGCGTTGGCCTTCACAACCTGATCAACTGCCTCCAGGAAACGCTCCTTGGGGAAGGGAGGCATCTCCATCCTCTTGGCGGAATCCACCATGCGCTCCGCGTTCAGGTCCGGACGGAACGTCACGATATCGCCGTTCACTGTCGTATATGCCTTCAG
>CANQBN010000159.1 GCA_947588855.1 uncultured Lachnospiraceae bacterium
TGGGCTGCAGGGCGTCGCCTACGATGGTGGGAGTGCCGAACAGCAGGCCGTCCGCAAACAGCATTTCCTCATTCACTTTTGCCTTATCAGCAGATACCATATCGTAAATTCTCACATCCACATCGCCGCTGTCCTTTACACCCTCGGCAATCTTCTCTGCCAGCATGCCGGTGTAGCCGTAGGCGCTGACGTAGGGGATGACTACGGTCTTCTTGGTATTGGGGTTCACTACGGTGGACCATTCCCGGTAGGTCTTCATCACCTGTGGGATGCGGTCGCCTACCAGCACGGGGCCGTGGCCGGTGGCAATCATGGAGATATCCATCTTCTCCACCCGGTTCAGGGCCTTGAGCATGAAAGGCTTGAAGGGTCCGATGATGCAGTCATAATAGTACCGGAGGGCGCTCTGATAATCAGCCTCGTTCTTGATGGCGGTGGAGACCACCTCCGGCAGGCAGTAGTGGGAGCCGAAGGAGTCGCAGGTCACCAGAATCTGTTCTTCCTCGATAAAGGTGTACATGGTGTCCGGCCAATGGAGGTTGGGCACTACCATAAAGCTCAAAGTCCGATTGCCGATGGTCATCTTCTGATTGTCCTTTACGGTCAGACTTACGAAGTCCCGGTTGACAATCTCTTTCAGGAAGCTGATGGCGGTGGCGGTGGCGATGATCTTCATCTGAGGGCTGTAGTCCAGAAGCTTTTCCACGCTGCCGGCGTGATCCGGCTCCGTGTGATCAACTACCAGATAATCAATCTTTGTCACATCGATGATCTCCTGAAGTTTGGACAGGTATTCATCGAAAAATTTGGCTTTGGCCGTCTCAAATAGAACGATTTTATCATCGGCCTTGAGAACATAGGAGTTGTAGGTGGTTCCAAACTCTGTGTACATGATGATGTCGAAGACTCTCAGCTGATCATCGATGATGCCGGTCCAGTAGAAGTCGTCTCTCAGTTTAATGGATTTCATTATGAATAATCTCCTTCCATGAAAATCGGAAGGCTCCGGCATCGTGAAATACCGGAGCCTTCTTTATTAAGATTCATTATAGCCTAAAAGTGGATTTGTTACAACTGGTTTTATAAGCGCTTTTGGATATTTCCGGAGCGCTGCCTGTGTGCATTTACTGTGTAAACCGGGCAGGAATTGTGCCGCTGCTGTGTAAACCGGGCAGGCGCGGTGTCTACAGCCATTTGTCGAGGGCCTCCAGAAGCTTGTCGACTTCTACCGGCTTGGCCACATGGTCGTTCATGCCAGCTTCCTGCGCCTCCCGGATATCGTCATCGAAGGCGTTTGCGCTCATAGCCACAATCGGTATATTGTCGGTATCTTCCCGGCCCAGACTGCGGATAAGGCGTGAAGCCTCATAGCCATTCATCACGGGCATTTGAATGTCCATAAAGATCATATTGTAATAATATAAAGGACTGTTTTTTACCATATCGACAGCGACCTGTCCGTTCTCAGCAGATTCTGTTTCAACGCCTGTGAAAGAGAGAAGTTCTTCCGCGATTTCCCGGTTGAGTTCGTTATCCTCTACAAGGAGAATGCGTTTTCCCTCGTGATTGGTCTGCTTCAGATTGACAGCTTCCAGCTTCTTTTCTTTTGTACCCGAGGCAAGCACTGACTTAAGCGCGTAAATCAGGCGGGAACGGAACAGGGGTTTTTCAATAAAGGTCTGGATACCTGCTTCCCGGGCCTGAGCTTCAATTTCAGACCAGTCGTAGGCAGATAAAATGATGATAGGAACATCATGACCGATTTTCCGGCGTATTTCACGAGCGGTTTCCAGACCGTCTTTGCCCGGCATTTTCCAATCCAGGATGACGGCTGAGAACGCGTCTCCTGAGTCGTGGGCCTCAATGGTTCTCCGAACAGCTTCGTCGCCGCTCTGAACCCATTCAGCCGTCATGCCGATATTTTCAAGAATTTCACAGGTACTGACGCAGCAGTCCGGATCATCATCCGCGACCAGAATTCTCAGATCTGCCAGCTCTTCTATATCATCTGATCCCGGTTCCTGAAGCTTTAGATGTATGAGAACGGTAAATTTTGATCCGACGCCAAGCTGACTTTCTACCTGGATATCCCCGTCCATTAACTGGAGAATATTGCGGGTGATAGACATGCCCAGACCGGTGCCCTCGATATTTTGACTGACAGAATCCCGAGAGCGCGCGAATGGATCGAAAATTGTCTTGACGAATTCCTCGTCCATGCCCATGCCGGTATCTTCGCAGATGAATTCGTAACATGCCATATCATGAATTTGAGACGGACATTCACGTATGGAGAACGTAATGGTTCCGTCAGGCGGCGTAAATTTTACCGCGTTGCCTAAAATATTTACGAAAACCTGGCGGAGACGCAGAGTATCTCCTAATACATTTTCGTGCTCAATATCAGAAATATGTATTTTGAGCTGCTGATGCTTGCTGTTAACCTGGGTTTTAATGATGGTAAGAATACTGTCCACCATATCTGCCATGCTGAACGGTTCTTCGGATAGAGTGACCTTGCCGCTTTCGATTTTGGACATATCCAGTACGTCGTTGATTAGCGCCAGGAGATGACGGCTGGAAATAGTTATTTTACTCAGGCAGTCGGTCAGCCGTTCCTGATCATCCATGTGCATTGCGGCAACAGCTGTCATACCCATGATGGCGTTCATGGGTGTTCGAATGTCGTGGGACATTCTGGCCAGAAAATCAGATTTGGCTCTGTTGGCAGCTTCTGCGGCTTCAGACGCGTTAGCCAGGGCCTGGCGGATCTGCTGCTCCTGTTCCTTCAAGGCAGTGACATCCTGGATGGCATAAAGAACATAAACAGGAATCCCCTGTTTCCGTTTCAGGCACAGAATAGAGATATTTTCCCAACGCGTTCCATCCATATCAATTTGATATTCATACTGCAGGTAAGGCACATCTTCTGTCAGATATTTTTGGACATATTCCTGAGATACTACATAGCTCATTTTTTCGCCGTAGCCGTTGTCTGATAGATATTTTGTTTCCAGATATCTGATCAGATCGGAGTACTTGCCTTTTTCTGAGGCGCTGCCCTTTTTATCCTCCAGATATTTGTAGGTGTCGTCCTCGAAATTTACCAGCGCAAACCGGGAGAAAAGCTGGGTTGTAGTGTTTACAATCTGTGACATCTCCTGTTTTTCGGAAACCAGTTGTTTTTTCTGCAGCTGATTTTTTATTGCCAGATACAGAATATAGATAAGAAACGCGGCGAACAGCTTGATCTCCAGTCGGATACCGGCGGAATTGGCAAGCGCGGTCATGTCCCTGGTCAGAGAAGATGGGAAACTTTGTACCAACAGCCAGTCGCCGCCGATCAGTGCCGTAATGTAGGCGCTGCCATCGCCTTTGGAACCCTTATAGTTAAATGTGCTGTAATCGATGTCATTGGTCGCGTCCAGAACATCCACCAGCTTTTGCCGGTCAGCCGGAGACAGCCGTTCATATTCTGTCAGAGTCTCCAGAAGATTCTCCGGCTGGGAATTATAGCCGTAAGAGAGAATGATGTCTCCATTGCGCTCAATCAGGTAAGTGCTGGCCTGTATTCCGAAATAATTGGCGGAAAGAATGTCATATATAGTGTCCCCCCTCAGGATTCCACTGAGAACGCCGATTATCTCACCCTCATAATAGAATGGAGTGTAGAAGATCAGCAGCGTCTCATGGGTGATCCGGGAATTATGGATTACGGTTTTTCCGCTTTTGCCCTGCATTCCTTTTTGAAAATACTCCCGGTCCGACAGGTCTGCAGTTTTGCCGCTGGCTGACAGGTCGATGCCGTCTGCCGATATAAATTCAACATAATCAAAGGAAGAACGGTCAGTCATGTCCTGCAGGATGTTAGTGTCTATTTTTGGTTCAATGAGCAGAGAACCGTAAAGATGAGCCATCATTTCAATATTGCTGAGAGCCGTGGTGATCCGGTCGTTGATTCTCGAACAGGTCTGCCTCGCGGAATCTTCGATAAAACTATTATTCTGTTCCAAAACACGCTGTCTGTTATCCCGGATAAAGGTGAAAAAAGACAATGCGATAAAAAAGAGCAGAGCGCCGACAAACGCAATTTCCAGAAAAATAACTTTGCGTTCTTTTTTTTCAGTAGCATTCATGGTATTCCTCCATCAGTCAGGCCTGGTACCGGATAGCACGGCTCATGATTTTACGGCTATTGTATCATGGGACCGGGAAGGATGCAATTATTAAGTTGCGGATTTCAGAGCAAATAATGGATTGAAGCATGACGTTATAATATGTTATAATATAAACATACAAGGCATCAATGGTAAAAGCAGCGAACAAATATTTTACGAGGAGGAATGTGAAAGTGAAATATATTGATCGAGATCAGCTTGCCGGCATGAATATTCATTACCGGTATTATTCTTTGGAGTATTTTCTTGACGCTCAGGTAAGAGCTGGATTCCAGTCCATCGAATTGTGGCTGGGCGCGCCTCATTTTTTCCTGAGTCCTATGGAATATTCTGACTGCAGGCGGGTGAAACGCCTGCTGAAAGAAAGGGGACTGGAGGTGCGGGTAGTCACGCCGGAAAACTGTATGTATCAGTATCAGCATGCAGCCCAGGAAAGTGAACTGTACGAGAAAAGTTTTCAGTATTTTCAGAGGGCGCTGGATGCTGCGGAGGAACTGGAAGTCGGAATTATGGCTGTCAATTCCGGTTGGGGATACTGGAATGAGAACAGGGAGGAGGCGTGGAAACGTTCCCGGGAGATGTTGTCCCGTCTGTCGGAATATGCTGGGACGAAAGGAATTTGCCTGGCCATGGAATCTCTTCGCCCTCAGGAGACGAAACTGGCGACTACGGTTTATGATGTAAAGAGGATGTTGGGTGAAGTAAAGCATCCGAATCTGAAGGCTATGATTGATACCACGGCCATGGGAGTTGCCGGGGAAACCATTGACCAGTGGTTTGAAGTGCTGGGACAGGATATCATCCACATGCATTTCATTGACGGAACCCCGTACGGACACCTGGTCTGGGGGGATGGAAACCATAATCTGGAAGAGTTCCTTCAGGCGCTGGTCAGGCATGATTATCACGGCTGCCTGGGACATGAGATTACAGCGCCGGAATATTTCGATCAGCCTGCAGATGCGGACCTGCGCAGTATGAAGACGCTGGAGCCCTTCATACGGTGAGGATGAAGACAGATTCCTCCCGTATGATTCTAACACAGTTTTTTAAAAAAGTTGTAGATCAGCGGCGCGGTAATAATTCCGGACAGCATATCAGCGGCGGCTTGAGCCATCTGAATACCGAAGAGACCGAACAGCTGACTTGTAATCAGCAGAATCGGAATAAACAGCAGACCGCTTCGGATGCTGGACAGGAATATAGCCTGGGCGCTTTTGCCGATGCTTTGGAACAGCATGTTGCCGCTGAGGCAGAGAGGCATGAAAAGCAGAGCAACACACTGCATCCGCAGGGCCGGAATCCCAGCAGTGATAACCTGGGGATCATCACGGAAGATGGAGATGATTGGCGCTGAGAATGTAAATCCGATCACGGCCATAATTGCCATGAATCCGGTGCTGAACAGCCAGGTAAACCGCCAGGCCTCTTTGACCCGCTCGTATTTGCCGGCGCCGTAGTTGAAGGCGCTGACCGGCTGGAAGCCCTGGCCGATACCGATACCTACGCAGAACAGGAAGTTCATGACCCGGGACACGATGCTCATGGCGGCAATGACAGCATCTCCGTAGACAGCGGCGCACTGGTTCAGGACCATGACGGATATGCTGGTCAGTCCCTGGCGCATCAGGCTGGGGAATCCTACCATAATGATGTTCCGGGTGTATTCCGGGTTATGTGAAATGTATTTCGGATGGAACCGGCTCTGTACCTTTTCTCTCAGGAACGGGGCCAGCAGAATAGCAGCGCCGATGTATTGTGAGATAGCGGTAGAGAGGCCTGCGCCTGCGATTCCCATATGGAAATGCTGAATCAGGATATAATCCCCGAAGATATTCAGGATACCCCCGGAACCGAGGCCGAACATGGCGAAAATAGCTTTGCCCTCGTAGCGGAGAATATTGTTCATGACGCAGCTGGACGCCATGGCGGGCGCGGCAATCAGAATGTAGGTACTGTAGGTTTCGGCATAGGGCAGGATGGAATCAGTGCTTCCCAGAAGCCTCATGAGAGGCGTCAGAAAGATCAGTCCCAGAACCGTGATGGCAAGACCGCATAGGAGGGACAGAAAGAAGCTGGTGGAGGCGTAGGTTCTGGCCTCCTCCATATGCTTTTTGCCCAGCTGGCGGCTTAAGCAGCTTCCGGCCCCCTGGCCGAACATGAAGCCGAAGGCCTGAATAATGGCCATCAGGGCAAACACGATTCCAACAGCTCCGCTGGCGCTGGTGCCAAGGGTGCTGACAAAGTAGGTATCAGCCATGTTGTAGACATTGGTCACCAGCATGCTGATGGTAGTGGGAAGTCCCAGCGTCAGAATCAATTTATGTACAGGCGTGAGAGTCATTCTGTCGTACTGACGGTCCGAGATATTCTGAGAAGAACTCATGAAATGATCAACTCCTTGAAAAGATATCTGTGCGTTCCCCGAAGGGTTATAGAAACGAATATATATGCAGTATGCCGCAGTCAGTTTATCTATCGTAGCATATCCGGCCGGAGATTGCAATGAGAAAAAACATGATATTTTCCCTGTGCGATAATGCCATTAAGTATAATAATCCCGGCGGTCATGTGACAGTTACCGCATCCCGGGAGAAGGGATTTCCGCAGGTGATTGTCGCGGATGATGGAATCGGTATTCCGGAAGCAGATCAGAGCCGTGTGTTTGAGCGGTTTTACCGGGTAGATAAAAGCCGGTCCCGCCAGATTGGCGGAACCGGTCTGGGGCTTTCCATCGTGAAGCATGGCGCCCTCTACCACAATGCCCGGATTGAACTGGAAAGCAGGGTGGGAGAGGGAACAAAGATAAGGGTTTGTTTTGACCAGTGAGAACAACAGC
>CANQBN010000160.1 GCA_947588855.1 uncultured Lachnospiraceae bacterium
TCATCTTCTCCTTCAGAGAGAGGCCGTCCTCATAGAGGCAGTGGAAACGGCTCTCCTTTGTCTCTGTTGTTTCAATCACTTTGTTGGCCAGTTCAACGCCTCCCTCACCCCCTTTTTCCCAGACCTCTGACAGGGCAAATTCACAGCCCCTCTCCTCACAGAAGTCCTTCACAAAAGCGAGTTCCGCCGGTGTGTCGGACACAAAACGGTTCAGTGTCACCACGCAGGGAACATCATATTTCGCCACATTCTCCATGTGCTTCTCAAGATTCACAATTCCCGCTCTCAGCGCCTCCAGATTCTCCTCTCCCAGTTTATCCTTCGGCACGCCGCCGTTGTACTTGAGCGCCCTGACTGTAGCCACCAGCACGATCGCATCCGGCTTTAACCCTGCCATACGGCACTTGATGTCCAGGAATTTTTCTGCACCCAGATCCGCTCCGAAGCCGGCTTCCGTAATCGTGTAGTCCGCCAGTTTCAGCGCCGTCTTTGTGGCACGTATACTGTTGCAGCCGTGGGCGATATTGGCAAAGGGGCCGCCGTGGACAAGAGCCGGCGTGTGCTCAAGCGTCTGAATGAGGTTGGGCCGCAGGGCGTCCTTTAAGAGGGCGGCCATGGCCCCCACTGCCTTCAGGTCTTTTGCCGTGACCGGTTTACCCTCGTGCGTATAAGCCACGATAATGCGTCCCAGACGCTCCTTTAAGTCCGCCATATTGTCGGCCAGACACAGAATCGCCATAATCTCGGACGCAACCGTGATGATAAAATGATCTTCGCGGACAAATCCGTCTGCCTTGGCCCCCAGGCCGATGACAATATTTCTCAGGGCCCGGTCGTTCATGTCCAGACACCGTTTCCAAAGCACCTGGCGGGTATCAATACCCAGGGCGTTGCCCTGCTGGATATGGTTGTCCAGAAGAGCCGCCAGCAGGTTGTTAGCCGAAGTGATGGCGTGGAAATCTCCTGTAAAATGCAGATTCAGGTCTTCCATGGGAACCACCTGGGCGTATCCGCCTCCGGCCGCTCCTCCTTTAATCCCGAAGCAGGGCCCTAAAGACGGTTCTCTCAGAGCCAGCATGGTTTTCTTATTCAGACGGTTCAGGGCGTCTGCCAGCCCTATGCTGGTAGTCGTCTTTCCCTCGCCGGCCGGCGTCGGATTGATAGCCGTCACCAGAACCAGCCTGCCGTCTTTTCTGTCCTTCACCTGCTCCCACAATTCATCCGTCAGCTTCGCCTTGTACTTTCCGTACAGTTCCAGGTCGTCCTCCGAGATGCCGTATGCGGCGGCAACCTCCTTAATGGGAAGCATGGTTGATTCCTGTGCAATCTGAATGTCTGTCTTCATGTGCAATCCTCCTGTGCGTATTATCCTGTTTGCCGCTGCCGCTCTCTCTGAAACGGCAGACTCATCTTTGTTCCGTCCGCTGTCTGCGGACCGCGCCACAGCCCAAAGGCTCTCTGCGTCCTCCGGCTGTAATCTTCTACTCTTCCCGCAGCATGGCCTCAAACTCCTCCAGCGTCATGAGCACTTTCCTGGGTTTGGTACCCTCCTCATCGCCTACAACTCCTGCCTCAGCCAACTGATCCATAATCCTGGCCGCGCGGTTGAAGCCGATCTTAAACATCCGCTGCAGCATGCCAATAGACCCTTTCTCCTTCTCGATGATGAATTTGCCGGCCTGAGCAAAATATTCATCCCTTTCACTGCGTCCGTCGCCGCCGATCATCCCAGACGGCATGGAAATCTGATTCTGAATTTCCTCGCTGTACCCGGCTCCCAGCTCCTGATCTGTCAAAAATTCCACCACTTTGGAAACCTCGGAATCTGACACGAAAGCTCCCTGAACGCGCTGCGGCTTCGTCATTCCCGCCGGATAGAACAGCATGTCGCCCTTACCCAGAAGTTTTTCTGCGCCCACCATATCCAGAATCGTGCGGGAGTCCACTCCGGAAGACACGGCAAAAGCAATCCTGGAAGGAACATTGGCCTTGATCAGTCCTGTGATAACGTCCACTGACGGTCTCTGCGTGGCAATTACCAGGTGGATTCCGGCAGCTCTGGCCAGCTGGGCCAGACGGCAGATGGAAGCCTCCACCTCGCCCGGAGCGACCATCATCAGGTCGGCCAGCTCATCAATGATAATGACGATCTGAGGCATCCTGGCCGGCTTATTCTCATCCTCTATGTCCTTAATGGCCTCAACCTTTGCGTTATAGCCCTTCAGGTCGCGGACATTGTACTGGGCAAACTTCTTGTAACGGTCGTCCATCTCCGCCACCGCCCAGTTCAGGGCTCCCGACGCCTTCTTGGGGTCGGTCACCACCGGAATCAGAAGATGCGGGATCCCGTTGTATACGCTCAGCTCCACCACCTTCGGGTCTACCATGATGACCTTCACATCGTCCGGACTGGCCTTGTAAATGATACTCATGATCAGCGTGTTGATGCAGACTGATTTGCCGGAGCCGGTAGAACCCGCAATCAGCAGATGAGGCATCCTGGCTATATCCGTCACTACAACCTGGCCTCCGATATCCTTGCCTACGGCAAATGTCAGGCGGGATTTGCTGTCCAGAAATTCCGGCGTCTCCAGCACTTCCCTGAGATAAACCACATTATTCTCCTTATTGGGAACCTCAATGCCTACGGCCGACTTACCGGGAATGGGCGCTTCAATACGGATATCCGCAGCTGCCAGACTCAGCTTGATATCATCCGCCAGACCTACAATCTTACTTACCTTTACGCCCTGCTCCGGATGAAGTTCATATCTGGTAACGGAAGGTCCGCAGCTGACGTCCGTCACCGTAACGCCTACGCCGAAATCACGCAGCGTCTGCTGCAGCTTGACAGCCGTCTCCCGGTATTCCTTCTCTGAGTGGGAATTGCCGTTTCCGCTGCCGCGTTTCAGCAAATTCATCGGCGGAAATACATATTCCTTCTTAATGACAGGCTTTGCGGCAATCTCCGCGTCCACACCCTCGTTCCTGGTCTCCCGTGCTTCTTTTCTGCTGGCCTCCAGTTTCTTCTTAAGGGCTTCCGTATCACTCTCTATGATCTTTCCTGTAGCGGTGACCACCCGCTTACTTTCTTCCGGAACAGTGAATTCAACGGCCGCACGGAAGTCACCGGCATCTTCACCGGAAACCGGTTCATAAACATCGTTTTCGACTGCCGTCTCAACATTTACGGTTCCGCCCGCCGCGTAATCATCGCCGCCGTCGCTGCCATCGGATTCTCCGACTCCGTAAACATCCGCAGCATAATCTGCCGGTTTTTCAGGAGAAGCTTCTTCATCAAACGGAACCGAATCATCCTCCGGATCGATATACAAAGGCGGCATGTTGATCCTGCCCGTAAAGATATCGGCTTTGCTCCGGACATCAACGCCATCTCTGCCCGGTTCAGGCAGGAGTCCGTCCATAAATATCTGATTGCCCACTTCCGGATCAAATTCGGGCACAGAACCATCCTGCTTACCTCCGGACCACACCGTAGGACCAGGAACGTAATCTTCCTCCGGGTCATCATAGGTTCCGCGGGCATCCGGCACATAATCCTGCGGCTCATACTCCTCCGACGCGTAATCTTCCGATACGTAATCATCCGGCTCATACTCCTCCGATACCGGAATCTCCAAAGGAGCCTCGATCTTGGTGGAATTCAGATTCACGCCCCTGACTTTCTGCTCTTCACGCAGTCTCCGACGTTCTTCCTTTTTTTCCTGATGAATCTCATGACGCCTCTCTACGTCCTCTCTGGCATACTGATACGCCTTTCCGCTCCCTTTCTTTACTACGGAGACAACCGATTTCTCCGTAATACATACGATACAGATAACCAGTCCTACCAGAAGAACCAGATAGACGCCGACAGTCCCCAGAACCGAGCCGATCCCGAGAACCAGAATACCGCCCAGCACGCCTCCGCCCATACCCGTCTCCGCGCAGCTGGCATAAATATCGGCCAGTTTCAGTTCCGGCACATATCCGCCGCCGAAGATCACCTGAGCCAGGCCGCAGAGAACCAAAACACCCGCAATGACAGCCGCCATCTTGATCCTGGCCAGAGCGCTCCCGCGATTAGCCAGAATAAAGCATGTCCCCATAAATAGCAAAATGGGAGCTGCATAACCGATCATCCCGAAAAGCCCCAGCTGAACGGCTCTCAGCACATCGCCCAGAGCCCCGCAGAGGCGAAAATTACTTAAAAAGCATAAAACGGCTACCGCAAATGCCGCGATAATCGCTATTTCAGTATAAATAAAGCTGTCTTCCGTTTCCTGAACCTGTTTCTGACTGCGTTTCTTAGAACCGGAAGCCGCCTTTTTGTTTCCTGAATTTCTGCTGCTTTTTGATTTGCCTGCCACTATGTATTGCCTCCTTATAATATTACCTCAATATATAGTATACAAAAAATGGACGCAAATTGCAAGGCTTACCATTCATACGCTGAAAATACCGCTGCCGTCCGGCATTCATTGAAAATACGGCTGCCTGCGGCAAAAAAAGGCCCTGAACACAAAGTCCAGGGCCTTTTAATTACGTCAGTATGGCAGCGGGAATAACGGAAAACCCAAACTCCGCTGCGCTTTGCGTTGCTGCGTTTGCGTATCGGAAATAGCGGGAAACTCAAACTCCGCTGCGCTACGTTTGAGTAGCGACGGGAAACGCGAACTCCGTAACGCTTTGCGTTACTACGTTTGCGTATCGGCAGAATAACGGGAAACTCAAACTCCGCTGCGCTACGTTTGAGTAGCGGGAATTTTGCGAAGCAAAATTCCCTTAGTTGTTGATCAGCTTGCTGTCCTCATTGTTCCAGCTGTACAGCTTGCGGATCTCCTCACCGATCTTCTCAGCGGGATGCTCGGCAGCTTTCTTACGCATAGCCTGGAAATGTACCTGGCGGCCGGCCGGGGACATGTCAAGCAGGAACTCCTTGGCAAAGGTACCGTCCTGGATGTCGGACAGAATCTTCTTCATGGTCTTCTTGGTCTCCTCGGTGATCAGCTTAGGACCAGTCACATAATCGCCGTATTCGGCAGTATTGGAGATGGAATATCTCATGCCTGCGAAACCGGACTGATAGATCAGGTCAACAATCAGCTTCATCTCATGGATACATTCGAAATACGCATTTCTGGGATCGTACCCGGCTTCAACCAGGGTCTCAAACCCAGCCTGCATCAGAGCGCACACGCCGCCGCACAGAACAGCCTGCTCGCCGAACAGATCGGTCTCGGTCTCGGTGCGGAAAGTGGTCTCCAGAACGCCTGCTCTCGCGCCGCCGATAGCCAACGCGTAAGCCAGAGCCATATCCAGCGCCTTGCCGGTGGCATCCTGCTCAACAGCTACCAGGCAGGGAACACCCTTACCCTCCAGGTACTCGGAACGAACCGTGTGGCCCGGGCCCTTGGGAGCGATCATGGTGACGTCAACATCCTTGGGCGGTTTGATGCATCCGAAATGAATGTTGAAGCCATGAGCGAACATCAGCATATTGCCGGCCTCCAGATTGGGGGCGATATCTTTCTTGTACATATCAGCCTGCAGCTCATCATTGATCAGAATCATAATGATATCAGCCTTCTTGGCCGCTTCCGCAGCAGTATAAACCTCAAATCCCTGTGCCTCAGCCTTTGCCCAGGACTTACTGCCCTCGTACAGGCCGATGATCACATGGCATCCGGACTCCCTCGCGTTCAGCGCATGAGCGTGGCCCTGGCTGCCGTATCCGATAACAGCGATGGTCTTGCCTTCCAGCATAGATAAGTTACAATCTTCCTGATAATAAATCTTTGCCATTTCCTTAGTTCCTCCTCTAAAATCTGAATTACTTATGTTAAAGTGCCCGCCGGATCTGAAACCCCTTCCCAGGCCGACACTCTAGCGTACACACAAACTACGGCAGATACCTCACATCGTCCGCGCCTCTTGAAAGACCGGTCAGGCCTGTCCTTGCCAGCTCCAGAATCTCATAATCACCCAAAAGATTAATAAGAGCATCCAGCTTGGACTGGTCTCCTGTCAGCATTACCGTCAGAGACTGTTTGCCCACATCCACGATCGTAGCGCGGAAAATATCAGAGATGGCGCTGATTGCCTGACGTTCCATGGCGTTGGCGCGTACCTTCACCATAATCAGTTCACGATATACGGAATGTCCCGGCTTCAATTCCTTGATATCCCGAACATCCTCCAGCTTGCGCAGCTGTTTCTCAATCTGCTCCAGAATCTCCTGATCTCCGGTTGAAACCACAGTCATCCTGGAATAACGGGGATCGGCTGTCTCTCCCACCGTAAGGCTCTCAATATTATAACCGCGGCGGCTGAACAGACCAGCCACCCGGCTCAGCACACCGGACGTATTATCCACAAGAAGCGACAAAACAATTCTGTCCATAAATCTCCCACTTTCTGTGATGTAATTAACCCTTATCTTATCAATCACGCAGATATTTGTCAACTAAATAATAGGAATGGATATTATAAATTCAGGTTATGCCACGCCTGTTAAAATCACTCCGAAAAACGCTCCGAAAAAATTACAAAATGTGCTTGACAATTCACATAATCCATATTATACTACCAAAGGTATCGAGGCGTGGCTCAGTTTGGTAGAGCGCTGCGTTCGGGACGCAGAGGCCGTGGGTTCGAATCCCGTCGCCTCGATTTCCCCTCGATAAGTAAGGCCTCGTGGTCAAGCGGCTAAGACGACGCCCTCTCACGGCGTAAACCCGGGTTCGATTCCCGGCGAGGTCATTCAAAGATGCTTTGGATGCATAAGCGTTCAGAGCATTTTTTGAGAAAAGATGCTTCCGTGGCTCAGCTGGTAGAGCAACGCATTCGTAATGCGTAGGTCGCCGGTTCGAATCCGGCCGGGAGCTCTTTTTTTATTGTAATTTACGGTTAACGGAAACTTGGTTCTTCTCCAAAACTTGGTGATTCTTCTCCATTTCCTGGTGTTTCACCAACTTTCATAGAAGAGCTTCTCTGT